>DAHXNO010000098.1 GCA_027365345.1 Granulicella sp.
CGCAGAGCCCCGCCTCTTCCTGGCTTCCCTCATAGCGTTCTCACCTCGCGGCGCTGTGTCAGCACGCGCTCAAGTGCAATCCGGTTGTAGCGCTGCGCTGCAATGCACGGCAGATTTGCCGTCAGCGCGTATCCCGCCATCACCGCGCACGCCCAGGGCGGGTTCCATAAAAAAAACACCGGCAACCACAGCATCATGCACCAATGCGCTATCTCAGCACGGCGCGTTTCCAGCAAAAACGCGCCCAGATAGGCAACGTCCCGGCATCGGATCCTCTTCTTTGCGAAACCTCCAAACCACGCCCCTCCATCGGGCAGCAGCCGTTTCCATCTGCGAATCCCCATCCAATCCCGATAGATACGCCCCTCACGCTCCCATCCCCGTGGAGCGGTAATCCAGCTATTCTGCTCAAACAGCCGTGCAGGAAGGCGCTGAGCGATCCAAGCGCCGGAGAGTTGAATCACAGGCCAGCCCAGCAAGTTACCCACCCAAATCAGCCCGTTCATACCTCGCGCCCCCGCCACACAGCCTTGCGCCCCAAAGCTCGCCGCACCGCGGCCCGTCCAAAAATAAAGCAGTAATAAGAGAGCGGCAGCGGATAGAGCAGACAGCTCAAAAGCCCGTAACTGCCAAGCCGGCGAGCCATCCACGCAATCTGCAAACTCAAAACCACATAAACCACGGCTATGCTCATACGGCCATCGTCACCGGGCACGGCGACCAGTATCGCCGTGGACCACAGAGCGCAGATCCACGCAATCGCCATCCCTAGCACCGTCACTCCGGAATCCGTGGCGCCCTGCAGAAAAGCCTTCGCCCAACTCTCGGACATCTGCCGCATGCCGTCGGGAAAAAGACGCATCTGCAGCGTTCCCTCACCCCCCAGGCACTGAATTCTCGCGCCACACTCGCGCAGCCGCCTCGCCCATCGCAGGTTTTCCAGCACCACGCCGCGCACCGCCGCATGGCCTCCTGCGTCAAAATACAGCTTCTTGGTAATCAACAGAGACTGCCCAAAGAGCCTTGGCGCTGAAACCCCGCTGAAGCCACCCGCCCCGGCCGCCATCAGCACGTTGAAGAACAGCGAGAGTTGCTCATAGCCCGCCTCCATGGCATGGTACGGCAGCACCGATAGAACCAGATGGTCATCCTGCTCCCGCGCCCAACTGGAGAGCAGCCGCTCCAAACCGCCGGACAAAAAGTAGGTGTCGGCATCCAGAAAAAGAAGAACGTCTCCTCGAGCGCTTTGCGCACCCTGGTAGCAGGCCCAGGACTTGCCCGTCCAGCCGGCAGGTCTCTCTTCCGCATGCAGCACGCGCGCGCCCCAACTCTCCGCCACCGCCGACGTTCGATCCGTCGAACCATCATTCACCACAATCACCTCGGCAGGCCGCGCCGCCGACCGGCCAATCGAACCCAGAAGGCGAGGCAGATTCGCCTCTTCGTTGCGCGCCGGAATGATGACGGAAACATTCTCTTCAGTACGCCGCCCTGCCGCCGGACAGGTCGGGATGCGCCGGATCAGAAGCAAACCAGCGCACAGCCCAAGCGCGCCCGGCAACACGGCAACCATCATTGCGCCTCTTTCGCGCTCTGCTCTGCGATCATCCGCGCCACATGCTGGCCGCTCAGGGTCACCATGGGCATACCCGCGCCTGGGTTCGTGCTTCCGCCCACAAAATAAAGGTTGCGGAACAGCGTACTCTGCTTCGGCGCTTTGAACGCGAAGTTGCTCCTCCGATCGCAGACCACCCCATAGATGGAACCGCGGTTGGATCCGTAGCGCGCCTCGATGTCAAACGGCGTCCAGAAGTCTTCCACCACAATGTGCCGCCGCAGATCGGTAAGCCCCATCCGCTCCAGCTTATCCAGGCAGATCTCCTTCAGCGCTCCATAGTCCTCGCGGGTAGTTGGCCTCTGCTCGTCCAGCGCAGGAATATGAGGAAGAATCTTGATGTTGTCACACCCGGCGGGAGCCTGCGACGGATCCGTCCGCGTGGGCGCAACCACATACAGCGTCGGGTCGTCCGGCAACCTTCCCTCACGGAACACCCGCCGAAAGTGCCCGTGCAGGTCCTTCGAGTAGAAAAAATTATGGTGGGCAAGCTGAGGGTATACACGATCCAGCCCCAGATGAACAACAATTCCGGAACACGATGGCTTGAACCGGCGCAGCTTCTTCATCTCAGCCTTGGGCGCTCCCAACAGCTTCTGCATCGCCGGAATCACCTCCATGTTGGACACCACGTAATCGGCTTCGAAAAAGCCGGTCGCTCCATCCGAACCACGCGCCTGCACCCCGGTCACAGACCCTCGGTCATGGTCGATCCTTACCACCTCCTGCCCCAGCATCAGCCTGACGCCACACTCGTCCAGGCGGCGTCGAAACGCCTTCGCCAGTTCGTAAAGACCACCCGAAACATACCACAGCCCAAACTCCATCTGGATGTTTGGCATAAGATTCATGAACGCCGGAGACTCCAGCGCGCTCGATCCCACATATTTGATGAAATATTCAAAGATGTCGCGAAGGTACCTATTCCTCAGCCGCCGCCGTATACTGCCCGCCATCGAGTGCATATAGTCCAGATCGCGCGCCTCCGTCCAGCCGTAAAAGCGAACGAACTGGCCAAAAGTATCCAGGCCTTCGCGCAAGTACCCGCGCTCGACGATCTCATATTGCCGCCGGGAGTAGGCGAGAAACTCCTCGTACTGTTTCACGTCTCGCGAGCCGAACCTCTCCAGTTCCGCGCGCATCTTCTCCTTATCCTCCCAAAGATCCACCACCGTCCCGTCTTCAAAAAAATTGCGCCACTGCGGATCCACGCGCTCCAGCGTCACATAGTCTTCAAGCCTTTTGCCATCGCCCTCAAAGACCGGACGGAAGATCTGCGGCAGGGTAAAAATTGAAGGACCAAGATCAAACCGGAATCCCTCCGTCTCCAATACATTCAGCTTTCCGCCAACGTTGGCGTTCTTTTCCAGCACCGTCACCTGGAATCCGCTCCGAGCCAGCATAATGGCTGCGGACATGCCGCCCAGTCCAGCGCCAATCACCACCACGCGCCTCTTCTCAACAGATCTCATAAGCCGTTCACCATCATGATCGTGATCTCCTTCGGTTGTGCGCCCACGCGAAAGCAGCAATCGCGGTAACGCGGCGGCCCCATCCGTCCTGGCGGATTGTTGGAAGCTCCCACAGGCTCCCGCGGAATGCCCAGAAAGTTGTGATCCAGCTTGTGGTTGCCGTTCAGGTCCTCATACAAGCTCACCGCGTAGACGCCCGGCGGCAGATCGGCGTGGAAGTTCATCTGCATCGCTCCCGGTGGAATCGGCAGGAACCCATGGCGAATCGCCTTGTCTCTCTCACCCGGGAATCCCGTAGCTGAGCAGAAGATCAGATAGGCCAGATCTCCGTGCGCGCCCTCGGTCAGCCGCACGTCCACCGTCAGTCTCGTCCCTGCTCTCACCTGCGCTCCCACCTGCGCTCTCAGACCGCTGCAAAAGCAAGCAGCCAGCACCAGCGGCATCGCCATCTTCCACAACCGTCCCGTCAAGCCTGTATCTCCGCCACAGCCGCCAGGCCCGCTCCCACTGAATCGCACACCCGAACCCGCCACTCCCTTCATCGCATCGCTCTTCACGCATCGCTCAACACCGCCGACTCCCTCACCAGCAGCCTGCGCATTCCGTGCGCTGGCCGGGATTCTATCCGCTCTGAGCGCCCTCATACGCATGCCAGCTCCAACGGCCGTGCTGCCGGATGAGGAATCTCGTACTTCTGGCAGATAAGATTGGCTGAGATTCGCGCCGACTCGAAGATCGTCGGCAGGCCACTTCCGGGATGGGTGCCTCCACCTACCAGATAGCAGTTCTCAAACATCTCAAACTGGTTATGTGGGCGCAGGTACAGCATTTGATCCCAGCTATGGGCCATATTGAACGTCGCTCCCAGAAACACCGAGTATCGGCTCTCCCAGTCCTGCGGCGTCACAATCAACTCGCGCTGAATGTGCGGCCGCACATCTCCAAAAACCGTTCGCTCGCGCAGAATCCGAAACACCCGCTCCCTCATCTCCAGCTTCTGCTCCTCCCAATCGATGCCGCTCCTGTTGTTGGCTACCGGAACCAGCAGATAGAGCGCGGAGTGGCCCGGCGGAGCGCCCGACGGATCGTTCCTTCCGGCATTGCGGATGTAAAGCGACATGTCTTCGAAGCTCTCGCGTCCATGCGAGATCGCGTCAATGTTCTTCTTGTAGTCACGCGCAAAGACGATCGTGTGATGCTCGCTGTCATACGTTCGGTCCAGTCCCAGATACATCATGAACGTCGAACAGGAGAACTTCCGCTTCCGCAACTTCTCCGGCTTGTATCGCCCCAAACTCTTCGCATCGAATAGCGTGGACATCGCATGCCCAAAATCCGCATTGATCACAACGTCGTCGCAGTAAACTTTCTCCCCGCTCGCCAATTCCACCCCTTTGGCGCGGCGGCCATCCACAATCACTCGCGCAACCGGCGAGGAGGTGTGGATCTCCGCGCCCTCTTCCCTGCTCACCTCTGCCAGCGCCTGCGTAATGCGAGAGAGCCCGCCCATCACGTGGTACACTCCGTGCGCGTGCTCCGTGTACGGAATCATCGTGAACAGACCCGGACAATCCCACGGGGACATACCCAGATACTTCGATTGAAACGTAAACGCCAGGCGAAGCTCCTCAGAGCGGAAGTAATCGCCCAGCACGCTATAGAGCGATCGGCCGGCCGCAAGATACGGAACCGTAGCCAGCAGCTTCGGGCTCAACAGGCTGGCAACCGTGCCGTAGGGCTTCTGCAGGCATGGATAGAGCTTCTCGAACCGCTGACCCTCGCTCGCCAGAAAGCGGCCCAGGTTAGCACCCTCCCCCGGAAAGCACCGCTCAATCTCCGCCTGCATCGCACCCGGATCCGACCGCACCAGCATGGTCTTGTCCGGAAAGTTCAGCGCATACATCGGGTCGAGCCTTTTGAACTGGAGGTAATCGCTAGACCGCCGCCCACCCTCCGCAAACAGCTCATCCAACAGAAACTTCATCATCAGGAAGGTCGGCCCCAGATCGAAGCGGTACTCGCCAAGACGCACCTCCGCGTTTCGCCCACCCAGCACGTCCTGCTTTTCGAATACCTGTACACGGAATCCCCGCTGCGCCAGAACCATAGCCGTAGCCAGGCCGCCCGGACCAGCGCCTACCACCGCAACCGTCCTCTTACCACCCTTTGAGAGAAAGCTCATACCCTGACGTTAGCGTCAGGAGTTCAGCCTACGGAGCCAATCAACCCGCGGCATGCAAATCGATTGCTTCCTGCGCAAGCAACTGGAGATTTTTTGCATTCGAGGAAAACAGCCGATTTCACCGCGTGCTCCATACACCGCAAACCCGCACCATACCGGTCGTCAGCGCGGAGCACCCGTCGTCACCACCATCGCCACGCAGGGTATCTCCGCCAGGCTTCGGTAGGTATGCTTCTGCATGGCGTCAAAATAAATGGAGTCGCCCGCCGCAAGCTGGAACGTCTCCACGCCAATCTTCATCTCCAGGCTTCCCTCGATCACGTAGAGCAACTCCACACCCTGGTGATAATGCGGCACAGCCTTGTCCTCCGGCCACGGATGAAAGTGCGCCAGGTAGCCGTTCAACTTGCGTTCATTCACCCGAAAGTCCAGGCTCTCAAAGTGCCATGGAACCGCGGCAGCCTTCGGATCAGACGGGAGCTTTATGCGTTCGCTGCGCCGCGCCAACGCCACCACATGGCGCTTCCTCGGGTCGCTGAAAAAGTAGTCCAGGCCAACCCCGAATACCAGCGCAATGCGCGTCAACGTGGGCAAAGTAGGCACCAGCCGGCCGTTCTCCAGCCGCGACAGCATCGCGGACGAGAAACCCGTATGCTCGGCCAACTGCGTCAAACCCATGTTCCGGCGCAGACGCAGGGTGCGCAGCTTGTCTGCAATCGCATACGGTCGAAGCGACTCCTGAACCACCGCTACGTCCGTAACCTTGCCCTTCGTCTTCCGCCCCGCTGGCGGCGTTGGCGCACGCTTGTCAGCCATAAACCAAGGGACTCCGCCCCTTTTTACTGACATTCAAGATTTTTTGCGCCTATGTCAAGAGAGCCTTGGCGCGGAAGCCCAGGAATCACCAGCGCATCGCTCCAAAACAGCAAGAGCCCTCGGCCAATCCCCCCCTGCCTCGGCCAACGGCTCCGCTGCACTCCCGTCCCCTTCACCCTTCTCCAACCGCCAGCCGCGCTCTCCCAACCCATGCAGCAAACGGCTTGCGGATCTGCGTCAATCCTCACGCCTGCGGTTTAGGTTTGAACAAGATGAAGTTGCTAGCGCAACTCTCCCAGTCCCGCAGCAGACGATCTCCGAGCTTGCTGGCCGAAAGGCGCACATGCTCCTCCAGCAGCGTCCGCAGCTCAGCCTGCTGCTCGGCGCTCGTCTCCGCAAAGGGCTGGGCCTCCAGAAACTCGGTATGGTACAGCGTCTCGGCGATCATCCTCTGCTTGGCGTCATACACCCACGCCAACCCACCCGTCATGCCCGCGCCAAAGTTGATCCCCACGCTGCCCAGAATCGCCACCATCCCCCCGGTCATGTACTCGCACGCATGGTCACCCACGCCCTCCACCACAGCCGTCACGCCAGAGTTGCGCACCGCAAACCGCTCCCCCGCCCTGCCTGCGGCAAACAACCGTCCAGAGGTCGCGCCATACAGCGCCACATTACCCAGCAGCACGTGCTCTTCGCTGTGCTCGGCCGCGCTGCCCACGGCGCGCAGAATCAGGTCAGCGCCAGAGAGCCCTTTGCCCACAAAGTCATTCGCCTGCCCGGCCAGCACCAGCTTCATGCCCTTGCCGGCAAACGCGCCAAAGGACTGTCCCGCAATCCCCTCCAGATCAAAGGTAACGTCCGCCTCTTCCAGCTCTCCTTTGGCCCGTAACAAAGACATCTCTCCAGAGAGCCTCGCGCCCACCGAGCGGTGCTCATTGCAGATCGCGCTGCGCACGGCGAACGCTTCTCCTCTCCGCGCCGCTGCCAGCGCAGGCTCTGTCCACGGGTCGTCCAGCGGATGATCTTCACCCGGACGCGCATTCCGCGCGCCCATCCAGCGTGTCGGCCCATGGCCGTCGTCAGAGAGCATCGGCCTCAAATCCAGATTGCCGTCAAACCGCACCTGCTCCAGCAAATCCACGCGGCCAATCGCAGCCTCCAGGCTGGGCAGCCCATAACGCGCCAGCAGGCGCCGCAGAGACTCTGCCAGTTGCCGGAAGTACGTCACAATCTGCTCCGGCTTTCCGCGAAACTTGGCACGCAACTCCGGCTTCTGGGTCGCAATCCCCGTAGGGCAGGTATTCAAATGGCACTGCCGCGCCATATCGCAACCCATGGCTACCAGCACCGCTGTGCCAAACGCATACTCGTCAGCGCCCAGCAGCGCTGCCACCAGCACATCCTGCGCTGTAGCAATGCCCCCATCCGTACGCAGCCGAACCCGCTCTCGCATGCCTGTGCTACGCAACTGCTGCTGCGCCTCGGCCAGCCCCAGCTCCCACGGATTGCCGGCGTACTTAATGCTGGAGAGCGCGGCCGCGCCCGTGCCTCCCGTATTCCCCGCAATCACAATGTAATCCGCGTAAGCCTTGGCCACGCCCGCAGCCACCGTTCCCACGCCCAGTCCAGAGACCAGCTTCACCCCGACTCCAGCCCGCGGATTCACCCGCTTCAGGTCATAGATCAACTGCGCCAGATCTTCAATCGAGTAAATGTCGTGGTGCGGCGGAGGCGATATCAACGACACCCCAGGCTGCGCATGGCGCAATCTCGCAATCAACCCAGACACCTTGTGTCCCGGCAGTTGCCCACCCTCACCCGGCTTAGCCCCCTGGGCTACCTTGATCTCAATCTCCTCAGCGTGCGCCAGGTACTCGGCCGTCACCCCAAACCGTCCAGAGGCGATCTGCTTAATCTTGTTATTCAGCGAGTGATGCACCGCCGGAGCGGAGACCAGCTCGGCAACGGCCGCTAAGCCACCCTGCCCGCTCAAGCGCGCCGCCAGCCTGCCTCCATCCCCGCCTCCATGCACCTCAGGCGCGGCATGGGGCATCGCGACAGCGGCTGGACGGTACACCTCCGGATCCTCTCCTCCCTCGCCGGTGTTGGAGCGTGCTCCCAGCGAGTTCATCGCCTCGGTAATCGTCTGATGCGCCTCCGGGCTGATCGAACCCAGCGACATCGCGCTGGAGATAAACCGGCGGCACAGGCTCTCTCCAGCCTCTACTTCCTCTAGGTGGAGCTCCGGCCCCGCTGGCCGCACCTCCAGCAGATCACGCAACGCTCGCGCCTCACCCGCATCCACGTTCCGGCTGAAGATCTTGAAGGCTGCCGCCGGATCCTCGCTCGCAGCCACGCCACGCGCGCTGCCCACCACCGTTTGCAGCGACTTCACCGTCAGCGGCTGCCACCGGTGCGACTCGGCCGCCTCGTCCTTCCGGAACCGGATCCAGCCATAATCCGGCAGATCCCCCTGCGCCGCTCCACCGGCAGCTTCATTCCCTGCGGCGGCTCCTGCTCCTTGCTGCCAGCTCACCCGCAGCCGCCGGTCCAGCTCCGCAAACCCGATTCCGGACAGCGGAGCCGGCGTATCCGTAAAGCAGCGCTCCACCACACTCGAGTGCAGCCCGAGAATATCGAACAGGTGCGCCCCGCGATAGCTGTCCACCACCGAGATCCCCATCTTCGACATCACCTTGGCCAAACCCGCGTCCAGCGCCTTCAGCATCATCTTCTCGCCGTCCACGCCCTCCGCCTGCAGCGCCCGCGCCGTCTCCAGCGCCAGCCACGGGCATACGCCCCCCGCTCCGTATCCAATCAGCACCGCGGCATGGTGAACGTCCCGGCAATCCCCTGCCTCCACCGCCATGCCACACAGCGTCCGCAACCCTGCGGCCACCAGACCCTGATGCACCGCTCCGGTCGCCATCGCCATCGGGATCGGCAACCTCTCCGCACTGGCCCCCCGATCGGTCAACAGCAGCAGCCGCACGCCTCCCAGCACCATCTCCACCGCGCGCCCGCAAAGCTCCCCAATCGCCTGCTCCAGGCTCTTCTCCGCGGAGTACAGGCACGGCAGCTCCTCCATGCGCAGCGCATCGCGGTGCGGATAAACTCCCGCCCGCAGCGCCGCCATCTGCCCCAGGGAAAGAAAGGGAGAACTCAGCGAGATGCCCGGCAGCGGCTCATTCTTCTCCAGCAGATGCGCCCACGGACCCAGCCGCGTGGAAAGCGAGACCACAATCGCCTCCCGCAGCGGATCAATCGCCGGATTGGTCACCTGCGCAAAGCGCTGCCGGAAGAAGGCGTACAAGGGCCGCGGACTCCGGGCCAGAAAGGCCAGCGGCGTATCGTCGCCCATCGACCACACCGGATCCTTGCCCCCTGCCGCCATCGGCTGCAGAATCATCTTCACGTCTTCCTTGGTATAACCAAAGCCGCGCTGGCAGGCCTCCAGATCCATCTCCGGGCCCGTCTCCTCCACCGGCAACAGCGGTGTCCCTTCGATCAGCGACGCATACGTCGCCTTGGCGTCAAAGGCATCCAGCATCTCATCGTTGTGGTAGATCCTGTGCTCCTCGGTGTCCACGCCCAGCATCTGTCCCGGCCCCAGCCGCCCACTCTCAATCACCGTCGCCGGATCCAGATCCACCAGCCCAATCTCGCTGCCCGCAACCACCAGCCCATCGCTGGTAATCGCGTAGCGGCAGGGACGCAGACCATTCCGATCCAGCGCCGCGCCCACCACCACCCCATCGCTGTACGCAATCGCTGCCGGACCATCCCACGGCTCCGCGCATCCCGCATGGTACTGCAGGAACGGGCTCGGTCGGCTCACCAGCGCCGGCGGCAGCAGCATCCTCACCGCCTCGGAGATCGTCCGTCCGTTCTGGCTGATCAGCTCCACCGCCTCATCCAGACTCGTCGAGTCCGTGCCATCCTTGGTCAGCACCGGCTTGCACTCCACCGGTAGCGTCGAATCCCTCGCTGCCATCCGCGAGCGATTGCCCCACACCGTATTAATCTCCCCGTTGTGTCCCAGCTTCCGCCCCGGCTGCGCGCGATGCCACGCCGGCGTCGTATTGGTCGCATACCGCTGGTGGAACACGGCAAAGTGCGTCACATACTCCGGCGACGCCAGATCCGGATAAAACTCCGGTAACAGTCGGCCCAGACACATCGACTTGTACACGATCGTCCGGCTGGAGAGCGAGCAGATATACCCGCTGACATCGCCCAGCTCCACCGCGCGCTCAAACTGCTTCCGAGCCAGATACAGACGCCGCTCCATCGGATCCGCATCCCTGCCGGCCGCGTCGGCCACCAGCACCTGGCGAATCTTCGGCATCGTGCTCAATGCAATTCGGCCCAGAATCTCCGGCCGCGTCGGAACCTCTCTCCACCCCAGCACCCGCAGCTCCTGCGACGCCAGGCAGCTCTCCAGCACGGCGTCGGCACGCGTCTCCCCCTGCGGCCAAAACACCATCCCCACGCCCAACTCTTCATCTCCCATCTCCAAGCCCATCGAGCTCAACAGAAGCTTGCGCGGAGGAGCCGCCATCAAACCAATCCCATCGCTGCTCAGTCCATCGGCCGCCACCGCCCCACGATGCTCCAGCCGAGAAAGCGCCGTCAGAGCGTGTTGCAAAATCTCATGGCTCGAATTGCCCAAAGCAGATGCAACAAATCCCACCCCGCAGGAATCCTGATCAAAACGCTCGTCGATCAGCGACCGGCGCGCATCGCCCGCCGCCTGCCCTCTTCCAGCCCCCTCCGGCAGGCCCGCGCCCATCGTCCTCCACTGGGCCGTCTCGCGCCGCCCACCCTCTCCGCTCTGCAATTCACTGATCCGCATAGTTCAATATACGTCCATTCCCGCACTGGCGTTGGAGTTATTACCTTCGAAATACGCTGCTCTCACCCTCGAGCACCATCGTGCCGTGCCTGCCGGCATCGTGCCCCTTTAGCAATCGGCTTGAGCAAGAAGCGCTCGAACCAAACAAAATACGTGATCGATCAAACCGCCGTGAATCAAAGTCGGTACTACAGCTTCCCGGTCAGGCCTTCGACGCGCCCCTTCCGCTTGACAGGGCGTCTTTGTATATTTATACATGAATTATGTATTTTTATGCTAGCGGCGTGACGTGCTAGGCGTCACGTTTTTTCGTGCTCGCAGATCCCACTCTTCCCTCGGCGGCCAGGTATGAAATCTCACCGGCATCATGCAATTCGCGATCTCCTGGTCACCACCACGGTCACCAATCAGGACGAACTGCGCCGTAAACTCGCCGAGCGTGGCATTCATGTCACCCAGGCCACACTCTCCCGAGACATCCGCCAGTTGAAGCTCTTGAAAGGCCCCGCCGGCTACGCTCTTCCCGCCACCGGCGAAGAGGATGAGCTTCCCGAAATCAGCGGCGTCCTCAAAGACTTCGCGCTGGAGGTGCGCCAGGCGCAGAACCTTCTCATCGTCCTCACCACCATGGGCGGAGCCCAACCCGTTGCGGCCAGCATCGACTCTCAGGAATGGACAGAGGTCGTCGGCACCATCGCAGGAGATAACACCGTTTTAATCATCTGTCCTGACAATTCAAGAGCCGAGAATCTACGCAACCGGATCGAGGCCTTCCTTGCCTGAACCAGCCTCCAAACCGGCCCCCTCCACCCTGCGCATCGCCATTGCCGGCGTCAGCGGTTACGCCGGTGGCGAACTGGCGCGTCTCCTGCTCCGCCATCCGCGGCTGCAGAGCGCCACGCCCCTGCTCCTGGGACGAATGGGCGAACCTGAAGCCGTACCCACCGCGCTCACCCACCTCCATCCCCAGCTCTCGGGCATCGGCCCTGCCAACGAACTGCGAGTCCTTCCCTTCACCTGGCAGCAGCTACAGCGCCAGTCGATCGACATCATCTTTCTGGCCACGCCCCATGAACAGTCCCGCGCCTGGGCGCCTCAGGCCATCGCCCACGGCATGCGGGTCATCGATCTCAGTGGAGCCTGGCGGCTCCAGCAGGAGCACAACCGCGCCGTCTATAAGCTCGAAGACACGGATCCAGTCCTGGCCGCGGAGTTGCAGCGCGAGGCCGTCTACGGCTCGCCGGAGCTGCACGCTCCGGCCATCCGCAACGCCCGTCTGGTGGCCAATCCCGGCTGCTACGCCACCTCCATCCTTCTTGCGCTCGCCCCTCTGGTCCGCTCCGGCCTGCTGGACCTCGACCACGGCATCGTCTGCGACTCCAAGTCCGGGGCCAGCGGAGCCGGCAAAGCGCTGGTACCCAACAATCTCTTCATGCACGCCGCAGACAATCTCTCCGCCTACGCCGTCTTTGGGCACCGCCATACCGGCGAACTCCTCGAGCAGCTCGGTCTCAGCTCCGAGCAGTTTCAGTTCACCCCTCACCTTCTGCCCATTCCGCGCGGCATCCTCTCCACCATCTACGTCCGCCTTCGGCAGCCCTCCCGTCCGGAGGAGATCCAGGCTGTCTTAGAGCGCTTCTATGCCGCTGCGCCTCTGGTCCGCTTGCGGCCATCCCCTCAGCTTCCGCAGATCCAGCACGTGGCGCGCACGAACTTCTGCGATCTCGGATTTCACCTCGGCCCGGACGGCAGAAAAATGGTGGTGGTGAGCTGTCTTGACAATCTTTTGAAGGGCGCAGCATCCCAGGCAGTAGAAAATATGAATCTGATGGCAGGATGGAAACAATCGGAGGGCCTGCAATGAACGCGGAGAGCCGGCTATGAAATTCGTCGTCAAGCTCGGAGGAGCAGCGCTGGAGAATCCGGAGCTCCTGCAACGCTGTTCGCGCGCTATCGCGGAACTCGCCAAAGACGGCCACCAGGTTGCCGTCGTCCACGGCGGCGGCGTGCAACTCACTAAACTGCTTGCCCAGATGGGCAAAAAGAGCGAGTTCATCGCCGGCCTCCGCGTCACCGACGCCGAGACACGCGATGCCGCGCTCATGGTCCTCGGCGGCCGGGTCAACAAGTCGCTGGTGGCCTCGCTTGGCCAGTGCGGTCAGCCCGCCATGGGCCTAACCGGCGGTGACGGCCACGTCTTCCGCGCGCGCAAGAAAAAAACCACCCCGGACCTCGGATACGTCGGAGAGATCGCCGCCACCGATCCCAAATGGCTGGACGCCATCTGGACCATGGGAGCCGTGCCCGTCATCTCATCCATAGCCCTCGGCTTCGACGGCGAGTACTACAACATCAACGCTGATGAGATGGCCTCAGCCTGTGCAGTCGCAACCAAGGCCGACGCCTTGGTCTTCCTCACCGACGTCCCCGGCGTCAAAGGTGCGGACGGCAACGTGATGCGCTGGCTCTCCCTGCCGCAAATCCCCGTTCTGGAGGAGCAGGCCGTCGTCTCCGGCGGTATGTTGCCCAAACTCAAAGCCTGTAAGGACGCGCTGCTGCACGGCGTCAAGCGCGTCCGCATCCTTCCTGCGGAATCGGCATCCGTTCTGCCTGACCTGCTCAGCTCTCGCGTCAACGATGGTACGGAGGTTATGGTCGCATGAACCCTGGCACAAATTCTCAACCGTCCTGCACCCTTCAGCCCTCCAGCCTTGTGGAGATTCAGGCTGCTGAGGCCAGGCTGCTCGTCCAGACCTACGAACGCAACCCCTTGCTCTTCGTCTCCGGCCAGGGCGTTCACCTCCGCGACGAACAAGGCAACGAGTATCTGGACCTGCTCAGCGGCATCGGCGTCTGCGCGCTCGGCTACCAGCATCCCGCCGTCACCGCCGCTCTCCAGCAGCAGATCCATGGCCTGTGGCACACCTCCAACCTCTTCTACCACCGAGGAACCAGCGAACTCGCCCTCCGCCTCACCGAGATCACCGGCCTGGATCGCGTCTTTCTCTGCAACACCGGCACCGAGGCCTGGGAGGCGGCGCTCAAGCTCACCCGCGCTCACGCCCGCATGCTGCGCAGCCAGGGCAAGACCATCGGAACCGGCATCCTCGCCATGCAAGACAGCTTCCACGGCCGCACCATGGGCTCCGTAGCCACCACCCACAAGCTCAAGTACCGCGAGCCCTTTGAACCGGTCATGCCCGGCGTCTCCTTTGTTCCCTTCAATGACGTCGAGGCTCTCCGCGCCGCCTTCTCCACCGATATCTGCGCCATCGCCATTGAAGTCGTGCAGGGCGAAGGCGGCATCCGTCCCGTCTCCGCGCAGTTCCTCGCCGCCGCCCGCGAGCTCTGCGACTCCACCGGAGCACTTCTGCTCCTGGATGAGATTCAGAGCGGCATCGGCAGAACCGGCAAATGGTGCGCCTACCAGCACTACGGCATCCAGCCGGATGTCACCACCCTGGCCAAGCCTTTGGCTGGCGGCGTTCCCATCGGAGCCATGCTCTGCACGGAACAAGCCGCGCGCGCCTTCACCCCCGGCATGCACGGCACCACCTTCGGCGGCAATCCCCTTGCCTGCGCCTTGGCCATCGCCGTCATTGATGAGATCAAGCAATCCCATCTGCTCGATCACGTCGCCTCTCTGGGCAGCTACTTCCTCGCCCGTCTGCGCGAGTTGCAGACCCGCTTCCCCTGCATCCTTGACGTTCGCGGCATGGGCCTCATGATCGGCGTCGAACTAGAGACGGAAGCCCTGGCGCGGCAGATGCTCCAGGGCATGATGGAGCGCCGCATCGTTCTCAATCGCACCCATGAGACCGTGCTGCGTTTTCTTCCTCCCTACATCCTCTCGCGCGCGGACGTAGACCGCACCCTCCACGCGCTCAGCGAATTGCTGGCAACCCACAGCACCTCACCATCACCGCACGCCTCCGTGGTGGCAGGAGAAACAATTCATGGATAGCCCCATCAATGGCAGCAAAGAAGGCAAGACCATCGTCATGAACTCGGCCAGAAAACAACCCTCCCCAGACCGCGCCGCCACCCCATCGCTCGGCATTCAGTCCGATACCGAATTCAACCAGACCGCCCGGAATCTCGCGGGTCGCGATCTCTGCTCCATCTCTGACCTATCCGTCTCGGAAATGGCAGCCATCCTCGAACTCGCCCATACCGTCAAAGCCCACCCCGAGGACTTCCGTCACGCTCTTGACGCCCGCCAGATGGTCCTGATCTTTGAAAAGGATTCCCTGCGTACCCGCCTCACCTTTGAGGCAGCCATGAACACTGCCGGAGGCAACGCACTCTTCGTCGATCAGACCAAATCCCCCCTCGGCGAGCGCGAGTCCATTCCAGATGTAGCCCGCAACCTTGAGCGCTGGATGAACATCATCGTCCTGCGCACCTACGCCCATGACACCATCACTGAGATGGCCTCCATCGCCAGGGTTCCCGTCATCAACGCCCTCTCTGACCTCGAGCATCCCTGCCAGTCCATCGCCGACTTCATGACCCTCGAGGAACGCTTCGGCTCTCTCGCCGGGCTTCACTTCACCTACGTCGGGGACGGCAACAACGTCTGCCACTCCCTCATGCTCACCGCGGCATTGCTCGGCGTTGACGCCACCATCTCTACCCCCAAGGGTTTTGAGCCTAAGCTTGAGATCGTCCACAAGGCCATTGCAATCGCGGAAAATACTGGCGGTTCGCTCACCCTCACCCATGATCCGCTCAAAGCAGCCGTGGACGCCGACGCCATCTACACCGACGTCTGCACCAGCATGGGCCAGGAGCACGAAGCCGCTCGCCGCGCGCCCATCTTCAAACCCTTCCAGGTCAATGAAGCCCTCATGCAGCGCGCTCGCGAGTCCGCCGTCTTCATGCACTGTCTGCCCGCCCACCGCGGCGCAGAGGTCACCGACGCCGTGATGGACGGGCCGCAGTCCATCGTCTTCGATCAGGCAGAAAACCGTATGCACGCCCAGAAGGCCATCACCCTCATGCTGCTTGGCGCAGGCAGGCGTCTCCCCCATCACCGCACCCCGGCAGGCAAACCCTCCCGCCGCAGGTCCTAAAGCAGTAGGAAAGACCTTTCTATGTCCGTAATTCTTGAATCCCTTCCCGTTGGTCAAAAGGTCGGCATCGCCTTCTCCGGCGGCCTGGACACCAGCGCTGCGCTTCACTGGATGAAGCAGAAGGGCGCTCTGCCCTATGCCTACACCGCCAACCTTGGCCAGCCCGACGAGGACGACTATGACGCCATTCCTCGCAAAGCGCTCGAGTACGGAGCCGCCCAGGCGCGCCTCATCGACTGCCGCGGCCCTCTGGTTCGCGAGGGCCTGGCGGCCCTCCAGAGCGGAGCCTTCCACATCACCACCGCCGGAGTCACCTACTTCAACACCACCCCCATTGGCCGCGCCGTCACCGGCACCATGCTCGTCAACGCCATGAAGCAGGACGACGTCCACATCTGGGGCGACGGCTCTACCTTCAAAGGCAACGACATCGAGCGCTTTTATCGCTACGGCCTTCTGGTCAACTCCAACCTCCAGGTCTATAAGCCCTGGCTGGACTCCGCCTTCATTACCGAGCTGGGCGGCCGCGCCGAGATGTCGGCCTTCCTCCAGCGCTCCGGCTTTCCCTACAAGATGTCGTCAGAGAAGGCCTACTCCACAGACTCCAATCTGCTGGGAGCCACCCATGAGGCCAAAGACCTCGAATCGCTCCAGACCAGCATGATGATCGTCGCTCCCATCATGGGCGTCGCCTTCTGGCAGTCTCAGGTAGAGATCCCGCGCGAACAGGTCACCATCGGCTTCAATGAAGGTCTTCCCGTCTCCCTCAACGGAACCGAGTACGCTGACCCCGTCGAGCTCATGCTGGAAGCTAATCGCATCGGAGGCCGTCACGGCCTGGGCATGAGCGACCAGATCGAAAACCGCATCATCGAGGCCAAGAGCCGCGGCATCTACGAGGCGCCCGGCATGGCCTTGCTCTTCATCGCCTACGAACGCCTCATCACCGGCATCCACAATGAGGACACCATCGAACAGTACCGTGAGAATGGCCGCAAGCTCGGCCGCCTGCTCTATCAGGGCCGCTGGTTTGATCCCCAGGCCATCATGCTGCGTGAGGCTGCGCAGCGCTGGGTGGCCAAGCCTGTCACCGGCCAGGTCACCCTTGAACTCCGCCGCGGCAACGACTACTCCATCCTGAACACGGAGTCGCCCAACCTCACCTTCGCCGCCGAGCGCCTCAGCATGGAGAAGACCGAATCCGCTTTCTCCCCGCGCGACCGTATCGGCCAGCTCACCATGCGCAACCTCGACATCACAGACACCCGCGCCAAGCTGCTCACCTACGCCGAAACCGGCCTGCTCACCCTCGGCAACCTCTCACCGATGCCGCAACTCAGCAGCGGAACCGACGCCAAACATCCCGGCAAGAAGTAAGCCGCGCAGCAAACCCAGCGGAGCAGCAAGCGCTGGCCCAACCTCAGCCCGGCCGGTTCCAGCGCCCCGCGCCGTTCCCTTCGCGCCCGTCTCGGCGCAAGGTTCGCCAGGCCGGATTTGCCCAGGCCAGAGCCGCTGAGCCAAAGAGATTGAATCAAAGTTTCAGCCGCCCAAGGAGGCACTCTTTCCACCATGTCCAACCCGCCCGCCAAGATGTGGTCCGGCCGCTTTCGCGAGCCTCTGGATAGAACCTTCGAGCAGTGGCAGCGATCCTTCCCCTTTGACTGGCGCCTGCTGCCGCAGGAGATCGCCGCCAGCTCCGCGCACGCCCGCATGATCGCCGCCGCCGGCATCCTCACCACCCCGGAACTGGAGATCATGCTGCGCGGCCTGTCCGCGGTCGGCGCTCAGGCAGAGGCATGGTCGCATCGCATCTCCGTCTCCTCGCCAGAGCCGGAGTACAGCGTCAGCACTCAGCAGATCGGAGCCGCCCTGGTCGCCTCGGCGCCGCAGGCGGAAGACATTCATCACTTCGTCGAGCTCCAACTCACCCAGCAGATCGGCCCTCTGGCGCTCAAGCTGCACACCGGCCGCAGCCGCAATGAGCAGATCGCAACCGACATGCGCCTCTTCGTCCGCCAGAGCATCGATTCCACCGTGCGCGGCCTGGACCAGTGGATCGCCGCCCTGCTCTCTCTGGCGGAGTCGGTTGGAACCGCGGTGATGCCCAGCTACACCCATCTGCAGCGCGCTGAACCCGTGCTGGTGGCCCACTGGCTGTTGGCCTATGTCAGCATGGTAGAGCGCGACCGCTCCCGCCTGCTGGACGCCCGCCGCCGCATGAACCTCTGCCCCCTCGGCTCGGGCGCGGTCGCCGGAGCCACCCTGGCCCTGGACCGCGCCATCGCCGCTGCGGAACTGGGCTTTGACGCTCCCACGACCAACAGTATGGACGCCACCAGCGACCGCGACTTCGCCATCGAGTTCACCCACTGCCTCTCCACCCTGGGTCTGCACATCTCTCGATTCGCCGAAGAGCTTATCCTGTACTCCACCACGGAGTTCGGCTTCCTGGACCTTCCCGAGCGCTTCTCCACCGGCTCCAGCGCCATGCCACAGAAGAAAAACCCTGATCTCACCGAGCTGATCCGCGGTAAGTGCGCGCGCCTCTCCGGAGCCGCCGCCACCCTCACCACCCTCGTCAAGGGCCTTCCTCTGGCCTACAACAAAGACCTTCAGGAGGGTCAAGAGCCGGTCTTTGACGCCGCGGACACCATCAGCGGCATTCTCTCCGTGCTGCCGTCCTTCACCTCCGCTCTCCGGCTCCGCCTGGAAAAGATGAACCTCGCCGCGCAGTCCGGCTATCTAAACGCCATGGCCGCGGCAACCTATCTCACCCACAAAGGAATTCCCTTCCGCAAAGCGCATGAGATCATCGGGAACGCGGTCCGCTTCGCGCTGGAACTTGGCGTAGAACTCAACGCCCTCTCGCTCCCCGACCTTCAACAGTTCAGCCCGCAGTTCGACGAGGACTTCTTCCCGGCCATCTCCCTCCAGGCCGCCGTAGACTGCCACGACGTCCTGGGTGGAACCGCAACCCATCGCGTGCAGCAGGCACTCTCCGCCGCCCGCGAGCGCGCGGCAATCCGCGCCCGCGCGCCTCACACCCCTTCTGCGGAGACTGCCCATGGCTGAAGTCCGTATCCGCAAGGCGCGCCTTCAGGACGCTCGCAACGTCTTCGATCTGGTCAACTCTCTCTCCGGCGATGGAACCCTCCTTCGCCGCAGCTACGCGGAGATCTGTGAGAACATCCGCGACTTCACCGTGGCGGAGACCGAAGAGGGCGAGTTCCTCGGCTGCGGCGCTCTGCATCTCTACGGCCCGCACCTGGCAGAGGTGCGCTCCATTGTGATGAATCCGGAGGCCAAGGGCCAGGGAGCCGGAGGCAAGCTGTTGAACGCTCTCGTAGCGGAGGCCGAGGAGCATGCGGTGGTCTCGGTCTGTCTCTTCACCCGGATACCCAGCTTCTTTGAGCACTACGGCTTCCGCATCGCAGACCGCGACGCCCTGCCGGACAAAATCTATAAGGACTGCCAGACCTGCCCACGCCTCTACGCCTGCGACGAGGTAGCGATGGTCCGTGGTCCACTGCCGCAGGTCGCCGTCCTGGGACCCAAAACCATCCAGCGCCCTGACCTCGTCCAACTCCAGCTCAGCACCACGGTCCCGGGCCGCTGAAGCGAATTTTCTACTGGCATAACGCGCTCTCCTGAAAAGGGCTTTGCAGACCCCTCCGGGATCTCCGGCAACAGGGCAAATCCTATCGCTGAGCACTCGATGGACTTGGCTTCGGCGCATCCTGCCAATTCGGGCTAACCAACTGGATCGTCATGATCGGCCCTTCCGGATAGAGAGGCCCTTGTTCCCGAGCGAAAGTCACCACGTCTCCGCCGATCGTCCATACTTGAACGTCAGGAGGAGCCTTGCCGATCATTGGAGCCAGGAACCCAACGATTCCACCCAGGACGATCTTGATCTTATAGCGCATCGCCTTCTGCGAAAGCCCGGCAATCATGCAGCTCTCGTCTCCTTCATGGGAGATGACGAGCTTCACCAGCCTCGGCTTCGGCATGGCGACCAACACGGAGACCGTCGTCGTCGCTGAATCTGCGCCCAGGTTTTCGAGCAAGATGGGCGTCAATCCGTTCGCCAGATCGTCCGGCAGCTTCAGATGCTCACTCTCCACCTCTTCCTTTCCATCTTTTCCCGGCGAACGCACAGTCACCTGTCCGCTAGGGACTTCGATCAGCACATCCATCGGATGCGGAAACGAAGGCCCTTTCTGAATATGGTGATCGCTGATCAATCGGAATACGAGGCGCTGCGTGTAGACCGTCGTTTCATCATCGATCGAACCGTCTTTAAAATGGAAGACGGTTCGCGAGATCACCCTGCCGCCCTGCACCACCTGAAAGCTGTCTCCGGAAGCGACGACTTGCCCATCCCCGTTGCTCACCTCAAGAAAACCGCGCAGCGAGCCTTGTACAGAGCGCACAGCAACGGTATCCGCGTGCGCCGTCGGCTGCAATGCGCAAGCCAGCAGCAGCAAAAGAAGAGAGCGCACTCGAAAGCGCTGCGCGAAAAAAATCTTCACCGGCCGAGCACCCGAAGATGATCGGAGAAAGAGCTTCGCATCCATAGTTTTCACGGGAGTTCTATCTCTGGAGTAGATGTCAATACCAAGGAATCAGTTGTGTCGCAACCTATAAACCAGGGAAACGCGCAATTTCAGGACAGTATCTCGCCCCGCCCAAAGCTGGAGGTCATTGCGCGGATTACGTACGTTTTCGGCACCTCATCATGAACGAACCGCTGCATGCGGGCTGTTCTTCTCGATGAAATCGAAGCTGGCGGTACGATCTTCCAGCGCAAAACGGACCACCCCAGCCGCGCGGCTGTCGCGCCTTGCTCCCAGCAGCCAGCCGCCGCTACGCGTCTTTAGAAAAACACTCAGAACCTGCGAATCCCCGAGCGCAACGGGGATCCGTTGGCAAAAGACTGCGTTCGCCGGAGCTTTCGTCGCCTACGCGGTTGGCGTTGCCATCATCTGCGTGGCAACGAAGCTGTACGTGCCCGCGTCGTAGAACAGGTAGCCGTTCACCTGAACGCTCTGGCCGCTGGTCAGGGTCAGACCGTTCATCTGCGTGGACGGGATCTGGTAGACGTTCACGGTGGCGCTACCGGTCAGGATAGCGAAGGCCGAATCCGCTGCCAGGTTGAGGGTGAAACCGCCGCTGGTCATGTTGGAAACCGTGCCAGTCAGGCCCTGCGGCTCCAGTTCGATACCACTGGCGGTCATGCCACCCATGTTCATAAAGCCGCTGGAACCCATCATGCCCATGCCGCTGCCAGACGCCGACATGCCTTCGCTGCCCGCGGCTGCAACGTTCTGACCCTTGGCGATGTGGGTGCCGTCAAAGACCATCGAAGAGGGCATCCCGTCCAGGGAAACCCCAGCGGTGTCGATGCCGTAGGTCATGTCGCTGCCCATCGTAACGGTGAGGCCGCTGGCCAGGTAGGAGGCCATCATACCGGTGCCGCTGCCGCTGTTGGCAAACATGGTGAAGCCAGCGCCGGGGGTGCTGGAGGTCGCGGTGATGATGCCGATGGGCATGGCTCCGCCCGATCCCATCATGGCTGCAACCGAATTCGTATTCCATGTGCCATTGGTTTGCAGCGTGGCATTCACGCTGAGAATCTGGCCATTGCTCATCATGCTCATCCCGGTCATGGACTGACCGTTCATTCCCGTGAACTGCGTGCTGCTACCGGCGGTGAAGCTCATAGAGCCACCTTGCAACGTGTCCATGGTGAAGGTGCTGCCGGAGGCGGTCGAGACGTTCCCGACGATCTGCATCATGCCGCCCTGCTCCGGTGTGGCGCTGGAGGTGCCCACAGCGGTTTCAACGGAGGGCATGAAGGTGGGCGTGAAGGTCAGGCCACCACCTGACGCCGTTCCCACAGAGGCCGCAAGGTTCAGATCCAGGTTCACCACCATCGCATCGCTGCCCAGCGTGAGCGGTGTAGAGAGTGGAACGCTCACCGTCATGGGCGACGAGAAAACCTGCTGAGTGGGATTGGTGGAACCTGAGACCATGTAGGAGATTGTCGCCGAAGAGAGTGTGAGCGACATACTGTTGTAGGTTCCCTGCGCCAGGCTGGGCATGGTGAGTGGCGCTACAGTTCCGGCCAGGTGCGCCAGCTCCATGGTCATGGGGGAAGAGATAGGGACGGTCACCGTGGTTCCGGCAGAGTTGGTGAAGCTCATGGCGCTGATGGTGACGGCGCACTCCAGCACACCATCCGAGGGCGTGTCGCCCATATTTACCAGCACGGGCGCAGAGACAGCGGGGGGCGTGGTTGTCGTCCCGGAATTAGAGCTGCCACTACTGCATCCGGTCAGGTCTACGACGGCCACTGCGAAGAAAAGCACCATGGATGTTGCGAGGATCTTTCTTTTGGACTGCTGCATAGCTGCCCTCCTTGAGGCCGGTGGATCGCGAAATCGCGCGCTTGACACTGTTGTTTAACCTTCATGGTACGCTGGCACGCCGATGCTCCCACCGATAATCGTTCATTGGAGAATTCTGGCTAGGCAGCTCCCACTCGCCGCTCTTTGCTTGCGGATGCTCTTGGCCTGCGGCCAAGTCATCCTCGCCATTCCGCGTGCGATTCTGGGCATCCCATTCGCCGCCTGTGTCACGGCCCCAGCAAACGCACCAGATATCAGATAACCCACAAACTTCACGCTCGCGTTCCGCATCATCTCACCCGCTCCAGTCGAGCAACCTCATGCGCCTCTTCGCAACTTCATCGAGCCGCGCCACCCGTGCAGTTGAAGGCCGCCAACCTCTCCCCAGACCGCTTCCCGGCGGCCATCGCAGCGCCCCGTCCAACTCCTCCAGTACCGGACCGGCCACGCCCAGCCTCACCCGCGAATCGTATTGTCATCACCCCACGGCCAAAGCGCTGGGCCTGACCTGCCGCCTGGATCACCGCAAATATCCCGCGCGGCGCAGAACAACAGCGCGACAAAGAAAACACGCGAATCTTTGTCCCGGCAAAATCCATGGCGAATGGTGCTAGGTCACCAAACCACGTCAGATTCAACCGTAGCCATGCAATGGCCACCCTCATTCGCTCACGGCGCTTTAACATCTCCTCAGCGAGCTTGAATGGCGTTTCGCCTCTTCTCCTCTGGAACAACCGGTGTGCAGCCAGAGTCCCCAGCGAGCGATTGTCTGCCCGCTGGGGAGGGAGAATTGCAGTCTACGGCAAGCGAACCGTCCGACGCAGATCGAGATCCTGCGAGGATCCGCCGGCAAGAA
The DNA here is from genome assembly GCA_027365345.1 of Granulicella sp. Classification (GTDB taxonomy): domain Bacteria; phylum Acidobacteriota; class Terriglobia; order Terriglobales; family Acidobacteriaceae; genus Granulicella. The sequence continues at coordinate 23,285 of DAHXNO010000098.1, forward strand.
TCACATATGCGCCGGGAACGAGCTTCCAACTGTCGGAAGCCCCGTCGTAAATCGTCAGCCGGTCGCGCGGAACAGCAATGCTCACCTTCCTGGACTCGCCCGCAGCCAGTTCAACGCGCGACCAGCCAATCAACCGCTTGGGCGGTTCCTGCGCTGCGGCGGGCAGCGCGGCATAGACCTCGGCAATCTCGGTGCCCGCTCGCTTCCCGGTGTTCTTCACCGTAAAGGAGACGGTCAGCGCATCTCCCTTTTCAACGGCCAGATCGGCGTAAGCATACGTGGTGTACGAAAGACCAAATCCAAAGGGGAAGAGAACCGCCTTTTTCTCCGCGTCGTACCACGTATAGCCCACTTCGAGCTTCTCGTCGTAGCTTGTCTGGAACGGCGGCAATCCCTTGGCCATCATGCTCATGAAGTTGGAGATATCTCCACCCATCGCGGCGAAGTTCGGCTGCGAGGCCGGCGGCGGCGTCACCAGGGTAGGATGTGGCAGATCGGCGTCGCTCTTCGGGAAGGTGATGGCCAGCTTTCCGCTCGGATTCACCTTGCCCGTGAGGATGCCGGCCAGCGCCTCGGCGCCGCGAATGCCCGGATACCACGCCTCCACCACGCCTGCAACCTTGTCGATCCACGGCATGGTCGCCGGGCTGCCGGTTTCCAGCACCACAATCGTCTTCGGGTTGGCCGCCGCCACAGTTTCAATTAGCTGGTTTTGCGCCGAAGCGAGGTTCAGCGTAGGCAGATCCATCCCTTCGCTCTCCCATTGGTACGCAAAGACAATGGCGACATCGGCTCTTCGCGCGGCATCCGCTGCGGCATCCAGATCGTCGCCTGAGAGATAGGAGATCTTCGCGCCGGGCAACTCTGCGGAAAGCGCGCGCAGAGGCGAATCGCGCAGCCACTGCGGGTGCATGAAGGCATCCATCGGACCCTTCGGCGCTGGAGGAGCCACCACGGTGCCACCCGGCGCGTCCACCTGCGCCGAGCCGCCACCCGTCAGCACCCCCACATCCGCGTGGCCGCCAATCAGCACCACGGTGCCACCATCCGTAAGCGGCAGCACATGATCTTCATTCTTCAGCAGCACAATCGACTTCTCGGCGATCTGCTCCGCCAGCTTCGCCCCTGCATCCGCATCAGGAACGCTCGTGACCGTGGGATGATCAAAGACGCCGCTGGCAAAGATGGTGCGCAGAATGCGATGCACGTGGCCGTCAAGTTCGGCCTCGGAGACCGCTCCGCTCTGGACAGCCTTTTTCATCGCCTCACCGTAAAAATACTGGTCCGGTTGCTCCATATCCAGCCCCGCGTGAGAAGCCTTCACAGCCGAATGCGTGCCGCCCCAATCGGAAAGCACGAAACCGTCAAAATGAAAATCCTTCTTCAAAACGTCGGTCAACAGGTAGTGATTTTCGCAGGAATAGTCGCCGTTGACGCGGTTATACGAACACATCACGGCCCCGGCATGCGAGATCGAAAGCGCAATCTGGAAAGCGCGTAGGTCAGTTTCGCGCATGGACCGCTTATCGATATTCGCATTGACGGCATTCCGTCCGCTCTCCTGATCATTCATCGCGTAGTGCTTCAAGTCGCCTATGACGCCGTTGGACTGCACGCCCTTCTCCACATAGCCATCCATCGTTCCGGCGAGCAGCGGATCCTCCCCCATGTACTCAAAGGTACGGCCATCGCGCGGTTCTCTGGGCAGATTCACCCCGCCTCCCAGCGTCATGTTATAGCCCTCGGCGCGCAATTCGCGGCCTATCAGCCCGCCGTAGGCATAGGCCGCTTGCGGATCCCAGGAACAGGCCGCGGCCAGATCGTTCGGTAACGCCGTCGAGTAGCGCCCCGCGGCAGCGCCCCGCGTCACGCCATAGGCGGAGTCGGCCATCTGAATTGATGGAATGCCAAGCCGCGGAATCGCCTCCGTGAAACCAGCCCCACCGTTCGATTCCGAAGGACCGTGCGTAAAGAACGGCATGCCTTGGCCATGCATCAGCAGAATTTTTTCGTCGAGCGTCATTTGCTGGATCACCAGGTCGGCACGCGCATCGGGCGAAAGCGCGGTGTTCGACCAGGGATATTGTTTGGGCTTTGTCATGCCCGCAAACTGTGCCTGAACAAACTGCGCCAGGAACAACGGCGCTGCCAGAAAAAACGCGCACGTGGCGCGGAGGAGAAGCTTTGCAGCGGCTTTCATCGGGATTCCCTTTCCTGATTCGATCGGACTGTTTTGCGGTTGGGTTGTTCGGTGGATCCGGCGAGATAAAACGAATTCATGCTTTGCCCCACCTTGGCGTATGGATGGCGAAGAGCCCGGGTGTCCCATCATGTTTTCTGTGGTCGGCGTCAGGAAGCATCATGACCTCCGTCGGAACAGCGGAGCCCGCGGGGCAGCGGTTCTCGTTGCAGACGGAAAGATCGCGCTTCGATCTCGCCATTCCCAGGGTTGCGGTAGCAGGATTCACTCCCGTGCATCAACTCCACTTCCACCTTTCCGCTCCGTTGGTCCGCTGCATTCATGGTCCCCGCGTAGAGATCGGTCATCGGCTCACCATCCCCTATTCGCCGCCATGCTGAAACCTACGCGATATCATACGCTTGGACGCCCACCCGAACCGGAGACCGCCCACAAATTCTGCTACAAGAGGCCGGCAAATATACTTGTCTGCGGCTGCCTTTCTTGTTTCGTCATGACTCCGCACCCTGGAACATACCCGGCAAATGAACTTTCAACTCAACCATGGACGCCGCCTGCAACAAGACATGGCCGGGGCCAGTGGATTCTCTCCGCAGGCGCGCCCCACTTGCTTGGCGGTCCACCACGTGGGATCTCCAAAATTCGTGAGGATACTATGAAAACGGTTGCCTTGATCCTGGCGGTGTTTGCCACTGCCCTCGCGGCAAACACCGAACAGATGCGCGGAGAGACGGCACAAGCCTCACGCCCGTTTGCTCCTAACCCGATACCTGGCATGCAGAATCCCATCGCCGCCCCAGCAGCCACGGTGCGTATCGGCCACGCTCGCTTCACCGTACTCACCTCGCGCCTCATTCGGATGGAATGGTCCCCGAGCGATGCATTTGAAGATCATGCGTCCCTCGTATTTCTGAACCGGAACTTGCCTGTTCCACACTTCACCCAGCACATCGCCATGGAGAACGGCGCACAGATCCTGCGCCTCGACACACAGAACCTGCGCCTCACCTACCGCGCCACTGGCCCGAATGACGGCCAATTTTCCGCTACCAATCTCCAGATACAGTTCACCGTGAACGGGCAGCCGGTCGTCTGGCGCCCCGGCATGCCGAATCCTCAAAACCTTCTGGGGACCACGCGGACACTCGATGGGGCAAATGGCGACGCAACCAGTGAACCGATAGGACCTGGCCTGCTTTCGCGCGCCGGATGGGACCTGGTGGACGACTCAGACACGCCGTTATTCGATTCCGCAAACTTCAGTTTTTCCCAGGGTGAGAACAGCCCATGGCCCTGGGTACTGAACCGCCCAGACGGCAAACGGCAGGACTGGTACTTCTTCGCCTACGGCCACAACTACAAAGCAGCTTTGGGAGCCTATATCAAGGTTGCTGGAAAGATTCCGCTTCCACCCTATTTCACCTTTGGAACCTGGTGGTCCCGCTACTGGCCGTATAGCGATCAGGAGTTCCAACATCTCGTGCGTGATTTCCGCCGCAGCGACGTTCCCTTGGATGTTCTGGTCATCGATATGGACTGGCATCCTACCGCGCGTCAACTGCTGCCCCAAGGGAAGGTCGATCAATCCGGGCAGTCCCTCGGCTGGACAGGTTTCAGTTGGAATAAGATGCTGTTTCCTGATCCGCAGTCGTTTTTGGCGGAAATGCACCGCCAGGGACTGAACATCACACTGAACCTGCACCCCGCCTCGGGGGTGCAACCATGGGAGACGCGATATCCCCAGATGGCGCGCGCCATGGGAATCGATCCAGCGTCCGGCAAGTATGTCCCGTTTGACATTACCAATAAGAAGTTTGCCGTAAATTTCATGGACATCATGCTTCACCCTCTGGAAAAGGAGGGGGTAAGGTTCTGGTGGCTCGACTGGCAGCAGGGGTCAAAGACCTCTATCCCCGGATTGAATCCCACCTGGTGGCTCAATTATGTCTACTTTACGGATCAAGCCCGCGAAGGCAAACGTCCACTTCTCTTCGGCCGCTGGGGAGGGTTGGGCAATCACCGCTATCAGGTAGGCTTCTCCGGCGACGTGGTCTCCACCTGGAAGTCCCTGGCGTTTCAGCCCTGGTTCACAGCCAACGCCGCCAACGTCGGTTATGCCTACTGGAGCCACGACATCGGCGGGCACATTCCCGGAGTGGACTCACCCGAACTGTTTACGCGATGGGTGCAATTCGGAGCATTCAGTCCCATCCTGCGCACGCACTCCTCTCAAGATCCCAAGGCGGAGCGGCGCATCTGGGCCTATCCTGAGCCGTACTCTGACATCATGCGGAACGCCTATCACCTGCGCTACTCACTGATTCCTTATATCTATACCGAGGCGCGGCGCACCTACGATACCGGCGTTGCATTTCTGCATCCGCTGTACTACGACTGGCCAGAGTCAGACCAAGCCTATGCTGCGCGCAATGAATATATCTTCGGAACCCAGATTCTGGCGGCGCCCATCACTGTCCCCATAAGTCCAGACACAAATCTCGCGGCTGAATCAATCTGGCTGCCCCAGGGAGAGTGGATCGAGTGGCCTACGGGCAAACACTTTTACGGGCCCATCCGGGTGCTTCGTCAATTCTCAATCGATCAAATTCCTCTGTATGTGCGCCCAGGAGCCATTCTACCCATGGCCCCGCCCATGCAGTGGACAAGCCAAAAGCCAGTGGATCCGCTAACCATCACCGTGTTCCCATTGCAGCCCGGAACATCGTCGAAGTACACCTTGTATCAGGATGCCGGCAACAGCCGGGCATACCAGTTGAATCAGGCCGCATGGACAACGATTCATGCCAGCCAGCAGGGCAATGACCTGATCGTCACCGTGGATCCCGTCCGTGGCGGCTTTCCCGGAATGCAACCTTCGCGGCAGTATGAATTTCGGTTGCCCGACGACTGGCCGCCCCAATCCGTGACTTTGAACGGAACGCCAGTATCTTACGTAACCACAGGCCAACAACCTGGATGGCGCTATGACGGCAATACTCTCACCACGATCGTCCGTATTCCTTCGCAAGCAATCACCGCACTCGTAACATTGCGCGTGCATCGCACAGAACGGCTCATGGAAAAGCGTGCGCAGCTTGATGGCTTTCCAGGAGCTTTGGCGAGGCTCTACCAGACATCGCAGGTGATCAACTCAACCGCGCCTCTTGCATGGCGGCCAGACGCTTTGGTGGACGCCATGCAGGCAGGAGACCGGATCACCTATCACCCTGAAACCATCCAGCAGGAGATAGCGCAGTTTCCCTCCAAACTGCAAGCGGCCAACGCCAGCGTGCGGGCACTTCAGGATCGTGCCCAAAGAATGCGCGAGCAAATCAAAAACGGGAAAGCCGGCTATTACCCGCAGCCAATCGTTGAGGCTCATGAAAAACAGTTTCTTGCACAACAGATCCAGAACTATACGCAAGTGTACTCACAGATGACCGCCATGATGCAGGACGCTTATACGGATGCGCCGGCCCATTGAGCCCATCTGTGCACGGAGCTCGCCATAGCAGGCAAAAGCAGCCTGACGGCAAAGCAGAACCTGGCAGCGAAAAAGGTAGCACCGATCTGCGGTCGAGCTATGACCCCCAGGGCTACCTGCGGAACGAAAAGTTCTGTAGCAAGAGGATCGTAGGGAAAAGCTATTTAGAGCAGTCGCGGGTCGAACTTGCAAGGAACGGGCGATCCGAACTGAATCCCGGCGAATCGGGTGTGCCCCGGATTCAGAACATAGTTGCGCTCCTCGGGAACAATCCCGCTCGGCACAGAGAGTACGAGACTGCTGGCTGTGGCCGCCCATGCGTCTCCAATCGACTGGATTGAGGCGGCTGGCGGTTCGAGGAACAAGTCGAAGGGCTGCTCCAGTTCGCGGAGATGGGCCGTTTCGGACGCATCGAACGCACACGAGAGATGGTTGTCCAGCACCCACCCTATATTCTGACTTACCAGGTTACAGGAAAAACGATTCGTATCCTGCGCGTTTTGCGTGACGCGCAGCGCTGGCCGGAAGAAACGCCGGCCGGTATGAAACGCTCATAGAATCGGTCCAGCAGCGAATGGCAGCACGGCCTGTAAGATCGATTCAGGGCAAACTTACTTGAGGAGCTATGTAGATGCGACTCCAAGACAAGGTCGCCGCAGTTACAGGCGCGGCAAGCGGCATTGGGCGGGCCATTGCAATGCGATTGGCGCAAGAGGGAGCCACAGTCGCCATCAATGACATCGATGCCGTCGCAGGGCAGGCGCTCGAATCAGAAATCGAACGCGGCGGCGGAAGATCCTTCTATCTTCACGGAGACGCTTCTTCTCAGCGCGACATCGCGGCGCTGATGAGTGAATTGAAGAACAGGTGTGGTGGACTGGACATACTCGTCAATAATGTCATCGCAGGTAGCGCCGCTGTGGCCGGAAACGAATGGGATTCCCTGACCGAGGTCTGCCTCAGGAGCTACTGGATTGCGATGAATGCTGCATTTCCGCTGATGCGGCGTCCGGGCGCCGGCGTCGTGAATATTTCGTCGGTCAACGCACTGATGGGCTTCGGAAGAGAACATGTGTACAGCGGCATGAAAGCCGCAATCATCGGGCTGTCTCGCTCAATGGCCGGCGAGTTCTCTCCTCTCGGCATCCGAATCAATTGCATTTGTCCCGGCACTATCGTAACCGATAGGTGGAAGGAGGAATTTGAGCGTGACCCCGGGATGCAAGAAAGACTCACCAGGCTTTATCCCATCGGCAGGCTGGGAAGTCCAGAAGATGTCGCCAATGCCGCCCTCTTTCTTGCTTCTGACGAAGCATCGTTCATTACCGGCGCCGTGTTGACCGTAGACGGCGGACTCACTGCGGTCAATACGGCGTTCGAAAAATAGGTACAGGAAAGATGGGAAAGTCCTGCGGATACGAACTGAGCCGCGGCACCTCGGACTCGAGGCCCAGCAGGCTTGCCGGTTGTGCGGAAATCCCCCGGATCTCTTAAACCGTTCCTGCTGGGGCGCACGGAAAATGCCGGCGCACGTGCCCTTCTGAACCCCCGGCAACATGAACTGGCACATGAATTGAGCTAACGCGCGGCCGTCCCAACCATAAGGCCGCGCTACTCCTACCGCGCCCCGCATGACACAACCCGATGGCATTCACCCGCCAAACACCAGCGCGTCTATCACCGTTGCCGTCAAGCCTCACTCCGCCGCCGCAGCAACCGGCTTCGAACTCTTCGCCCTCGGCAACAGATAGACGGGATGATCCTCCAACCGCACCCTCGCCGCATCTTCTCCATTCCAGTCCATCACCACCACAGAATTCTTGCCGCGGTGCAGCCACGCTCCCGGCAAGTACAGGCTCCCCATCGGCCCAACATCCCAGAACCTGCCCAGCAGATGCCCGTTCACCCAAACCACTCCCTTCCCCAGCAAGGCAGTATCCAGATATGTATCCTGCGCCACCCTCAGCTTCAAGGAGCCCTGATAGAAACACGGGCCCTGCTTGCAGCCATGCGTTGCGTACCCACTCTGCGGAGGCTCATCGAGGGGCAACGGCATCATCTCCCACCCCTGCGGCAGCTTGCCATCCAGGCTCACCTCACCCAGAATCCCCGCCCGCTCTCCTCGTATCTTCGTCGTAAAGTTGATCCGGCCAGAGTTCTCCACCAGCAGGTCCAACCGTTGTCCGGTATGCGCGGAGATCCACAGCTCCCGCTGACCAAGCCTCCGGTCCATCACTCCCTGCAGGTGGCCGTCCACATAGACCCGCGCATAACTGTGCAACTTGCCAACTTTCAATAACACGCGGCCCTGCGCCCCCGCGGCCTCATTCGTACTCACTAACCCCGGGCCAATCGTCGTCCTATACAGAATGTCCCCGTAGCCCTGTCCCAGTTCCTCCATCGACCGCGGAACCTCGTCACGCACCGCCGCCGGAAGCGCCGCCCACAGGGACTCAGACCGTCTCAGCGTCAGCTTCTTCCCCTTCAGCATCGGCCCTGAACTTGGAACCGGCGGCAAATGACGGTGGGTAGTCTCTGCAATCATCGACCGCAGGGCAAAATACTTTGCCGTCGGCCGGCCCGCTTCATCGATAGGCGCGTCGTAGTCGTAACTGGAAACGTCCGGCTCATACCGTCCGCTATCCCAGTTGGCCCCATTCATCCAGCCAAAGCTGGTTCCTCCGTCGGCCATGTACAGGCTGATGGAGTAGCCTTTTTCGATGGCCTGACGAATCTCATTCACCTCCACCTGCGTACTGGTGGTGTGGTGTTTCTCGCCCCAGTGGTCAAACCAACCATCCCAGTACTCTGCAATGTACACCGGAGCATCCGGCTGAAACTTCTGCAACAGAGGAAGCTCATGCTGCTCATCGCCGGTGCCAAAGTCGATCCCGGCCAGCAAACCTGGAATCGAACCGCCGGGCAGCTCTTCGCCACCGTCAGCCGTATAGAGCAACGACTCCCCAAAACCCGCATCGCGGACGATCTTCAGCACCTGATTCAGATACGTCTTGCCATCCTGGTCGGCACGGAAAGAGCCATACTCATTCTCCACCTGCACGGCAATGATTGGCCCACCGCGGCTGGCCTGGAGCGGAGCCAACTCCTGGCCCAGCCGGTTCATCCAGCGCCGCACCGCGGCCAGATACTCCGGCTGCGAGCTGCGCAACAAAATCGCCGGCGTCTCAGAACCCGAACTTCGGCTCTCCTTCAGCAACCACGCAGGATACCCTCCCAGGTCCCACTCCGCGCACACATAGGGCCCCGGACGCAGCACCACATAGAGTCCCTCCTGCTGCGCCTCGCGAAGAAACTCAGCTACATCCTTTTGGCCCCTGAAATCAAACACCCCAGGCTCAGGCTCATGGAGGTTCCAAAAGACATACACGGTGATCGTATTCAAACCCATCGCCCGGACCTTACGCAGCCGGTCACGCCAATCCGCGCGCGGAATCCGCGCGTACTCGATCTCGCCGGAGAGGATCTGAAGCGGCTTGCCCCGCAACAGGAACTGCCGTCCCTGGATCTGCAACGGAACCGACGCTGGCTCTGCCGTTGCTCCATTGCCGATCTGCGCCCTGCAAACCAACGCAGGTAAGCAAAGCAGCGCCGCGCATGCTGCGCTCACCATCGTCCTCCAACCTCGCAGAATCTCCCCTCCAGCCGCTCCCCACATCGTTCCCTCCCAGTCCGATCATAAGTGCAATCGAGCGCGTGCTGGGAAGCGCTGCCCAGATGGCACGGTCTTCATCGCCCCTGTCCCAGGTGCAGATCCCTTGGATCCCGCATTGTCTGTCTGGCCAGACCCCGCGGAGTTGCTACAAGCGGCCCAACTTGCAGGGGATAAGGCGCTGTCGCTCAAGATAGAAGCAAGAGGGCTGTCGAGAGGCAGCCCTCTTGCTTATGAACAGCTTGCCTTCCCCTAAAGTGAAATTGCGTTCATCTTTAGCCGGGATACGCTCAAGCCGAGATGCACTTGGATACACTCGAATCTATGAAGTTTGGATGGATTCATCTCGCGCTTGGGCTCGTGGTGACTCTGATTCCTCAGGCGGACAAGGCGCAACAGGCGCCGCTGACGCCACAGGCTACATCGTCGGCTCAGCATGTGATTCTTCCAGCGGGCGTTCCGTTACACATTCGCGTTACGCGCACCGCGCATCTGCACATCGGAGCCAGTGTAGTGGGTGTGCTCACTGATCCGATTTACGTGCGCGACCAGCTCGTGCTTGCGGTCGGCTCTCCTGTCCAAGGCAAAGTGATTGCGTATGTGCCCACGGATCATCTGGTGCGCGAGCAGGCGCTGCTGAATGGAGATGTGACGCCGTTGCATGATCCAGTCGTAGACTTCACCAGCGTGCAGGTCGCGGCAACGCATGTGAATGTGCCGATGGACACCCGGGCACTGATCCGCACGACGCAGATGGTACGTTTCACAAGCACAAAGAAGCCGTCGCTCATCCGCCGCGGCATCAACGCGGCAAAGACAAGCATTCACGATACTGTACAAAGTTTCACTGCCCCCAACAAAAAGGATCGCGCCGTCAGGCTGCTTTACAGCCAGCTACCCTATCATCCGCAGCGTATCTGGTCGGGAACGGAGTTTGTTGCGAATCTCAACGCGCCGTTGACGGTGGAACTTCCGCCGGCGCCGCCGGTGGTGGAGTCCGAATCCCCGAGTCTGAACGGCAAGGTGGTGGATGCGCGTCTGATGGAGTCCCTGGACTCGAAGACTGCGAAGAAGGGGCAGCCGGTGGTGGCGTTGGTGACTGCACCGCTGTTTGACAAAGACCACAAGCTCATCTTGCCTGAAGGGGCAGAGTTGGACGGGGTAGTCTCGATGAGCAAGCCGGCCCGCAGCTTTGGCCGCAACGGCAAGTTACGCTTCGCGATTCGCGGAGTCAAGAATCCGATTCAAACCGCGGAACAGCACAAGGAGACGGTTTACGGAACGCTTTCCGGCGTGGAGGGAAACTCGGGGCAGAATCTCACGGTTGATGCCGAGGGGAACGTGAAGGCCAACCCGGATAAGGGTCGTTTTGTGGCGCCAGTGCTGCTGGCTGCAACAGCCACGGCCGGCGCGGATCTAGATGCCGGAAAGGCCGGCGGCGGCGGAAGCCCCGCAGCCGGAAACATGGCGGTTGCGTCAAACGGCGTTGGACTGGCGGCACGCGTGGCTGCGATTAGCGCCGGCAGCGTTGATCTGGCCATCGGCTTTGGAGCCTATGCGTTCGCCAAGTCAGTCTACTTCCGATTTCTGACCCGCGGCCATGAGGTGACGTTCCCGCGTGACACGCAGCTTGAGGTCACGTTTACAGCTCGGTCAACCGGAGCCAGAGCTACCAGCGCGCCTGGACTCTGATCATCAGCAGTGTGCCCTGGGACGAATGGACCGAAACCTTTGGTTCTGATGGCTCGTCGGCGCAAGGCTTGCTCAAATCAACCACTACATTCCCATCGTGGAGAAGGACTCCGACAGCTCGTGCTTGACCCAAGGCCATCGGAGGCAAGCCTGCCCCGCACCGCTTCGCAGGTTTGGGAGGCGGTCGTGAAATCGACCGTGCGTTTTCCGCCCACAAGTGCATCCCGTTCGACGCGCGGGACAAGAGGCTTGACGTTACCAATCGTCACATTCCGATTATCGGAGCGATCACGGAGGATGGCCGCCGTATTGCTGGGATGACGGCCCGCCTGAGATCGAGGCGCAAAGTGGTCGACGTGCTGATCGAACCGATGGGCAAGGGCCGCAGATAGACGACTTCCCTGTTGCGCGTCATGGCAACCACGCCGCTGGGAAGGTTGAGTTTGCCCATCGCCTCATCCAGGAGAATAGCAATCATGCCGCGATGGATATGGCCGGGAGGCCCCCCTCGTGCAAGCGGGTGAGGTTCAGCACTGAGCGGGACGTGATGCGGTCCGGATAGGAAGAATCGAGCAAAAACGGAAGATGTAATCCCTGCGGATTGGAGGGGCTACACCCCAAGCATTGCTGGGCCGACTGTGGAATTACGGCTGCGGCTGTGTCTGAAGATTTTGCAGGAAGATGAGTTTCAGCCATGGATGGGATTTTACGAGGGGGATGCAACGTGCAGATGAGTGCTGCTGCCTTGGGTGAAGGGGTAGCTCCGAGGCTCAAACGATAGGCCGCCACCCGCCTCAATGGTGCGTCATCCACGGTAACCATAGGCATACCGTCGGCTTGCAACTGGCTGGAGGATCGGTTCGCCAGTGCTGGGGTAGAGGTCAGCGATTTCATGGAAAGGAGGACACGCGGCGACGATGCCCCTGGCTGAGCCCAACCCTCTCGCTGTGCGATAATTTGGCGACGTCTTTGCAACCTCGTTGTCGCCATCGTGGAAGCCACAGATGGTGCAGCCCGAATGAAAACCTCTGAGCCACCGCAGTCCTCATGCTTCGCACACCTCTTCTTATCGGCACGCTGCTGCTCAGCGCCCTCGCCGCCCCCGCGCAGACGGAATGCAGCCCATCCGGCCACTCCATCAGCGAAGCCTGGTTCACCGGACCGATGCTGGCCAACACCGCCGCGACCCCGGCCCGCGGCCATTTCCTCCTCGAGCCTTATCTCACCGACATGCGCACCCTGGGCGCCTACTCCCCCAGCGGCACTCGGCTCCCCGCGCCTGCCGCCAGCAGCTATGACTCCCAGACATACCTCATCTACGGGCTCATGAACCGCCTCGCCGCCGGCGCTCTCCCTCTTTTTGGCTACAACACCATTCCCGGCCAGCCCACCAGCGCGGGCCCCGTCCTTGGCGACCTGACCCTGATCGTTCAGCGCCGTCTCACTGGGCCTTATCCATGCCATCACATCCCCACGGTGGCCCTCGCCGTTGAGCAGACTCTGCCTACGGGCGCCTTCGACAACCTTGGCTCCCGACCCGCTAACGCCCTTGGGCAGGGCGTCTTTACCACCATCCCGGCTATCTTCTCCCAACTCTATCTGTGGCTACCCAACGGGCGTATTCGGCGATCGCGGCTCGACATCTATGACTCCATCTCCACCACTGCCAGCGTTACGGGCGTCAGCGTCTATGGCACCGCCGCTGGCTTCCGGGGCACAGCCCATCCCGACAACTCACTCACCCTCGACGCTGCCTTCGAGTACAGCGTCACCCAGCGCTTCGCGCTCGCCACCGACGCCGTCTGGCGCAGCTCCGCCAACACCCGCGTCTCCGGGACCGAAGCTCCCACCAGCAACTCTGCCGGCACGCCCATAGGCCCCACCCCCATCACGATGAACTCCGGCTCCAGCACTGCCTGGGCCTTCGCGCCGGCCGTGGAATACAGTTGGCGTCCCTGGATCGGCATTCTCATAGGAGTGCGCCTGTACCCAGCCGGCCACAACACCCCGGACACCATCACCCCAGGCATAGCCGTGAACATCTTCCGGTAGTGATTGGGCCTGTACGCCTCGCGCTGTAACCGACGGGAAAGGATCTATCTTCTCCACGTGCCCCAAGGATAGAGGCGAATCAGGGGTATTGGGAACGATGGGACGAAATATCCGAATGCCTGTCGAACGCCCATGAACTCTCCGGCATCTCCCTTCTCCCGTACGAAGCTTGCCCGCGCGTGGGCCCCGAGCGGGGAAGAATGATCTGGTGATGAGCGGCGGCGCGGGTTCAACGCGCACGGAAGCTGAACGCCGGAGTCTGCCCTTAAAGGCGAATGGGCAGGAGCCTCGAGCTTTGACGGTGTCGCGGCGCGCGGGTGGATCGCATCGAATGCCACGGTCGGTCGCCAGATTCCCGTCCGGAAGATGACGGAGCAGCCGCCGCCTGACGCAAAGCCGCTGTCCACAGGGGGCCTTTCCCGCGACACCCTGCGGGCGTCAGCGGATAACACTAAATAAGCCGCGAGTTTTCAGCCAACAACCGCATCCAGTTCGAAGCGCGGAACAAGAGGCTTGGAGTTGCCAATCGCGGCCTTGCGGTCGTCGAAAAAAATCTTCGCCATCCTGGTCACTTTTTGCGCTCAGCTGAATCGATCTCGGCCAGTAATGAGTCATACTCATCGGCAATAGCTCTGCTCACGCTCGCTGCAGAGTATTCGAGAGGATCCTCGGCTGTGCCAATTATCTGAGCGTCAAGGAAGTTGTCGCGACGCTTACGGATCGAAGCAACAATCTCATTCGCATTCATATCCGGATCTCGCTTCTTCGTTGCTTGGCGCACAAAAATAGCGTTCTAGCGCCGTCAAAAGAAATAAGGATTTTCGCGTTGAGTGTACGCCCATTCCGGGTGGGCTGTGCAAAGCCTCAGTTCCAAGGCGGGAGGGTCTGCCAGTTGTCGGGAAATTGCATTGCCCGAAGATTGACTGTCGGGTGAGCGTTGAGCAGAGCCTTGGAGGGTGTCCCCAGAGGGAGTCAGGAGCGATGTCGGTCAGCAGGGTCTGAATCATGAGCGCAATCACGTAGAAGCGGTCGTTGCCGATGCCGCTTGCTTTCCACGCCACGGGCAGTTCGGGCTTGACGGCAAGCTCTCTGTTCCACGACCGGCTGTGATGCGTGCATACATTGCGGACCGCCGTCAGGGCATGGAGCCAGCTTACAAAGACCGGTTGCGGCTGATTGAATTCGCGGGCGATCTTCTTCCGCAGGCTGGTTCTCAAGTGTTCATACATTTTCGGGAGCACGCCGAAGCTGATCAACTCCGTTGCCATCCACACCGGCAATTCCGTTTCTGAGGTTTATTGGGATGGTTACTGGAGGGGAGCAGGCTGGCTGAACACCTCCTATTTCGCGCTGAAGGGGCTTGAGCAATACGGCTATACTGAGGTCGCAGAGGCCATGCGCTCCCGGCTGCTGGGCTGGGTTGCGCGAGATAGTTCGATTCGGGAATACTACGACTCCAGGGACGGCAAAGGATACGGGTTGCGGGATTTCGGTTGGTCCGCAGCCTTCACCCTCGCCTTGATTCTGGACTGGAACAACAACAATTTAACCTGGCTTTTTACGGATCACATAGTTGCTCCATCAACCGCTCTCGCTTCTCCCCGCCGCTCCGATGGCAAACGGTTACATTACATCGGTCGGCTCCCCTTTCCGTCTTCACGAATTTGCCCTGTGTGAGAGGTTTGAACATGCGTATGTCTCTTTTGCTGGTTCCGTTTCTCCTTGCTTTCCTACAGCCCGCAGTTTCACAGCAAGGGGGTGGCAGCACGTCTCCCAGTTCCCTTGCGGTTGCCGCCACGCCGCCTATGGGGTGGAATAGCTGGAACTACTTTGCGGGCAGGGTCAACGATGCCGACGTTCGCGCCGCCGCCGATTCCATGGTCTCCAGCGGGATGAGAGACGCCGGCTACACCTACATCAACATTGACGACACGTGGGAGGGCCAGCGCGATGCCCAGGGCTTTATCCATTCCAACAGCAAATTCCCTGACATGGCGGCGCTGGCCGCCTATGTCCACTCCAAAGGCCTGAAGCTGGGCATCTACTCCTCGCCTGGCCCTAAAACCTGCGCCGGCTTCGAAGGCAGCTACGGCCATGTTCAACAGGATGCCGACACCTACGCCAAATGGGGTATCGACTACGTGAAATATGACCTGTGTAGTTTTGGCGGCGTGATGAAGAAGGAGGCGCCCGATGATCCGGCCCAGCAGATGCGGCTGATGGAGGCAGCCTATGCGAAGATGCACCAGGCCCTGCAACACACCGGCAGGCCGATTGTGTTTTCGCTGTGCCAGTATGGCATGGACGCGGTTTGGGAATGGGCTCCCTCTGTGGGTGGAAATCTGTGGCGAACCACGGGAGACATCAACCCCCGTTGGGATCGCATCTATGACATTCTGAGCCAGCAGGCTGGACTGGCGAAATACGCCGGTCCGGGCCACTGGAATGACCCGGATATGCTGGAGGTGGGCAATGGCAATCTTACGATGGCGGAAAACCGCGCTCATTTTTCGATGTGGGCCATGCTGGCCGCGCCCTTGCTCGCGGGCAACGACCTTGCACAGATGAACCCGGCCATTGTGTCCATTCTTACGAATCGCGATGTCATCGCGATCGATCAGGATCGGCTGGGGCAGCAGGCGACCCGAGCGTATACGGATGGAGAAGTGGAGGTGTGGACGCGGCCGCTTTCAGGAGGAGCATTGGCCATTGCCGTGCTGAACGCGGGCAGCAACCGCTACTCCACGCATCCGTTCCACCTGGACCTGGAACGTCTGCATCTCCGTGGTCCCCAGCAGGCCAAGGATCTCTGGACGGGCAAAGAGATGACGCTGAGCCAGAATATGCCTCTGGAGATCGGCAGCCACGACATTCTTCTGGTCCGCATCGCCTCTCCGCACTCGATGAGGTAAGAGGAGCAGGAGGGCGACTGGCTGCTCGCCTGAGTCGCCGGCCCAGCGGCAGCTAGGTTTGAGATGACAGCGTCACGAGAGATGAAGGAGCGAGCCCGAGCCTAAGTTCCGTTCGGGGCGAGGTACTGGTATGCACCAAATATGGCTTACACGCCGCGGCCTTCTCTTGATCCAGCAGGAAACGAATACGTACATTCAAGACTGAGCAAGGCATGAGTTCTTGCATCGGAAGGAGATTGTCGATTGCGGGGCTGAATGAGCGTCGCCGAGGGGCGGTCAAGATGGTTCTCGGCGGTGCGACGAGCGCCGTAACGCCCGTGCAGTGTGAGTTGGCCGAACGCATGGTATAGGGCGCGGTCGATGCGTATCAGCAGGATGGCTGGTTACGGGTACGTGAACGACGGGTAGGTTCAACGGAGCGAAGCTTGACTTTGTAGGGCGGCCATGCAGATTTCCGGGGTAGCTTTCCAGCGGTCGGGTAGCCGGTCGGGCAGGTCGCTGATGTGCAGCGTGACGATCCTTTCCCCGCCACCCAAGATGGGGTGCAGATAGCGCTCACAAAACGATTGGGATGGGCGCGATGGAGGTCCTGGTTGCCGATGTTCTTGCCGAGGCAGGCCTTGAGAGGTTTGATAGTAAAGTACCCCCGGCAGAGCCGGGGGCTTTCTTTTGTGAGCCGCTCGAAGCGGCTTGAGGGGTCGCTAACGCGGCCCCGATTGAGATGCGCCACCTGAAGGTGGCAAGGTCATTTCCAGAGGTTCATCTGATCGATCCG
>DAHXNO010000133.1 GCA_027365345.1 Granulicella sp.
CTACGTGCTCTACTGGCAGTTGGCGGAGTTGGGCGTGGCGTGCGATGTGATTGCGCCGACGCTGGTGCCGATGAGGTCCGGCGACCGGGTGAAGACCGACCGTCGCGACGCCGAGCGGCTGGCGCGCAGTTTGCGGGCCGGGGATCTGACGGCGGTCTACGTTCCGGACGCGGGGTCGGAGGCGTTGCGCGATCTGGTGCGGGCGCGCGAGGCGGCCAAGCAAGACCAGCTACGGGCGCGGCATCGGCTGAGCAAGTTTCTGCTGCGCTCAGGGCAGCGTCCGGCCCCAGGGGTGAAGGCGTGGACGCACGCCTACCTGGCCTGGGTGCGGCAGCTCCGCTTTCAGCAGGCGGCGCAGGAGTCCACGCGGCTGGACTATCTGCACGAGGTCGAGCACATTGCGGAGCGGATCAAGCGGCTGGAGCAGGCCATCACGGAGGCGGTCAAGCAGGCCTCACCTGCGATGCAGGAGGTGGTCAAGAGCCTGCAGGCGCTGCGCGGTATTGCGCAGATCTCGGCGGCGACGATCGCCTCCGAGCTGGGCGAGATATCGCGCTTTGCCAGCCCGCGGCAGTTGATGGGCTACAGCGGCGCTGTGCCTCGGGAGAACTCCAGCGGCCAGCGGACCCAGCGCGGCAGCATCACCAAGACCGGCAACGCGCATCTGCGCCGCATCGCGATCGAAGCGGCCTGGAGCTACCGGCTGCCGCCCGGCGTCGGACCGGCGCTGCGCAAACGACAGGAGGGCCTGCCGGAAGAGATCAAAGAGATAGCATGGAAGGCGCAACACCGGCTGCACAAACGCTATATGCGGCTCTATGCGGCTGGCAAGGACCAGTGCAAGATCGTCACCGCCGTGGGACGCGAACTGTTGGGCTTCATCTGGGCCATCGGGACCAGGGCGGAGGCAGCCTGCAAACAGAAATCGGCAGCCTGAGAACAACAACAAAAGCAAAAGCTTTCCTGAAAATAAAAAGCAAGAACCACGCAAGCCATGAACATCAACGCTCAATTCGAGAACAGGGCCAGCCGCAGCCGGAGCCAGCACGAAGGAGAATCCTCGTATGCTCCATGCGACAGGCTCAGCCGGACTCGCGACTTTAGTCAGAGGCAGCTCCCGACGGATCAAGATGATGCGGTTTCGACCCGCGAATATCAGACTGATCCATCGTCGCTCAACCCTGCCCCGACTGCTGCTGGCCCTGTCCTCGGAAAACGACAACGACAAAAACAACCCCACCGACCTGCAGAGGTTGACAGGGTCACTCCATATCAGGGCAAATACAGCTCCTTGCGGGGCACGCCTCCGTACTGACAACCGAGCGTTACCTCGGTTGCAAGCAGAACCTGGAAGATCCCGTAAACGACCGCTTCGGCTGCCTGTTCTCTGGAGGTGCCGTTTCGCGGTAAGACCTGTTATCGTTAGGCAAAAATTGCATCCAGATTACCGATCATCCAACCCAAGATCAGGTCGAAGGCGATGAACAGGGTCTGGTGCGTCCCAAGGCGTTACGCTTGAGGCTGCGGCGGCGCGGGTGTGAGGCCGTGGCGGCGCATGATCTCGGCCATCTTCGCCCAGTCCGGCGGCCCGCCGGCCGCCGCGTTGATCACTTCGGCAGCCCCGCGGAAGAACTGCGGACCAAGCGCCGCGGGTGTGATCACGCACAACGCCTTCGCGCCCCGGTTGGCGTTGTTGTCA
>DAHXNO010000134.1 GCA_027365345.1 Granulicella sp.
TAGTGTCCCCTCAACATTCCAACGCTTCCTCTCCAGTGGATCTCCGACGGCGCCATTCACCGTCTCGAGTATCGCAGCGGTCTCTGAATTCGTCTGAATCGAGGGGCTATCCATCCGTTACCACCTTGCGTGACCGTCGCGGTGGACGGGAGTTTTCCGAATTACGCTCGGCGCGGATGCGCTCGAGCAGCACGGAGGCGGGTTCGTCGGTCGGATTCTGGGGGACGAGTTGGCCGGTGAAAGCTTCTCGAAGGACTGCCTGACGAAGATTTACCTGCCGCCCACTCCGTATAGTACACGCAGAGCCGAGCCGACCCATCTATGGGAAGTTCACCCTTGAGCCGAGAGGCTAGATTGGCTGGAAGCTATCGGATTTAGAGCATTTTCCCCGTTGATGGGCATCCAAAGGCGATTGTGCAGTGGCGTTTTCATCGGGAAAACGCCCATCCATCTCAATCTGCCGGACTACACCTACGGGAAAAATGCTCTGATATGGAGTGACCTGTCAATGCCTGCACGGGTGTGGGGTTGTTTTTGTCGTTGCCGTTTTCCGAGGACAGGGCCAGCAGCAGTCGGGGCAGGAGTGGGCGACGATTGATCAGTCTGATATTCGCGGGTCGAAACCGCATAATCTTGATCCGTCGGGATCTGCCTCTGACTAGTGTCGCGAGTCCGGCTGAGCCTGTCGCATAGAGCATACGAGGATTCTCCTTCGTTCTGGCTCCGGCTGCGGCTGGCCCTGTCCTCGAATTGAGCGTTGATGTTCATGGGTTGCGTGGTTCTTGTTTTTTCCTTTTCAGGAAAGCTTTTGCTTTTGTTGTTGTTGTTCTCAGGCTGCCGATTTCTGCTGGCAGGCTGCCTCCGCCCTGGTCCCGATGGCCCAGATGAAGCCCAGCAGTTCGCGTCCCACGGCGGTGACGATCTTGCACTGGTCCTTGCCGGCCGCATAGAGCCGCATATAGCGTTTGTGCAGCCGGTGTTGCGCCTTCCATGCTATCTCTTTAATCTCTTCCGGCAGGCCCTCCTGTCGTTTGCGCAGCGCCGGTCCGACGCCGGGCCGCAGCCGGTAGCTCCAGGCCGCTTCGATCGCGATGCGGCGCAGATGCGCGTTGCCGGTCTTGGTGATGCTGCCGCGCTGGGTCCGCTGGCCGCTGGAGTTCTCCCGGGGCACAGCGCCGCTGTAGCCCATCAACTGCCGCGGGCTGGCGAAGCGCGATATCTGGCCCAGTTCGGAGGCGATCGTCACCGCCGAGATCTGCGCAATACCGCGCAGCGCCTGCAGGCTCTTGACCACCTCCTGCATCGCAGGTGAGGCCAGCTTGACCGCCTCTGTGATGGCCTGCTCCAGCCGCTTGATCCGCTCTTCCATGTGCTCGACCTCGTGCAGATAGTCCAGCCGCGTGAACTCCTGCGCCGCCTGCGGAAAGCGGAGCTGCCGCACCCAGGCCAAGAAGGCCTGCGTCCACGCCTTTACCCCTGGCGCCGGACGCTGCCCCGAGCGCAGCAGAAACTTGCTCAGCCGATGCCGCGCCCGTAGCTGGTCCTGCTTGGCCGCCTCGCGCGCCCGCACCAGATCGCGCAACGCCTCCGACCCCGCGTCCGGAACGTAGACCGCCGTCAGATCTCCGGCCCGCAAACTGCGCGCCAGCCGCTCGGCGTCGCGACGGTCGGTCTTCACCCGGTCGCCGGACCTCATCGGCACCAGCGTCGGCGCAATCACATCGCACGCCACGCCCAACTCCGCCAACTGCCAGTAGAGCACGTAG
>DAHXNO010000162.1 GCA_027365345.1 Granulicella sp.
TATAGTTCCACCTTGCTCCTCCTTGTGGCCACGCCGTCCTCGTTTCCGGGTCCAAAACCCTCAAAACAAGATAACGGGCTCCGCCCTCAGGTGGGGCCAATTCAGAACATCGAAAGGGGCCAATTCAGAGTAGCGAAATCATCAGCCAGGCAGCGCCAGGCGCGGTAAATATACGCATTCGTATAGCCATCTTTGTACCCGGTGTTCAGCGCATCCCACCAGCAACTGGAGCGCCCCGGCTGCCGCAGCGTGTTATAGCCGCCGCTCTGTGTTGCCTCCACCATCCCTTCTCCGCCGATGTCGCGGCCTTCGAGAAACTTCGAGAGCTGCTCAAGCTGCCCTATGCGCTTTTGCAGCCACGGCATATCGCCCGTCGCCTCAACGTAGTCCCATGCAGAGATCAGGATCCCTGGATTCGCATCCAGAAAGTTCCTGTAGTTCCAGTACCCAATCACCTCGCCGCTCGCGTCTGTGCGCTTGTCCAGCCACCACTCGATGGAACGCCGCTGCCGCGCCACGCTCCGTTCAACCGCACCCGCAGGCACAGTGGATCGCCGGTTCGAAGCAGGTTCGTGCGCATGCGATCACCACCCTCGGTGTCCCAGCACAGCGTTGAAACCTCCGCGCGCTCTGCCTGCATGCAGCTATGGAACACCTGCGCCAGATCGATCTGTCCTTACTGCATCATTCGCTCCGGCTGGGCCCGCGGCCCTCGCTTCCATCCCCAGCGCCGCAATACTCACGCTGCTCCCGGCAAGCTGCAGGAAAGAACGCCTGTTGACGGCTCTCTTCGTTTCACCCGCTCCCATGCCTGCCTTCTCTCTGCTTGTATCTCTCATGAAGCAGTCCCCGCTCCCATGCAATGCACTGGATTCACCACCGAATCAAAACGCCTTGATGATTCAGGTCTTCCGGCATTCTCTCCTCCAGGTTCCTGCGAAGCGATCCCATCCCCATCCAGCTTCGGCCATAGGGGCCGCATCTCTCTCGCCGCTTCAATAGGTCGCTCTACCGCCGCTCAGGTCAAACACCGCTCCCGTTGTAAAAGAGTTCTCCTCTGAGACAAGCCACGCAACCATGGCGCTTGCTTCGTTCAGTTCAAGGAATCGGCCACGGGGAATCTTGCTCAGCATGTAGGCGATGTGCTCTTCAGACATCTGATCGAAGATTCTCGTGCGCGCCGCCGCCGGCGTAATGCAGTTCACGGCGATGTTGCTTCCGGCAACCTCTTTACCTAAAGACTTGGTCAAAGCGATCACACCCGCCTTCGAGGCGCTGTATGCGGAGGCGTTGGGATTGCCTTCCTTCGCTGCAATCGAGGCCACGTTTACAATCCGGCCGTAGTTCTGGCGCAGCATGTCAGGCAGCACTGCACGGCAACAGTAGAACACTGAAAGCAGATTTACCTGGATCACTCGCTCCCATTCCTCAACCGGGTACTCCCAGGTGGGATGATTCGGCCCGGCAATACCTGCATTCGCCACCAGGATATCGATGCTGCCGGATCGTTCTATGGTTGCAGCAGTGGCTCGCTCCACCGATTCGTGAACAGCTACATCCACCAGTTCAGCCGATACCTCTCCCGCTGCGCGCAGTTGTGCGGCGGAGGAGTTCAGCAACGCCTCATCGCGATCCCACAGCGTCACGCTGGCCCCCGAACTCACCAGACGCGTTGCAATCGCCAGCCCAATGCCCGTCGCTCCGCCTGTAACCACCGCGTGCCGCCCTTTCAGGTCAATCGCATTCATCGTCCCATCCCTCCTGTGCGTCGAATGACAACGCCTTCACCTGGCCGCGTAACTCTCTCAAGCTCCGCTTCCAACTCGCGTCTCAAGAGGATCGTCTCGGAGACGTTGTCCGTGCAGTTACATCCGTTCCAGTCGATCCACACATACTCATGGGCCAGAAAGCCGGAATATCTAATCCGCTGGAGTCCCTCAATCATGCCGGCGAAATCAATCGCGTTCTCTTTCATGGGCGCTTGCAGGCGGCCAGGCGCACCCCCGCGCACATGCACATGCGATGCATGTTTTAGCAAACCATGAACCGCCTCAGAGCTCTCGCCTGCCATCACAAAGTGCCCATAATCCAGCGTCAGACTCAGCTTCGGCGTCAACTCCAGGAACTGCCTCGTGCTCGACACGTCAGAACAGATCGAGTCCGCATGCGGCTCTATGGCATACTGCAAGCCCGCATCGGCACAAGCTGCAATCCGCCACGCGGCTTCCTCCGCTGCCCGCTCAATATCCCGTTCCCGCGCAACCCCCGCATGGAAAACCCCTGGCAGCCCCGTAAGATGCCTGCACCGCAGCGCGGCGCAAAACTCGATCGCGCGCGCGAACGCCGCGCGGCTTCTCTCCCGCTCCAGCGCACTGGGATCATTCGCCGCGCACTCAGCCGGCTCCACGCCAATCTGGAGAAACACATCGGAAACCTTCAACGCCGCGGCCTTTAGATCCTCAATTACCTCAGCGGTGTAGAGCTTCGGCGAAGCCTCCAGATCTCCTGGAGAAAAATGGGCGCTGCGCGCGAAGAGGCCGATATCCACGTCGTCAAACTGCAGCAACTTCACCAGCCGCAGCGCCTTGCTCCGCTCCAGCATCGGGAAGGTGAAATCAGCACAGGAGAATCTCATCATCTAAAGACCTCCTCTCCGGCTTGCGCGATAGATCGAATCCACCTTCTCGAGCGTCTGCCGTGCGCTGCCACCCTCTCTGCAGAACTCCGCGACGCATACCCCGCCCCGTTCCTGGAGTCCTACGTAACCACGATAACGTGGCCGTACATAAGCCGTCTCTACGCTTGCGGCCGTGCGCCGGAAAAAGTCATCGCTCACCGCATTCAGTTCAGCGTCCTGCCACGCGCTTCGCCTCGCCGGCTGTCCCCCCGCCAGCCCATAAAGCGTCTTCTGGCAACTCGCACTGGAGACGAATCGGCAATACTCAAACGCCACCGAAGGCTCTTTGCAGCCAGAGGAGATCGCAATCCCTGTCCCTCCCAGCACCGTGCGCAGTGCCCGGCCGTCGTCCAGCCTGACCGGATTCGCAAAGCGTACGAGCCTTGTGCCAAAGCCTGCGCGGGAATAGTTGCTGTAGGTGTAGGCAAAGGGACAGTAAGCGATCCCGTCTTCGCTGCACATGCGCTCATAGAGCGCAATCGGGTTCATGCTGTAGATCTCTTCGGGCATCAGCGCCGCCAGCTCGCGCAGCATCTCCAGGCACACGGCCCCAATCTCGGGCTCGACCAGACGCTCCGGATCAGAAGCCACCGCCGCACCTTTTGAAACACAGAGACCAATCAGGTTCAGAAAAAGATCTGCTGAAAATCCCGGCATGCGCACCAGGTCCCAATGGGCCAGAGCGATCACCTCACTCCACACCTCTGGTTCATCTGCCTCGTACCGCCTCAGAAGGTCCGGGCGCAGGCTGGCGGCTGGGGCGGCAGCGTCTATCGGAAGAGCATACAGCCTGCCGTGATACAGATAACTCGCAAAGCACTCGCCCATGCAGTCCGCTTCAAGCTCCTTCACCTCCGCGGGATTTAACAGGGGCAGCAAGTCCGTCAGCACTTCCTGCGCCTCCGCATCTCCCGTCATGGGAGGGTCGATGACCAGCAGATCAAACGCTTGGGCCAGCGTAGCCAGATCGGCGTGCCCGAACTCATGCAGGCTGCGCCGCCGCCACACAATCTCCACGCCGGGATGAACCTCCTCAAAGCGCTGTGCCGCGGCAACCAGGGGCGGCAGCGCTCGGCTATGGTTCCAGGTGATACCACGCAGAGTCACGTCTTTCATCGCGGCGCTCCATTCAAGCAGGAGACAAGGAGATTCGTTCCACTTTGAGCAGAGCGGCAAGCGCCTTCAATCATCTCCATGGCGGCCACGCCCAGCATCCCTGGAGCCAGGTTCGCCTCCGGATCCAGAATGGACTCAATCAGATTTCGCGCTGGAGCCTTATGCGGATAAATCTCCTCATCGGCCAGGGAAGCATAGCGTCTCGGTTCGCCCTTCAGCGGCACAAACTCCATCTTCCCGTGCCAGAGATCAAGGAACAAGATGCCCTTCGTTCCAAAAACACGCACTTCAAAGTCACGCCGTCCCAGACTGGTGGCTCCAGTGCTGGCGATATTCACAATCGAGCCGTCATCCATGCGCAGGCTCACTGTGTCGTAGATATCCAGCACCGCGCCATCGTTATGAAATCGAGCAAAGACCTCTACGGGCCGAGCTCCCGTCAGGAACGTGACGTAAGCAGCCGCGTGGCACACCTGCGTGTAGATCTGTCCGCCGCCGGCGAACTTCGGATCGCTGTAGGTTCCCCGCCGCGGATGCATATACGGTTGCCCGTGAGTGGGCTCAGTACTGGTCCCTCGCAACAGATCGTTGATCGGATTGGTCATCAGAAGGCTCACCATCCGGATCTCGCCAACTTCACCCTCACCCACCAGCCGCCTCGCCTCGCGGGCATGCGCAGTGTAGTGCCACGGACAACTGACCACGAGCTGCAAGCCCCGGTCTCGAGCGAGGGAAGTCAACTCAGCCGCCTCGGCTGCCGTTATCGTCATCGGTTTTTCGATCAGGACATGTTTGCCCTGCTCCAGCGCTGCGCGGCCCTCGCGGTAGTGAAGATGAGCGCTGCTGCTCACGATCACGGCTTGGACCTGCTCCTCAGCCAGCAACTCCTCCACTCGGCTGTAACTCCGAGGAATGTGAAAGGTCGCGGCAATGTTGGCGGCCTCCGTGGGATGATCGTTCTGGATCGCCACCAACTCCGCTTGAGGATTCTCCTGCAAGCTAGGGATATGTGCGAAGGTCGCCCACCAACCGGCGCCGATCACCCCGCACTGGATCTTCGTAGCCACGGTCTCAGTCCTCGTCGTCTAAAAGCTCAGCGGTTCCAGAAGGTCTCGATTCAGTTCCACGCCGAAGCCCGGACGCTCGCCGAGCGTCACCCTTCCGTTGACCGGTAGCGGCTCGCCCACAATGGCTTCAAAGATCGGACGGACCGACGTTCCATCCCCGACGGAAAGATACTCCGCATACGGAGAGTTTAGGTTCGACTGCACAAAGTGATAGTTGTACACCCCTGACCCATGCGGAATCACAGGAATGTCATACGGTTTGGCCATCGCCGCAATGCGGCGAACCGCGGTCATGCCTCCGCACCACTGAATCTCCGGCTGGATCACATCGCAGGCGCGAGCAGCCAGGATCGCCGCATAGGCCTTCACGTCATACTCCAGATTCCCAATCGCCACACTGATGGGAGTGATCCGAGAACGCAACTCCGCATTCATGTGCTCCGCCCACCCATTTTGCAGCGGATCTTCAAACCACTTGATGTCCAGCCCGCGCACCCGCTGGGCAAGCCGCGATGTGAAT
Organism: Granulicella sp.; assembly: GCA_027365345.1. Classification (GTDB taxonomy): domain Bacteria; phylum Acidobacteriota; class Terriglobia; order Terriglobales; family Acidobacteriaceae; genus Granulicella. The sequence goes on from DAHXNO010000162.1 coordinate 5,381, forward strand.
TCGATGTCCCAGGAGAGATAGCAATCTACCATCAGTTCCATCTCGTCATCCAACGCGCTGCGGCACTCTTCCAGGCTCCGTTGCATCTTGATCAGCCCTTCGCGGCCATCCGCGGAGCCCCACGGCGCGGCAATCTTCACTCCCAGGAAGCCGCTTCCCTTCCAATGGGAGACAAGGTCCGGATGGGTCGTCACATAGCAGGGAATGCTCTCCTTTGTCTCACCTCCAAGCAGTCGGTACACCGGCTGGCCCAGAGTTCTTCCCATCACGTCCCACAGGGCAAGGTCCACGCCGCTCATCGCCATCGCAGTCACGCCGCCCAGCCCATACGGCATGGTCGAGCGATACATCTGGTCCCAGATCATCTCGATGTTGAACGGATCCTGCCCCACAAGGAATCGGCGAAAGTGCTGCTCGATCACCGCGCAGGCATAGGCCCCGCCGCCGTAGTTCACAGCGCATCCGGTAACGCCTTCGTCTGTTTGGATCTCGATCGCATACGGATCCTGTCCGGGCCCCATCCACAGCGTTCGCTTCTGCGCATACTTCGGGTACAATGACATCGGATTCGCAATGTGAAGTCCCGTCTGCCAGCCGCCTCCCCAGTACTGCGATTGGCCGAAGCATGCGCCCTTCTCCCCGGTGTTTCCCGACCTTATTTTGTACAGCTTGATCTCTGTGATCTTCATCCGTCTCTCCTTGCCTCCACTCCTCTTGCTCCATCCACAGGACACGCAAGCAGGTTGCATGCGCAACAACGAACCAACGCCCGATCGAGTGTTGCGTATAGCGCAAAGCACAGCGCGCCGCCCATCCACCGTCTCAGCCCTGTCGCGTTGGCCCTCCAGGTAGTCAAACGAGCCTCCGGGTCCGCCGCCAAAGCACAGCCCTCCAACGGCAGCAACGGTCTCTTTACCGCTCCGAGGTCGCATACAGCGAAAGCGGGTAAAACTTATCGATATTATGGGCCGTGATCAGTTGGATCGGCGCATAGATCGCCGGCAAAACCGGCTTCTTCTGCAGGATGTTCAAGGCGATCTGCACCAGATTCTCCCCATATCGCTCAGGAAACGTCGCAATCGATCCAATCATCCGGGTCTGCGGAAGCCGCAACTCGTGGCGCGCCTCCGGAAGAGCCCCAACACCCAGCGCAAGGCAGCACTCGCTTCGCCCTACCTCCGCAAACGCGCGGAGCGCCCCCAGCACGGCCAGGTCATTCACCCCAAAGATCAGCGTCCGCCGGCGCGGGCAAAGATGCATATGGCGGCGCACCAGCTCAAAGGACCTCTCCATCTCCCCGCGCGAGTCCAGACGCACCACCTGGTAACTGCCCGAAAGGGATTTGCGCACCGCCGTCTCCGCGCCAGAGATACGCAGATGAGGCAGCGATCCGGCAATCTCCAGGTCCAGCATCAACAACTCGTCGATCTCTCCGCCCCACTCAGCCCGTGCCGCCTTCACCAGGGACTTGCCGGCCAGTTGCCCTGCGCTGTAGTTGTCGATGCCAAAGAACACAGCGCCCGGCTGCGGAACCTCTACCGCAATCACCGGGATGGACGCCGCCTCATAGATCTTCGCAAGCTGAGCTCCGATTCGCTCGTAAACCTGAAACTCAATCGCCAGATCAACCCGTTCAGCAGCCAATTTTTGCGCATTGCGCAAAGCCGTCTTGGGGCTATAGAGATTTTCCACCTCGAGTAGATCAACCGGATAGCGCTCCGCAGCCCAGCGAATCCCCTGCGTCACAGCCTTGGAAAACGAGTCGCTGCACTGCGACGCATAGCCGATGCGAAAGCGTTTCTGGGTCAGGATGCTGACGTTCGAAATATAGCGTCTGCCTTCCGGGCGCCGCAGCATCCCCTCTTCTTCCAGCGTGCGCAGAAGCCGGAAGACGATCGTCTGTTCAAGGCCTGTGCGGTCCACAACGTCACTCAGGCTCAGAGGCTCGTGGCTGCGCGCAAACTCACGCAGGATAGCGCAGGCGCGCGAGACCGTCGCCAACTGATACTGCGGCCTGTCTCTTTCCTTGCTGCTCATCGGTCAACCGTCCTGAACCTCGGCGCCTACGCACGCTTGGCCTGAACCAAATCAACCAGATCAAGCGCCTGAAAATGGATGCGATATCCGCAATAATCAGAATTGCCGTTCTGTTGATTGTCAAGTTCAAACGGAGAGAGACTCGATCTTGCCGCTTTCATGCCAAAGAGCACCTCAGCACAGTGGGCAAAGCTGTCTTTAGCGACCCGCAAGCGGCCAAGGCATGGATCGAGCAGCGCTACGAGGAACTCGACCAAGGCCGTTTGCACTGCATCGTCCACGCGCTCGCTCCCTTTGCGGAAGAGCACCACGAGGCGCGCGAGTGTATCGGCTACCTCTGGAACAACCGCAGCCGCATGCGCTATGCAAAGTTTCGCCAGCAGGGCTTATGCAGCTCCGCCGGCGTGGTGGAGGCGGGATGCAAAGTTGTGATCGGCGCCCGCCTGAAACGCTCCGGTGTGCACTGGACGGTCAACGGCGCCAACGCGATGACCGCCCTCCGCTGCTAAACTCAGCGGACGCTTCGAGGATTTCTGGGAACGCCGCTCAGTCCAGATGAAGGCCGCCGCATGACTTCATCCCACAAATCTGACGTGCGCCCCGGAGAGAGACTCGATCTTCCCGCCCCCCCCGGGGGGGTCGGCTCAAAGCTCGAATCAAAGCTCGGATCAGACCCCGAATCCAGCATCGGATCGAAGGTCCGCATCAAAGTTCGAAACCAGGCTCAAATTCAGGCTCAAATCAACATTCGGATCCAGGCTCGAACAATCCCACGGCGTTCCTACTCGATCTCTCGCCGCATCAATCTGTTCCGAGCCAGTTCTGCGGCATCCCCATCACCCGCACCAGCGCCCCGCACAAGAGCATCCTGCACAAAAACGCAAGGGCGCTGAAGCCTCAGCCGCAAAGCAAAGACACGCCTGCCCCTGTCCACTCAGGGTTGGTGCAAGATCAAGCGGTCAGAGCCCCATCAGGGATCCCTCAGAGCCCCATCCAAGACCTAAATGTCGAGATTCTTCACATCCAGGGCATTGTCTTCAATGAACTTGCGGCGGCTCTCCACGTCTTCTCCCATCAGCGTTGTGAAAATCTCCTCCGTGGCTGCAATGTCTTCCAGCTTCACCTGCACCAGGGTGCGGCGGGCTGGGTCCATCGTCGTGTCCCAGAGTTGCGAGTCGGTCATCTCGCCCAGGCCCTTGTAGCGCTGAACCTGATACTCCTTGCGCCCCTGCTCAATCACATATTCAAAGACCTCGCGAGCCGTCTTCTTCACCACCGGATCCTGTCCTACCTTGCCAGAACGCTTCACTGGCTTGGTCGCATCCGTCGAAGCACCTTCGTCCTCGGTGCCGCCATCCAACTCATCTCCCGCTTCAAGCTCTGCTTCCTGTTCGTCCCTGGCCTCGCCAGCTTTCCCCGCGGCAGGAGCCTTGCCCGCGTACTCCACCAGGAAGGGACCGGTGAGCTTGTCAGACAGTTGCGCGTGCTTGACCAGCAACTGGCGTGACTCCGGCGCGGCAGCCAGCGTCCAGTCGACGCGGCGGGGAGCTCCTTGCGCATCCACCACAGTCAACGAGTACGTGCGATGCTCCTCATCGAACTCTACCTCAGAGATGCTCTTGAACTGGTAGGTGCGCTCAATCTCCTTCAGCCGCGATCGCATCTGCTGCAGCTTCACATCGCTCTCGAAGTCCGTGCGGCGAACAGCGTCCTTACCCTCGCTGGCGAAGGTCTCCGCAAAGATTCGGACGACCTCCTCATTGCGCAGGCGCTTATCCACCTTGTCGAAGAAGGCCAGGTAGTCGTTCAGGCTCTTCATATAATCCGTTAGCTCCTTGCCCTCCAGCTTGGCGCCGCCTTCGCCGTAACGAATCATCATGCCGTCGGAGGCGCGCTTCACCATCACCTGCACATACTCGCGCTCGTCCTTGATGTACTGTTCAAACTTGCCCTTCTTGATTCGATAGAGCGGCGGCTGGGCAATGTAGACGTGGCCGCGGTCAATCAGCTCCTTCATGTGCCGGAAGAAGAAGGTCAGCAGTAGCGTGCGGATGTGGGAACCATCCACGTCCGCATCCGTCATCAGAATCAGTTTGCCGTAGCGAAGCTTGGCGATGTCGAAGTCGTCTTTGCCAATGCCCGCGCCCAGCGCCGTGATCATGGCGCGAATCTCCTCATGCCCCAGCATCTTGTCGTAGCGGGCCTTCTCCACATTCAGGATCTTGCCCTTGAGCGGTAGAATCGCCTGAAACTTCCGGTCGCGCCCCTGCTTGGCGGTGCCGCCGGCGGACTCGCCCTCCACCAGATAAAGCTCACACAGCTCCGGCTTGCGCTCTGAGCAGTCCGCCAGCTTGCCGGGAAGCCCTCCGCCGTCCAGCGCTCCCTTCCGGCGAGTCAGGTCGCGCGCCTTCCGCGCCGCCTCCCGGGCTCGCGCTGCATCAATCGCCTTGTTGATAATCCGCTTGGCCACCTGGGGGTTCTGCTCCAAAAAGGCGCCCAGTCGCTCGTTCACAAAAGCCTGCACCTGGCCGGCGATATCGGAGTTCAACTTGCCCTTGGTCTGGCCCTCGAACTGCGGCTGCGGCAGCTTGACGCTCACCACCGCCACCAGACCCTCGCGAACGTCATCGCCAGAAAGATTTTCCTTGACGTCCTTGAACAGGCCAAGCTGCTGGCCCGCCACGTTGATCGTGCGCGTCAGCGCCGTGCGGAAACCCGATAGATGCGTTCCACCATCCACCGTATTGATGTTGTTGGCAAAGCTGAACACCGTCTCCGAGTAGCCGTCGTTATACTGCAACGCGATCTCCATGGTCACGCTGCCCTGCTCGGTCTCCATGTAGATCGGCTTTTCGTTCAGTACCTGCTTGCCCTTGTTGAGCAGCTTGACAAACTCGGCGATGCCCCCCGTGTACTTGTAAACCTGCACCTTGGGCTCGCCCTTGGCATCGCCCTGGCGCTCGTCGGTCAGCAGGATCTCGATGCCCTTGTTCAGGAACGCAAGCTGACGCAGCCGGTTGGCCAGAGTGTCAAAGCTGTACTCCGTCACAGTGAAGATGCTCCTGTCCGGCAGGAAGTGAATCTTGGTGCCGCGGCGCTTGCTGGGGCCCATCTTGCGCAACTCTGAGATGGGCTCGCCCTTGGCGTAATCCATCTCCCAGGCATAGCCGTCGCGCCAGATCTCAACCTCCAGGTTCTCGGAAAGTGCGTTCACACAGGAGACGCCCACTCCATGGAGACCACCCGAAACCTTGTAGTTGGAGGCGTCAAACTTTCCCCCGGCGTGCAGCATCGTCAGCACCACCTGCACCGCTGGCATCGTCTCGCCCGTCGGCAGCGTCTTGTTGTCCACCGGAATGCCGCGCCCGTCATCCACCACCGTGATCGAGTTGTCCACATGGATGGTTACCTCAATGCGGGTGGCGTAACCAGCCAGGGCTTCGTCTACCGAATTGTCCACCACCTCGTATACCAAGTGGTGCAAGCCCATCTCACCAGTCGAGCCGATGTACATCGCAGGACGCAGACGGACCGCCGCCAGGCCCTCCAGGATCGTGATATTTTCCGCGGAATACCCTCCGGACTCGGCCAAGACAGCCGTTGTTGCAGGAGGAAGTGGGGTTGGATCGGCGGCGAGGGCGGGGATAATCTCTTCAGACACGAACGGGACACTCCAAATGGCTTCCGGTGGCTTCAGACGGGCTTACGAATTGGCGCGAAACCATTGAAAATAATGGCGATCTACGAGCATCATCGCCTTTTTAGTATAGCATGTTCCCACCCCTCCCCCCCCACACTTCGACATCCTCCCGAACACCCTGAAATCACTAGTCACAGCCCAAGCACTCGCTCCCTCCCGAATCTTCAGGGAGCGCAGCGGAGTCCCTGCAGCCATGGCTGCTGTGACTCTGCCCGAAGTGAATTCGCAGCAGCCCTCCTCCGGCTGTGGACAATGGGAATTGGAGTTACTGCCGCAGCCGAGTTGCGATGACGGCCTGGTTCACGAGGGAATTACGCCGAGCGCGTGATCGGCTTCTCCACCACTGGCGGGGCAAATGGCTCAGCCAGAACCGCCTTTTAGAACAGTCCAGCCAGAAGGCCTCCCACCAGCGGGGCAACCCAGAAT
>DAHXNO010000180.1 GCA_027365345.1 Granulicella sp.
AGGGCCATCCATCGGTGCGCAAGCCAGCCAGAGATCTGTATTTTGATGCAACACCCAGCCGTTCGCCCCGTAATTCACCTCAGCGACATGGCACCCGGGCTCCGCCATATCGGCAATCATCTGAAACAGCGGTTCTGCGCATTCTGCCAGGTTTGCGGCCTCAGCCGGCCAGTAATTCATCTGCAGATTAATGTTCGTGGTGTACTTGCCGCCCCACGGGGGGCTGTTGGAGTCATTCCAGATGCCTTGCAGATTGGCTGGAAGGCAAGGTGGTCTGGAACTGGAGATCAACATGTAGCGGCCATACTGAAAATAGAGAGCGGCCATAGCGGGATCGTTTGATTCCTGAAAGCGTCTCAGGCGCTGATCGGTGGGAAGGTCGGTCGTCTCTGACGGCCCCAGGTCAAGGTGGACTCTTCGGAACAGTTCCTGATGGGCAGCGACGTGCCGGCTGCGGAGAGATGCGTAAGAGTTTGCGGAGGCGGCTTGTAACGTCTGCTCGATGGTCTTTTCAGGATCTCCGGTAGGATCTTTGTAATTGACGAAGCTCGTTCCGGCGGCGATGAGGATGGTGACTGCGTCGGCGTTGTCGATCAGGAGGGTGGCGTCTTCTGCGGGGGAGATGGTTCCACCCTGGGTGATAAAGCGGGCTCTGGCCTGGTATTTGAGGCGGCCATCGATACCGGCGTCCGACATGGTCCGGCCGCGCACGACAATCTCATCGGGAAGAATCACATCGTAGCGGGCGTCGCCGTTGCGCTGCTCGTCATTGCCCGCGGTCAAGGCAGCAGAGAAGGAGATCTTCCCCCGCTGGTTTGCGGTTAAGCGAAGTACGACGACCTGGTCCACCGGACTGACGAAGGACTCTCGGGTGAAGAAGAGATCGCGTACGCGATATTGGGTGGTGACGATGGCCTGGTCTAAGTCCAACTGTCGTCGGTAATCGCTAACCTCATTGGGCGCAGTGATGGCCATGTCTGTAGCGAGCTGTTTGCGGTGATTGGATGGGTGGCTTTGTCCTTTGAAGGTTAGCCAGAGATTTCCCAAAGGCTGATATTGCATCTGGGGAATGGCGAGGCCGAACATGGAGCGGCCAAACAGACGATGTGCCTGGATATTGTTGCCGGCGAAGACGTTACGGCGGATCTCAGGAAGGGCTTGGGGCCCTTGTGGATTGGTCGGATCGTAAGGGCCGCCGCTCCATACTGTGTCCTCATTGAGCTGGATCCGTTCGGTCGCCGTGCCGCCAAACACCATTGCGCCCAGTCGTCCATTGCCGAGAGGCAGGGCGTCAATCCATTGTTGAGCGGGCTGCTGATACCAAAGGACGAGAGGATGGGAAGGTTGTGGGACGGCTGGTGGAAGGGAGGCATGGGGGTTGGAGTCAGCGGGGAGCGCGTCCGGAAGGGAAAGGGCGACTGTGGAGGAGAGCATGGTCTGCAGAAAATCGCGCCGCTTCATAGTTCTACCTCCATTGCAGCCTGATTCAACTTATAGCGAGCCTTATGCCATTCCGAAGGTATGGATCCGCTTCTGTTCCAGCGCTGACGATCGGCATAGAGATTGGGAGGCTCAGAGGAGGAAGGGAGATCCGCATGGGGCTGCACGGGGGGGGTGGGTGGCGTGTGGGAGTGGTTCTGCGATTCGATGCTCTGGATGGTTTTGGGCAGGTGAGCCGCACAACCCAAAGCGCCCAGCGTGACGGCTGCAAAGCTTCGTCGGGAAAGATTCTTCTTCACGGGGCTCCTCCTCAAATCCGGTGGTATTCAGGAGATGGAGAGTACGGGATCACCCAGGATTTTCCAAATAGGCTCGACTCCCAGACCCGGCGTATCGGGAGCCGCAAGCCGCCCCCCCTTCCGCTGGGGACCTCCGTCTGCAATTTGTAGAGTTACATAACTATTGAAGTCGGTCGAAGAAAACAAAGACTCCTTCGGCGTGCTATGCGCCAGATGGGAGATCGCGGCGGTCGTGATATCGCCGCCCCAGCTATCCTCGATAGTAAGAGCAATCCCCAGTGAGACACAAAGATCGCGAATTTGCCGTGCCTTACTCAGACCGCCAACTTTCGATATCTTCAGATTAATGATGTCCATCGCACGGTCATTCACCCCTTCAACCAGCATCCCTACGCTGTCAATCACCTCGTCTAGAATGAAAGGTCTGTGTGTATTGCGCCTCACGTTCAGGCACTCCCGATAGCTGGCGCATGGCTGTTCAATATAGACGTCAACATCGCGCACGGAGTCTGTCACCCGCATTGCCTGATGCTGACTCCAACCGGTATTCGCATCGGCCACCAACACATCTCCGCTTTTCAGGATCGCCGATACTTCTTTGATTCGGATAATGTCGGCATCTGGATCACCTCCGACCTTTAATTGAAACTTCGTGTAGCCTTCGGCACGGTACATATCCACCTTGGCGGCCATCTCCTTCGGGCTTTCTTGTGAGATTGCCCGGTAGAGAGGAAACGAGTCTCCATAACGCCCACCTAGCAAGGTGACGACCGGGAATCCAGTAATCTTCCCTAAAATGTCCCAACACGCGATGTCGATCCCGGATTTGACATAGGGATGTCCACGCAAGACCTGGTCCATGCGGCTGTTCACCAGGGACAAGGCGGTCGGATCGAGGCCTAACAGGTAGGGAGCGATCTCCGCAATGCCAGAACGCACACCGTTCGCGTATGCGGCTAGATAGGCTGATCCCAAAGGACAAACCTCTCCATAGCCTACGACGTCAACATTGGTATGGACGGCTACCACGGTCGAGTCGAAAACCTCAATGCTGTTTCCACCCGACCACTTGTAGCTTCCTTCTATCAAAGGCAAATCAACTTGGAATACTTCTATCTTGGTGATCTTTGGTTGCATAATATCTTCCACAAAAATACTTTTAGCCGACTCGAACCTGAAGCAGATCGATCACCCGCAAAACCAAGGCCACCGCATCTCAATCCAGGCTTGAATCAACAGCAATCATTTGTCTGGCAGCGTGCACCCTTCTTCCACGGAGAATACCTCCGATCCCAAATCTGCGAGCAGCGCCATCTTGCTCAGAGGACTCTTCTCATAAAGACCCCTTAACAAGCCTCGGCCATGTCGTGTTATCTGCTTTCACGGCGTGAACCGGGCGTGGCGGCCAAGGGCGGCGCAAAACTCTTCAACCTACGGTACCACACAACAGGAATGATGTATATCGTAGACACGGTACCTGGTGGACGCCGAGAGGCACAGACGGTAGAGGGCTCAAGATCCCGTCCGTAAATGCCGATCGTCTGCCTCCAGCAGTTCGGCGTTGCGGCGAAGCCGGCCATCTCCAATCCCCAGCATGCTGCCCCTTGAGACGGCGATCATCGAGCGGCGCCGGTGGCGCGGGCCGACGGTCGAGGAGGCGCTGACCGAGAGGCCCGCGGCCGGCCTGTGGCGGGACAAGTGGAGGATCTCTCGCAGGCACACGGCTCAAGCGGGCACGGAAACGTCTTTCTCCTGGCTGCGGAAGCAAGGAAGAGCGGCCCCGCGATTGGCCCCTCTTCCCCCGTCCGGAACACCAGGCCGGCAACACGCTCTGCCGGTGCGGCGCGGTTTGGAACCAGAGCTTGAGGATGCTTTCGATTTCACCTTCCCCGAAAAAGGAGTGCAACAGGAAAATTGATATAAGGTCATAGACACTGGCATGTACTCCGCTCTCTCATCTCTCGCCGTCCTCCACGCGCTCCCCAACGCTGCGGCGGGCGCTGCCGAGTCTGCAAGAGGGGTACTCCACCACGGCGCAACCCTTCACTTCTTCTCCAGTTGGGGACTCGTTGGCCTCTTCGTGATCGCCATCGTCAACAGCACCTTCGTCCCGCTGCCAATCCCTGGCATCGCTGACATTCTCGTGATTCTCTATGCCGCCAACCACGTCAACCCCATCCTGGTGGTGGTCATCGCCACGCTCGGCTCGGCGATTGGCGGTTTCAGCTCCCACGCCGCGGGCGCCATCGGGGGCATGGCATTTCTGCGCAAATACATCTCAGAGAAAACCCTCAAACGGATCACCTCCTGGGTCGTGAGCCATCCCATCCTCACCGTCGCCCTGCCTGCCATCCTCCCCCCACCCATGCCGCTATGGCCCTTCATCCTGGCCGCCGGATCCGTCCATATGTCACGCCGGGAGTTCATGTGGTCCTTCACCCTCAGCCGCTTTCTCCGCCACGCCATCACCGCATGGCTAGGCATCCGCTATGGGGGGCATGTCCTCCATGTATGGGCGCGTTTCAACGCCCGCTGGGCCAACACCATCCTCATCGCCGTCTGGTCCATCCTCGGCATCTCCGTGATCCTCGCCTTGTGGAAGCTCTATCAGGCCTCGCGCGAGTTCCGCTCGCCTCCTCCAGCCGCCATCCGCTAGCCAAATCGACTAGCCGCTTCCAGCGTGCCGGCCAACCGTCGCCCTGTCCCGCAAAGAGCAACCCGGATCGGAGGCGCCAACCCACGCGAATGGCATCTGCCCGCCGGATGCCCCGCATCTCGCTCTTCCATCTGCTCTGCAGGCGGGCAAGGATGCGTTCACGGCAGACAATGGGTAACCTCATATCGGATCATATCCTTGGCCCATGGCCCTCCGTCTTATCTGTCCGCTCAAGCATGCTAAAATTGCGGATGTGCCGGGTCCTACGCGACGTATTCCCGCCAACCCCGCCAGGTCCGGAAGGAAGCAACGGTAACGGGTCGATACGGGCGCAGTAGGGAAACCCGGTACGCTTCTTTCTCCCCCGAGTTGCGTCCCCGCACCCCGCACCGCAACTGTCTCCTCCCGTCCTCTACCCATCACACTGGGCGCTACCCGCTGAAGGCGCCCGTTGCACACGAAATCGGCGCCTCCGCACCAGACAAAAAATGGACCTGCCAAGCCGCCAACTCGCGGTAATGGAAAAACTCCACTAAGATGCTCATGGCTACACGTTTATCGCTGGAGGTCGAAGTTTGAGTCTCACCCTGAAGCCCCGTACCCCTGTTCGCGCCAAAATCTCCTCCGTAGGAACATACGTTCCACCCCGCCTGCTCACCAATGCCGATCTCGAAACGATGGTCACCACCAACGACCAGTGGATCCAGGAACGCACGGGAATCCGCCAGCGTCACTTGGTCGACCCCGGCACCGCCACCAGCGATCTCGCCGCCGAAGCCGCCCGCGACTGCCTGCTGCGTCGCGGCATCCCAGCCTCCGAGATCGAGGCCATCCTGGTGGCCACCGTCACACCGGACATGCTCTTTCCCGCTACGGCCTGCCTCGTGCAAAACAAGATCGGCGCCACCGGAACCTGGGGCTTTGACCTTTCGGCTGCCTGCTCCGGCTTCCTCTACGCCCTGCAGATGGGCGCCAAACTCGTCGAATCCGGAGCCCATAAGAAGGTCTTGGTCATCGGCGCAGACGTCATGAGCTCCATCATCGACTACACCGATCGCTCGACCTGCATCCTCTTCGGCGATGGAGCCGGCGCTGTCCTCATCGAACCCTGCTCCGATGGCGAGATTGGACTGGTGGACTTTATCCACGAGATCGACGGCTCCGGCGCCAACTCTCTCTACATGCCCGGCGGCGGTAGCCTGCACCCCTCCACCCTCGAAACCGTCAACGCCAAGATGCACTTCGTCCATCAGGAGGGCGGGGCCGTCTTCAAAGTGGCTGTCCGCAGGATGTCCGAACTGGCCGAAAGCCTCCTCGCCCGCAACGGACTCACTGCGGCCGATGTCGACCTCTTCATCCCCCATCAAGCCAATCAGCGCATCATCCTGGCCACTGCCGAGCGCCTTGGCCTGCATCAAGAAAACATCGTCATTAATATCGGCGATTATGGCAATACCACGGCCGCCACCATCCCGCTCGCAATGAACTCCGCCCTCTCCCAGGGCCGTCTCAAGAAAGGCATGACCATCCTGCTCGCCTCCTTCGGCGGAGGCTACACCGTCGGCTCCACCATCCTCCGCTGGGAGGGTTAGAACCTCTTCGCAGTTTCAAAAGTGGTAAAATCAACTGTTGCGGCAATATGCCGCCTGAACAGCGAGGAAACCAGATACATGGCAAAACGCCGCGGCAATCCCAATTGGGGCAAGCCGGAGCCCATCGGCCCGGTGGTTCCTACCATCACTTCGTTTGAGCAGGTCGTCAAAGAGTACAAACTCACCCCTGACCAGTACGTCCGTTCCACCCGCCTGCGCGAGTGGGCCCGGCGGAATAAGAACTCCAAGTACATTCCAGAGGCTCTTCTGGAAGCTTGGGGCTTCGAAATCGAATCCACCCTCTAACGTCCCCCTTCACCCATTGGAGCTCTAAGTTCTTTTAAATCAATCCTTTTCGCTCCAAAACTCGTTCGAATCCAGGCTTGTTTTCATTAAGTGCTTTAGAATCAATATTTATTTGAGAAGGAAACTCCAACCCCCCACCAAATCACACCTCTATCCCCGTCAAGAAAATCGAGCAACTGAAACTCTGCCAACTCCCTGCGTTCCCACTCCGGGACTCGCGCCGCCTTCATAATAGAATTCCAGGGACCAACGGGCCCGTGTGGCGCCCAACCCTCCACCAGTTTCGTTCCAAGCCAGACCATAGAAGTATATTCAGTGTATTGGATATTACCCGCCGACCGCGACCTCAGCAGCGCTTCCGATGCCAACGCGGAGCGGGTGGATTGCAAGGCCCTATGACCGACAGCACCGCTGGATTCACTAGTATTCCTGAAGCCCTTGAAGAACTCAGGGCTGGCCATATGATCGTCTTGGTAGACGATGAGGACCGGGAAAACGAAGGCGACCTCACCATTGCTGCAGAGTTTTGTACCCCCGACATCATCAATTTCATGGCTCGATTTGGCCGGGGTCTCATCTGCCTCACCTTGACGGAAGAGAGAGCGGACTACTTACGGCTTGGTCCCATGACCCAGGACAACACCTCCCGGTTTGGCACAGCTTTTACAGAAAGCATAGAGGCCCGCGAGGGAGTTACTACAGGAATCTCTGCAGCCGACCGCGCACACACCATTCAGGTAGCGATCAGCCATAGCTCTTCGTCCCACGACTTGGCCCGCCCTGGGCATGTCTTTCCCTTGCGTGCCCGCAAGGGCGGTGTTCTCGTGCGCGCTGGCCAGACCGAGGCATCAGTGGACTTGGCCCGCATGGCTGGCCTGATCCCCGCAGGTGTAATCTGCGAGGTCATGAACGAGGATGGCACCATGGCCCGCGTACCTGACCTGATTGGATTCTGCAAGCTGCATAACCTCAAGATGGTCACAGTCGCCGACCTTATTCGCTACCGCATGGCTAACGAACGCTACATCCAGCGGGTGGCAGAGGGCGTTCTCCTTACCGAGTACGGCGAATTCCGAATGCTCTCCTATGAAAGCGAGATTCAGACTGCCGACTTTGGCGCTGGAGAGGAGGCTCATTTGGCGCTCATTTTCGGCGATGTTGCTCAGGCATCTAGGTCCAACCTTCCTATTCTTGTGCGCGTTCAGACACATTGTCTGGCCGGCAACATATTCGGTTCCTCGGCATGCGACTGCCGAGCCACACTGGACGCCAGCCTGCGGGAGATCGCCAGGACTGGTTGCGGAGCCCTGATTTATCTTCATCACACTCAGCGCGGCTTTCTTATCGATCGCACAGCCCACCCTGCTCGCCTCTGCATCCATCGCAGCAACCGCTCAACTTTAGACTATGGTGCAGGGGATCCGAACCAACGAATCCTCCGCCAAGTCGGCCTTGGAGGTCAGATCATCTCCGATCTCGGAATACACAAGATTCGCTTGCTGACCAATCATCCCAAACATGTACCCGCCTTGCAGGGATTCGGCATTGAGATTGTGGAGAGCGTTCCGATCGATCTGCAGCAAGATCCGCTAGCGGTTTCGTAACCGAAGCTACGTGGTGTTGAGTTAGGTGCGAGCTAGCAACGCAGGCCCATACGTTTCATCTCCAGTGCAAACGTCGTCTAAGGACTCCTGTTCTCGCTCGGTGAACCGGGAATGTACGAGAAAACGGCATGATAGTGACCGGCATGTGAGCCTCAGGTAGGGTCAAGGGAGGGAAGAGATCTGGTTTGGAAATTTCGGACAGCAGGATAAGTGGAGGCGATTGTTCTCTGACAGCCATTATGATGGCAGGAAACGAGGAGAATGATGTCAAGACGCCCACGCAGGACCCACACAGCAGGCTTTAAGGCGAAGGTGGCACTCACCCGCCCTGAAGGGGGACAAGACGCTGGCTGAGCTGGCCCAGCAGTTCGATGTTCACCCCAACCAGATCACG
>DAHXNO010000182.1 GCA_027365345.1 Granulicella sp.
ATACGCGGCGGAGCAGTTTGCCGTTGTGGTTCTGCGGGAGCGTTCCGGGAGCGAAGATCCAGATGCTGCGCGGCGATTTGTAGGCTGCCAGATGTCGGCGGCAAAAGTCTACCAGGTCCGGTTCGGTGGCTGCGCTGCCGGGGCGCAGTTCGACGGCCGCGACAGGAACCTCATGCATCTCTTTGTGCGGCAGGCCAAAGGCGACGGCGCGGGCGACGGCGGGATGAGTGAGAAGGGTTTCTTCCAACTCCCGGACGTAGACCGAATAGCCGCCGGACTTGATGACATCCTTGATGCGCCCGACCAGGCGAATGAGGCCGAGGCGGTTGCGTGTGGCCAGGTCGCCGGTGCGTAGCCAGCCGTCAGGGGTGAGCAGGCTGTTGTTATCGGCTTCGACCTCTTCATCTTTCCAGTAGTGCGGAGCAAGCCCGCGGCGGCGGATCTGGCACTCGCCGGTGGCTCCGGGGCGCACGGGTCTCCCTTGCTGATCGACCACGCGGATGCGGAAGGGCGGAACGGGGAAGCAGAGGTCGCCGCTACCTGGCAGCAGCGACAGCTCCACGCCCATCATGGCGAGGCCGCCGAGTTCGACCATGCCGTAGCCGTTGAGCAATACCGGAGGAATGCGCCGGCCGGCGGGCAGGCGAAACAACGCGCCATACTGGCGCAGACGCCGGCGAACTTCCAAGGGTAGGTGGTCGCTGGCCGAGAGCCACACGCGCACGCTGGCGAGACGGGCGGGGTCAGGGTGGCTCTCTACCAGGCGGACGAACATGGTGGGGACGCCAACGAAGGCGGTGATGCGGAAGCGCTGGGCAAGATCGAGAGCGGCGGCGACGTCGAAACGGTCAAGGAAACAGCCGCGAATACCCGCTATCAGGCCGTAGAGCGCGATGCTGACGGCCATGATGTGGGACCACGGCAGAGCGATGAGCGCAAGGTCGCTGGGACCGAGCAGGAGTCCGGTGAGCACGGTGGAGGAGCGGGCTCCCAGGAGAGCGTTGCTGGAGAGGACGGCTCCCTTGGGAAAGCCGCTGGTCCCCGAGGTATGAAAGATGGCGACGGTGGCGGCGGGATCGATCGTTGCGGGAGGGAAGGAGGGTTCGGCGATGGTTGCGCGGAGAAATCCGTCGATCGTGCCGGGTTCGTCGTCGGCCTGGATCCAGGTACGGACCGGCAGAGCGCCGCGGTGGGAGATGCTGCGCTCGAAGATGGCTTTGTCGGTGACGAGAATCTCTGTGCCGCTGTCAGAGAGGATGCGCCGCACCTCGGCGAGGGAGAGTTGCGGGTTGAGCGGAACGGCGATGCCCCCGGCGCGAATGATGGCAAGAAACCAGTGGAAGCAGCGGCGGTCGTTGGTGCGATAGACGCCGACAAGTTGGCCGGGAGAGAGGCCGATGCGGCGAAGGAAGGCGTCCATGGAGCAGACCTCGGCGTGCAACTCGGCGAGGCGATAGGGTCCGGTTTCAGCGACCGCGACTTCGCAGTCTCCCTTTCGGCGCAGGAGTTCGTCGAGGAGATTGGCCACGGTGATGCTGGGGTCGCGCGCGAGTTGAAGCCTGTGGAAGATGTTCATGGGGTTGGAACAGGCTTGCGGCCCCAGTCGCTGGCGACGCAGTAGTGGAAGAGGCGGTCGAGGTAGTCGAGCACCGGCGGAGGGTAGAGGCCGGATGGGCCGAGCAGGCGCTCGGCGTTGGTGGTATCAAACTGCATGCGCATGGTGAAGTAGTCGCGATAGGCGCGGCCGTCGCGCAGCACGCGGCGTTTGTTTCCCCATAGCGCCGCGAAGAGGAGTGGCCGTAAGGCAGCGAAGAAGAACTTTGGATCGACGTAGCGCGGCTGGGGCACGTGGAAGTATTCAGAGGCACGCTGCGCGACCTGGGCGATGGTGGCGCTGCCGCGAGGGCCGGCGCAGAGATGAACCGTGCTGCCGAGAGCGGTTGGGTCGAAGGCAAGGCGGGCGACCGCGGTGGCGACAAAGTCGACGGGCACGATGTCAAGCACGGCGTCGGGATAGCCGGGCACTGTACGCCAGAGGCGGCGCGCATAGATCTTCAGCGGCCAGTACATCATCTTGAAGCTGGAGGTGACGCCGGTGCGAGAGTCGCCGACGATGATGCTGGGACGGAGGATCACGCCGGGAAGAGATCCCAGGCGGGACTGGACCAGGGCTTCGGCTTCGGCTTTGGTCTGTTCGTAGGTGTTGCGATAGGTTTGGCCGACGACCAACTCGTTCTCACGCACCAGGCTAGAGCGCTCACCGGCAACGTATGCGGTTCCGACATACGCGAGACTACGGAGTTGCGGGGCTGAGGAGGCGAAATCGAGGATACGGCGCGTGCCTTCGACGTTGATGCGGCGCGCTTCCTCAAGGGAGTGGTCGAAGCGCACGGTGGCGGCGCAGTGAATGACATGCGTGGCTTCGCTGGAGAGGCGGCTCCAGGCAGCAGCGCCGATGCCGCAGTTGGGCAGGCTCACGTCGCCGGAGTGGACCTCGACGCGGGAGGCCTGGTGTGGAGGGATGATCGCATCGGCGCGCTGCTGTCCGGATAGGCCGGGCTGGTCGCGGATGAGCAAGGCCAGCCGGGCATGCGGCTTTTGCAGCAGAATTTCATGCACCAGTTGTGTGCCAAGGAAGCCGGTGGCTCCGGTGATAAGAATGAACTCTTCGTTCGTCATGTAAAAGCCGATCGCAGTGTTGTGACCACGTGATGGCCAAGGAAGGATGTTCTTCACCGCCAAGGCTGCGTGGATCGTATACCCCATGATAAATGCCAACACCGGTCCGGCACTGGCGGCCGTTTGGAGAGCGCCAGGAGAACAAGTGTTGCCGCATATTCAAAGCCTGGCCGGTGATGTTCAAGACATCACCGTTATGCGGGCGGCCAAGCAGGTTGAGATGGGAGGCTCTTAGCGGTGATTGAGACGGGCCAAGAGAGCGCGCCGATACGGAGGGTGCGAGCGCGAGCCGCTTCAGGGTGGGGTGGTTCGGGAAGCTCCTGTTGGGTGGGCTCACCGGCCCTTCCAGCCGCTCGGCAGCTAAGTCATTGACGGAATCGTGCTATGGTTATGGCGTGAATCGGCGAACGGTTTTAGGTTCTCTTGCTGCTGTAGTGGGCGCTTCCGTGGCGGAACGGGCGGGAGCTTCGTTCGTCTCGGAGTCGGGGCAGGCAGCCATACAGACGCCGGTGGAAGCTCCTGATCCAAGAGCGGCGGTGCGATCCGTCGTCTTCAATCAGCTTGGGTTTCGACCCGGCAGCGCCAAGGGCGCCACCGTTGTTTTTACTGGAGGGAATCCGCCAGCCAACGCAGCGTTTCGGATCATCGACTCTGCAGGCACGCTCAAAAGCGAAGGCCAACTCACGGCCGCGGTGATGGATGCCGCCTCAGGCGATACCGTTGCGCGCGCCGAATTCTCGGCGTTGCGGACGCCCGGCACCTACCGAATCTGGTCCAACGGGGCGTTTAGCGATCCATTCACGATTGCCGAGGATGCCTATGCCGCAGGCCTGCGCCTGACCATGCGCGGCTACTACGGACAGCGCTGCGGCTGCAAGGTTGACCTGGGCGACGGCTACAAGCATGATGCCTGCCACGTGGACGGCGCGTTTCATGCCACCTCCGGCCGCACCGCTGTCCTGCCCAACGGGGGCGGCTGGCACGACGCGGGCGATTACGGCCGCTATGAAGTCAACTCCGGCATCTCCACCGGCACGCTGCTCTGGGCGTGGGAGATGTATCCCGAGGCACTGCGGAACCTCAAGCTCGACATTCCTGAGAGCGGCGGACCCGTCCCGGATTTTCTAGCGGAGATTCGCTGGAACCTCAACTGGATGCTGCAACTGCAGGACCGCGACGGCGGCGTCTGGCACAAGCAGACCAGCGAGAAGTTCTGCGCCTTCATCATGCCGGAGCAGGACAAGATGATAAGCTACGTCATCGGCACGGGAACGGCGCCGTTCAAAAGCACGGGTGCGACCGCGAACCTGGCGGCGGTGGCCGCCATTGCGGCACGGTGCTTTCGGCCCTTCGACGAGGCGTATGCTGATCGCTGCCTGGCGGCGGCGCGCAGCGCGTGGTCGTGGAGCCTTCAGAATCCTAATGTATTGTTTCGCAATCCTCCGGGTATCTCCACCGGCGCCTATAGTGATCGCGACTGCAACGATGAGATTTTGTGGGCAACGGCGGAGCTGTTCCGCACCACGGGTGAAGCGCAGTATGGAAATACGTTTTTGACGACCGTGCCGGACGATCTTTCCATGGAGGCGCCCACCTGGAGCAGTACCCAGCCACTGGCGTATTGGACCTACGCCATGACGGAGCAGGCGAATCCCTTTGTGCGCCGGGGCATTGTGGAGGCCACGCAGGAGGCGGCAACACTACGCAAGTTGCGCGCGCGCGAAAACGGCTACGGCAACACGCTGCGGTTGCACGATTACGTGTGGGGATCCAATGGCGTGGCAGGCAACGATGCGCTGCTGTTGCTGGTGGCCAATCGGCTGCATGGGGATCGCGATGCGGTGGATGCGGCGCTGGGCAATCTGCATTACCTGCTGGGCTGCAACTGCCACGGCGTGTCGTGGGTTACGCAGCTTGGCGCTCGGCCATTTCAGAACCCCCACCACCGGCCCAGCGTGGCAGATGGTATTGCCGCGCCATGGCCGGGCCTGCTGTCCGGCGGCCCCAATGCGTACGGCGGAGACGCGGTGGCCAATGCGCTACCCGCGCAGCCACCCATGAAGATGTGGATCGACGACCATCGCGCCTACTCCATGAACGAGATTGCCATCAACTGGAATGCCCCGCTGGTGTTTTTGCTGGCCGCCGCCAACAGCAACCTGGTCGCCTAGCGGGGTGGCCGACAAGATCCCAGGGTTAATCCACCAATCTTCCTGCGTGCTCTGCGCACTCCTGTACGCCTTGCGTCTCCTTTGGCGGCCGCACCGCTATTCCGCGCGATCCACTCTCTGTTCGTCGAGAATGCGTTTTGCCTCCAGCATCCTCCCGCCACAAGGCCGGGCGGCGCCTCTTGCCGGACAACGCTTCTCATCTCGAGGCGGGGCGGGAGCTTTGATGCAGCGATGGGGCTGGCTCCACGGATTTGACCGAAATGTTGCCGTCACTGGAGGATGACCGAAGCGCTGCGTTTGATTCCGTGCTGCTGGGAGTTTTGTTGTTGGTTGTGGTCTGCGATGGCGCCAAGGAGATTTATCTGCCCGAGCTTCAAAGGTTTGCCTATCCAGAATTGGCGAGCGCCGGTTGCGGGAAGCAGACCCCTTCAGCAGGGCGGAGTTTTTACGTTTGCAGGGCAAAAGCGATTTCAGGGTTCCCCGTGGCTTGTACGGCGGTCGATTGCAGTGAAAAAGATTTTCCGGTTATCTTAAAATAGGCGATTTCACACCGAAACTTCATGCCGGTTTCGGTGTTCCTATCTTCGAAGGCAGGATGAGGCCTTGAATCGAATCTCAGGAGTATTCTCATGCGGTTTTCTTCCCTCTCGATGGCTCTTGGCGCAGTTTGTATCTGCGCCCTCTTCGCCAACACTCTCCGAGCACAAGAACAACCCGCGACGGGCTCGCCTCCGCCGGGCGCTGCCTATCAAACGCCAGCCGCAGGCTCCACACAGCCGCCCGCTGCGGCTCCCGCGCCGGAGGCGAACGTTCCGCCGCCGGGGAGGGTTCCGGATCCACAGCGCGCGGCCCAGCGGCAGGTCTGGATGCTGACCCGAAGGCTGGGCCTGACGCCCGCGCAGCGGTCAGAGATTGAACCCATTCTGGCCAAACGGATACGCCTGATCGCGAGTATCCGTCACGATCCCACTCTTGTTCCCTGGCAAAAGAGGACTCGGGTTGAAAAGGTTTTTAAGGATAGCGACGGCGAGATCGAGACCATCCTGAGCGGCCCACAGATAGAGGGGTACCAACGGATCATACAGCAGAGACTTGCGCACCAGCGCGAGATGCAACAACAGCGGCAACAGCAGCAACAGCAGCAGATGGGCGGCCCTCCGGTTGGATAGTCTTCCCGAGCGGAGAGCCTGAAGAACGTCAAACAACACATCCAATAGCGAGCGAGCCTCTATGAAGAAGATAAGCGTAATGTGCAGTTCATTTCTGGCCTTGTTCCTGTGCGCTGCGCCGGTTGCGTCCCTGGCGCAGATTGGCGTTGGGGTGGGCATAGGAGTGTCGGTCCATGTGCCCCCTCCGCCGCTGCCCGTGTATGTGCAGCCGCCTTGCCCCACGCCCGGATACCTGTGGACGCCTGGCTATTGGGCGTGGGGGCCGGCAGGGTACTACTGGGTGCAGGGCGTGTGGGTGGCTCCTCCCCATCCTGGACTGTTGTGGACGCCGGGGTACTGGGGCTTCGTGGGCGGGGTATATGCCTGGCACGCCGGGTATTGGGGCGCTCACGTGGGATTCTATGGTGGGGTTAACTACGGCTTTGGCTATGTCGGTCACGGCTTTGTGGGCGGGATGTGGCAGGGCGGGGTGTTCCGTTACAACACGGCGGTGGTGAATGTGAACAGAACTTTTGTGCATAATACCTACGTTGATCGCACGGTGGTTGTGAACCAAAACTTCAACCACGCGGGCTTCAACGGACCCGGAGGCGTGATGGCGCGACCTACGGCCCAGGAGCAGATGGCGATGCATGAGCAACACTTCGCTCCCACCGCCATGCAGACAGCGGGCATGAATCGGGCGATGCAGAATGCGCGCGCCGGTTTTGGCCACGGCAACGAGGTCAACAGCCGTCAAGGGAACCAGCAGCAGCGCATCACGCAGGGTGTGAGGTCCGGTCAGCTTACCCCCGGTGAGACCCGGAATCTGCAGAATCGAGAATCCAGCATCAACCGCCAGGCTCAGGCTGACCGTGCTGCCAATGGCGGCTACCTTACAGGGCAGGAGCGTCAGCAGATCAACCAGCGCCAGAACAACGTCAGCCGGTCTATTTACAACGACAAGCACAACGCCAACAATGATGCGGCCGCAGCCGCGCGCCAGGGACGAACGGCGCAAAGCGTAAGGCGACAGGCGCGGCGCGTCAATTATCGCAATCGACCACAGCGCTAAACCATCCCCGTGGCGTATCTGCTTGCGTGAGCAAGCATGAGCAGGCTAGCCCGTGGCCGCCCGATAGGGGAGCGGTCAGCTTGGTTTGCAGAAAAACCGGCCCCGGCATGGATCTGGAGAAGAAGACGATTCGGATCCATGCCGGGGTTTAGGCTGTCGTCCTGAAGGACAAAGGCGTGGTAAGAACCGAGAACCGGGCGGGCAATGACAGACTCTTCCGCTATCTTCGAGGAGCGGAGCAGGGCCGATTGATAACCTTCACGGCGCGTCCGCAAGCAAGCATTTGCAGGAGGTCTTGAATGAATCAAGCTCCGATAAGTCTCCACGTCCCAGTTCGATTTTATTGCCCGGCAAGTCGCCGATTTTCCAGCGCCCACGGGGCCTCCTGCCTTGACGAGCCAGCCATCCCGGCGACGTCGGCTAGCGAAATTGCAGAGCTTATTTCCGCGAATGGTTGCGCTCGGGCACCATCGGGCCTTAAGTGGAGAACACCGGGGCCCTACATATTCCTCCTTCGAGACGCAGAGCCGGATGTTCAGTTCGCTCCAGTTGTGCTTCAAGGCAGCGCAGCGAGTGCTCATAACAAGCAGGTGGGCTGGCCTGTTGGCGCCGGCCAAGATGATCAGGTCAGAATCCCAGCCTGAACGTCCGATGGTTGTTTGGTCACCCTGTTCCAGAAGTGTCTGGCATAGACCGCGAAGACCCTGGCGGCATCCTGCGGATCGTAAGCCATGGAGTGAGCAATGCTTAACAGTATTTGGATCAGCTTTGAGCTGTCCTGGTAAAACCTCTCTATCTCTTCATCAGTGGCAGTGGCTCCTGTTGCGTTGGCCTGGGTTGGTTGTCTATGGGCCAGGTGCTCATTTCGCAATTTTCGTAACTTCTCTAATACGGCTCTCTTTGGCGGATCATCCAGGTAGTTTGCGAGAAGTGCAATTGCCTCTCTAGCTTTCTCGCTTATGTCGCTCCTCATCTCGTCGTAGTTCTCAAGCATCCCTATGTGTGTCACCCGGTCTAGAGTTAAGGCGTCGATGACACTTCGATCTTCAAGTTCGTGCCGGACGCTCCTTATTTGAATCGATCTCGTGCTTTTGTCCCACAGGCGCATCAGTGCGAGCAGCATCTCACGCCGGAGTGCGTTCCTTACGACGAGAAATCCCTGTGTAGCGTAGGACGCACCCCATCG
This sequence comes from Granulicella sp., assembly GCA_027365345.1. Taxonomy (GTDB): domain Bacteria; phylum Acidobacteriota; class Terriglobia; order Terriglobales; family Acidobacteriaceae; genus Granulicella. Next base: position 8,260 of record DAHXNO010000182.1, read on the forward strand.
CTTGCGGATGTCCTCGTCGCAGGCAGTGGGCTTCCAAAGTTCGTGAAAAGCAACCGCCATATCGAACTCTTGCTAGGCGGCTTTCACCTTCTCCTTCAATTTGGCGATCTTAAGATCATCAATTTTCATCGCGTAGATTCCTCCCAGCATAGGGTACTCTCTTTCAACACTTGAAGTCTGGCGCTTAGAAGATAAAGATAAGGGGATATGGCAGAAAGACGGTGCCTGCTACCGGACGCTTGCAGAGATGCGCCAAATATCGGCAGGGAGAGTTAGTCTCGGTCCTTAGCCTGCAAGAACGCCGACGATCGACCCCAAAGAGGGTGTCCAGTGATGACTCACTGGGAAAAATAGCGGAGGTGAGTGATGAAGATCAAACGCAGAACATTCTTGCAGTTTACCGCTGGCGGAATCATGCTTGCCCATGATTGGCCAAAGGCTGTTTTGTATGCAAGTGAGAGCAGTCTGCCGGAATCTTTCGTTCATCCACCGGCATCCACTCGCGCTAAAACATGGTGGCATTGGATGAATGGGAACATCAGTCGAGAAGGTATCACGCTCGACCTTGAGGCGATGCAGCGTGCCGACGTCGGAGGTGTTCAGGTCTTTCAAGTAGGTGAGGGCATACCAGAGGGCCCAAATGCATATGCGAGCCCGGAAAATCTGGAGCTTCTGAAATACGCAGCCAAAGAAGCAGAACGGTTGGGCTTGGAATTTGGCATGATGAACGGCCCTGGATTCTCATCGAGTGGCGGACCCTGGATTACCCCTGAACTCTCTATGCAGCAGTTGACCTGGAGTGAAACCTTCCTTGCCGGAGGAAAAGATCTAAGTATTCACCTGCCAGAGCCCTACAAAAAGCATGGCTACTACCAGGACGCCATGGTGTTAGCCTTCCCATCCCTTGATGGAGAGGATCGCCAGCTAAGGGACCTGCTTCGCCGTGTTACCTCCAGCAATGGCGCCGTGGATATAGCCATCTTGACGGATGGTGATCTTTCGAAGGCTGTCGAAATCACGGCGGATTCAATAACCGGGAGCGCCTATCTTCAATTCGAGTTCATCGAACCCTATTCAGCAGGATCGGTTGAGTTTTATGGAGCCACACGGAGCCTGATTTTGGAGTCCTCAGACGATGGACTCCATTTTCAGAAGATATGTGATCTGGAAATCCTTCCTCGCGACCAGATTGAAGTACCGGCCATCGCAACGTTTCCATTGACGCAAGCCAAATATCTCCGGCTGCAATCTCCCCAAAACTTCCGCGTCGCTGAGGTCCGTCTATCAGGGTCCCAGCGGATCAGCGAATGGCCTTTGAAAGCGACCTTTGTTCACAGAGATGACGAGAAGCCGTTTCGTGCAACGGGCGAGCTTCCCAAGGGATCCATCATTGATCCAGACTCGGTCATCGATCTCACATCCAAAATGGATAGCCATGGGCTCCTGAATTGGCAAGCACCCGCAGGCAACTGGACAATTCTCCGATTCGGTCAAACCACAACGGGCGCTCAGAACGTCCCAGCGCCGGACGGCGGTCTCGGCCTGGAATGCGATAAGTACAGCAAGGCTGCATACGACTATCATTTCAACCACTTCTTCGGAGATATGCTTCCGACGCTACGCTCCCTCGCCTCTGTGGGCTCGGTGACAGCCGTGATTGATAGTTACGAAGTCGGAATGCAGACGTGGACCAAAGACTATCCAGAGGAGTTCCAGCGACGTCGTGGATATGACCTTCGCAAATACATGCCTTCCCTGACCGGACGTGCCGTTGGCAGTGGTGAGGTTTCCGACCGTTTTCTGTGGGATATCCGGAGAACCGACGCTGACCTGATGGACGATTCCTATTACGGCCGTTTCGTGGAGCTGTGCCATCAGCACGGCATAACGGCGTATGCAGAGCCCTATAGTGGTGGTCCCTTCGAGGAGATGAATGCAGGCTCCAAACTGGATGTTCCCATGGGTGAGTTCTGGGTTGGCAGAGGCAATCACTACAGCATCAAGTTGGCCAGTTCCATCGGGCATATTTTCGGAAAGAGCATCGTCGCCGCTGAATCCTATACCGGGAATCCAGTGTTTACCAAATGGCTGCAATATCCTTACGCCATGAAGGCCCAAGGGGACTGGATGTACACCCAGGGTCTGAATCAGTTTATCTTCCATGCCTATGCGATGCAGCCGCATCCTACGGTTCAGCCTGGGATGACCATGGGACCATGGGGCTGGATGCACTCGCGAACCAATAGCTGGTTCAGCCGAGAGTCCGCCTGGCTGCAATATGTCAGGCGCTGCCAACATATGCTCCGGCAAGGACGGCTGGTGGCAGACCTGGTTTACTTCACCGGGGTTGAAGTCCCCAGCAACACACCCGTTTGGCCGGACCAACTGAGTCCCACGCCCCCGCCGGGGTATTACTACGACGTTACCAATGCCACAGGAATCTTGAACCGCATGGAGGTCCAGAACCGGCAGATCCTTCTTCCTGATGGGATGAGATACGCTGTTCTGATCCTTCCGGAAGACAGAACCATCACGTTGCAACTCTTGCACAAGATTCGTGATCTGGTCTATGAGGGCGCTAACCTGGTGGGCCCAAAACCCAACCGCGTTGCAGGTCTCAGGGGCTATCCAGAGTGCGATGCGGAGTTACAGCGCCTGGCGGACGAAATCTGGGGTGACGTGGATGGGATGAGGGTGACGCAGAGAACCCTTAACCGGGGTCAGGTGTTCTGGGGAGAGCCTCTCGCCGAGGTTCTAAGCAAGTTGAATCTGAAGCCGGACTTTGAATGTACGTCTCGCTCCGGCGATGCGCCCATCAACTATATTCATCGCCGTACGGAAGATGCGGACGTCTACTTCCTCGCCAACCGCCGCAGGCAATCCGAAGATCTGGTGTGTACGTTCCGGGTAGAGAACAAGCGTCCAGAACTTTGGAATCCTGAGACCGGCGACATCTCTCCGGTAAGCGTCTACGATTTGGTGGATGGCGGGGTGCGCGTGCCTGTCTCCCTAGGGTCAGCAGGATCGGCGTTTGTGGTGTTTCGAGCGGCGGCCACTTCAGAGCGGCTCCAGGCGATTACGCGCAACGGTGAGACGATCCTGACCAGCAAACCCTTCCCCAATCTTCTTCCTGGACGATACCGTGATGTGGCGAATCATTTCACGCTCTGCGTCTGGGTCAAGCCAGACGTGGACATGGGCTTGCTCCCACCAAATTCCAGAACCCTGCTTGGCCCCAATCTTCACGCTTACAGTTACGTGATCTATCCTCCTGCAGGCAATGAGGTATATGGACAGGGGCAAGCGGCCTGCGGGCTCGCCGCAGCCCGCGACGGCATTGTGGTGTATGAAAGAACCCAGGGCGAGCCTGTACCTGTCCTGGTCGCTCATGTTGCGCTCGCCGGATGGACCCATATCGCCATCGTCTACATTGACGGCAAACCCTCCCTGTATCTGAACGGCAAGCTGGTCCAGGAAGGGGAGCAATCAGCGAACGTCGTCCACCCCGGACTTGGGGAAGCGCTTCAACGGGATGGAGCTGCCTATTTTGATGGGAGCATGACGAAGCCCCAGTTATTTGCTGAAGTATTGAGTCAGGACCGTATCGAGCAAGCAGTGCAGGTCGGCGTCCCCGATCCAGCGGAGCCACCCGCGCTTGAGCCATCGGGTAATGGATCATCGGAACTCCTTATCTGGCAGAATGGTTCCTACATGCTACACAGCAATAGGGGTTCGAGATCCACCTTGAAGATCTCTGAGATCGAGATGCCGATCGAGGTTCGCGGACCCTGGCGGGTAAGCTTTCCAGCGAACCTGGGAGCGCCCTCGGAAATCACGCTACCGGAGTTGATCTCGTTGCATCAGCATCCGGATGAGGGGGTGCGCTACTTCTCTGGCACTGCGGCCTATACCAAGCGGTTCGAGGTTCCAGCATCAGTGGTCTCGGGCGGACGTCACCTGTATCTTGACTTGGGACGTGTCGCAGTCTTAGCGGAAGTTCGTCTGAACGGCGGTGACCTGGGGAGCTTGTGGAAGCCGCCATTTCGCGTGGATGTCACCGGGATGATTCGCCCCGGGGAGAACATTCTGGAAGTTGCCGTTGCAAATCTTCTGACAAACCGTCTGATAGGAGATGAGCAACTGCCTGCCGAATACGAATATTCAAAAAGGGAGATGCTCCCATTTTTTGGTGGAGTCATCAAGAGTCTGCCGCAGTGGTACGTCGATGGAAAGCCGAAGCCACCAGGCGGCCGAATCACCTTTGCCACGTGGAAGCATTATGATCGTCAGTCTCCCTTGGTTGAGTCTGGCCTAATTGGTCCCGTCGTCCTACGAACCGCCGTAAAGCGCCGTCCAGGCTCCTGAGGCAAAGATCCTGGACGGCATGATACAGGTGTCCGTTCCATCAAAACATCTTTCAAGTAAAGGTGAGGTTGAAATGTATGGATAGATCAAAGCAATCTGATGCGACCACGCTGTTCTCCGCGGAAGAGGGCGCTTCCTCTGCGTGTGTTACCTGAAGAACATTCCTGAAGCGGCCCGCATTTCTGGCGGTAGCGCGGTATCAAGGGCGCTACGAACTCCGGAATGGACCTACGTGGCGCCGGCCCCCGGCGTCGATTTTCAGCAAAAGCCCGGCAGTCTGCATTACCGGGAATATCAGCTTTACAACAACCGGGGCGATCCCAATCAACTTGTCAATATAGCTGGTCGCATCAACATGAGGGTCCCAAGCAAGAGGCTAATTCATTACATTGGAGAACGCTCTGTGCCAGAGGTTACCGAACATCTTCGTCAGCGCCTTATTCAGCGCATGGTGGAGGCGGGAGAGGCAGCCTCGACCATCGACTACTGGCCCTATTATCCGTGACCACGCCATCCGTCGAATCCGTCAAGAACAGCCACCCAAACGGAATCCGCACTGAAGTGACGGATGGAAGAGCGCAGCAGTTGGATGAAGGTGCAATGTCTTGGCTATAGGAACCCGAAATATGAGTGTTGTAAAACTCTGACCATGTCGTCGAGGCCGACTCAGGTTGGTCAGGAAGTGTTTCTATAAGCTTTTCGGCTTGTTAGCAGATAAGGAGTGTTTCCATGAATCGCAGAAATCGCAGAGATTTCCTAAAAAACGGTATTGCTGCCACACTCGGCACGGGGATGTGCGCACAGATGATTCCCAGGCTCTCTGCTCAAAGCCAGGAGGATCCCGCGCAGGTCAAGCCCGAAAGCAGCCTCCCGCCACAAGGAAACCCAATCATACCAGGCAGAGGTGTCTGTGACCCGCACATCAGAGTATTCGATGGTACGTTCTATATGTATGCCACGCACGATTATTCACCCGAGAACCGCTTCTTTCGTATGGATAACTGGTGGGTATGGCACAGTGACGATCTGGTGCATTGGAATCTAGCTAGCATTCTGAAGCCGGAAGAGACATTTGTTCGCAAGGCGTTAGACGAATGTTGGGCGACCGACGCAGGCATGCGGGATGGTAAATATTACTTCTATTTCTCGGCCGGACCAAAACAAATCGGAGTTGTTACAGGCGACACGCCGGCAGGACCATGGAAAGATCCCCTTGGGAAACCTCTTATTCCGGAAGGCCTCACTCCAACCCAGGAGCGTGATCCGGGTATTCTGATGGATGATGATGGATCCAATTATATTGTCTTCGGCACTATGGACTATTACATAGCCAAACTGAATGACGATATGATCTCACTCGCCGAGTCTCCTCGGCTGATCCATTTTGATCGCGAATATGGCCCCTATGGCGAGGGTAAGGTGGACGATAAGCCATATCTTCACAAACGAGATGGCGTCTACTATCTGTCCTGGGGTTGCTTCTATGCCATGGGCAGCAGTCCCTATGGGCCGTTTTATTACAAAGGGAGCATCATCGACCAGCAGAACACTGCGCCGGACTTCCGGACCGAGAACCTGGTGCATGACCGTCACGGCTCGTTTTTCCAGTTCCATGGACAATGGTATTTCGTCTGCAATGATCAAAGTCAAAAAGGCAGTCAGCGCTTCTTTCGGAATTCGATTCTTTCTTACGTCCATTATTGCGACAACGGGGAGATAGCGCCCGTCAAGATCAGTAGCGTCGGTGTAGGGCGCTATGATGCATCGCTCGGCAGAATCGAGGCTGAGGACTTCTTCAAGATCGCAGGTGGTCAGGTTCGAGAGTGTCCCATGGGCGGCTTCGAGGTGCGTGGCCTTGCCAATGGTAGTCTCCTGTTCTACCCCAACGTTCAGAACATACCTTCGCGAGCCAAATTGATTTGTCGTCTTTCCAGTGAAGCGAATGGAACAGGCAACATTGAGATTCATGAAAGCAATGCCGAGGGTAAGCTGCTGGGCTCAGCCGCGATTCCAAATTCAAAGGCGTGGGATAAGTACGTGGATGTTGCAATTCCAATTGCCGCCGACCGCCCGATGCTTAGTCTCGCTTTTATCTTCCGTGGAGAGGGAAGCGAAGTTGCTCGATTGGATTTCTGGAAGATTGTTGCTGAAGATGCCGAGCCCGCAAAAGCCTGATCTCCTGCCCCAGCAAGAGATCGCATAGGGAGGCAAGGTTTCCGGTAGGGGATGCCGATGAGACAGCCGCTGCCTGCTTTGGAGTGGACGCCGAGGCACAGCGGCATTGGGCCTCCTTTGCCACTTCGGGCGCGCTCTCCTCCAAGCCTTTGTAGTGCCTGCCCGGTGGGTGTCGTGGGTCTCTGAGGGCAAATCCGACCAGGAGATTGCTGTGGCCCTGTTGGGATGCAGGACCACGGCGGACAAGCGGTGATAACGATTGGTCGCGCAATGGCTGATGGGGGGCAGGATAAGCTTCACCTTGGGCTCTGGCCAGCGGCGCCTGGTCGCCCGGAAGATGGGTTTGGTAGGAGAATAGAGAGGTAGGGTCGAGAAGATGACGGCAGGGTCCGCAGGATCCGGAAGAGGTTGAAGTTGGCGTTTGATGGCTTGCGAGATTGGATGAAGGCGTTGGAGAAGGCGGGAGAGCTTAAGAGCGTGGCCGCCGAGGTCTCACCGGTGCTGGAGATGGCGGAGATCGCCGACCGAGCCGCGAAGTCCGGCAGAGGCGGCCCAGGCGCCGGAGGCCCTGCGCTACTGTTTGAGAGCGTCGCCGGGTATAAGGGAGCGCGGGTGCTGATGAATCAGTTCGGAAGCGAGCGCCGCATGCGCATGGCCCTGGAGGTGGAATCCCTGGACGATGTGGCCAAGCGTATCGAGACCCTGCTGCATCCGGCAGCTCCCAGCGGCATGATGGACAGGCTGAAGATGCTGCCCATGCTGGCTGAGGTTGCTGGGTTCTTTCCCAAAATGATCGATGCCCGGAGGGCCCCTTGCAAGGAGGTGATTCTGCGCGGTGAGGAGGTGGACGTATTGCAGTTCCCGATTCTGCAGACCTGGCCGCAGGATGGCGGGCGGTTTATCACCTTGCCCTGCGTGACCACGCGAGATCCACGGTCCGGCAAACGCAATCTGGGCATGTATCGGATGCAGGTGTATGACGGCAAGACCACTGGGATGCACTGGCAGCGGCAGAAGAATGCGGCCGAGCACCTGCGCGACCGGCTGCGCGCGGCGGCGGCGGAGACAGCCGGTGAGGTGGACTTGATGGCCCTAACCGCGGGAGGCACGGCGGCGGCCGCGGAGGGAGCAGTTCCGCAGCAGGTGGCGACACGGATCCGCGGTGAGCGCATGGAGGTAGCTGTGGCGATCGGCACGGATCCGGCGACGACGTTCTCCGCCATTGTGCCCGCGCCGCCGGAGGTGGAGGAGTATCTGATCGCCGGCTTCCTGCGCCAGAAGGGCGTGGAGCTGGTGAAGTGCGAGACGGTGGACCTGGAGGTTCCAGCGCATGCGGAGATTGTGCTGGAGGGCTACGTGGAGCTGGCCGAACTGCACACGGAGGGTCCGTTTGGCGACCATACCGGCTTTTACACCATGCAGGATGAGTATCCGGTGTTTCACATTACCTGCATCACCCATCGCAGGGATCCGGTGTATGCGGCGACCATCGTCGGCAAGCCGCCGATGGAGGATGCGTGGATGGGCAAGGCCGTGGAGCGGATCTTTCTGCCGCTGATGAAGTTGACGCTGCCGGAGATCTGCGACATCAATCTGCCCGCCGAGGGCGTCTTCCACAACCTGATGATTGTGAGCATCCGCAAGAGCTATGCCGGCCACGCGCGCAAGGTGATGCATGGTATCTGGGCGATGGGGCAGGCGATGTTTACCAAGTGCATTGTTGTTCTGGACGAGGATTGCGATGTGCAGAACCTGGCGGAGGTAACGCTGCGGGTGAGCAACAACATCGATCCGGAACGGGATATTCAGTTCACGATGGGTCCGATTGACTCACTGGACCATGCGAGCCGCCTGCCCAACTACGGCAGCAAGATGGGCATTGACGCGACCCGCAAGTGGCCTGCTGAGGGGTTCAACCGTCCCTGGCCGCAGATGCTCGCCATGCCGGCTGAGGTGAAGGCCAAGGTGGATGGGATTTGCAGGTCACTGGGGCTTTAGGCTGAGGGCGGTTCCGCCCCCCCCTCACTGCTGGGGGTGGACGCTATACTGCTGAAGGCGCGCGATGTAGCCGCTATGGTACAGGAGACAGGATTTGGCGAAGGTGGAGATCGGCATTATCGGTGGTAGCGGGCTGTATAACATGGACGGCCTGACCGACGTAAGCGAACTGCGGATGGAGACTCCCTTTGGAGACCCGAGTGAGGCGTTTCTGCTGGGTTCGCTGGAGGGACGGCGGGTAGCCTTTCTGGCGCGACACGGCAAGGGGCATCGGATTTTGCCCTCGGAGCTGAACTTCCGCGCCAATATCTACGCGATGAAGGCGCTGGGTGTTAGCAGCATCCTTTCCGTGAGCGCGGTGGGCAGTCTGAAGGAGGAGCACAAGCCGACGGATTTTGTGATTCCGGACCAGTTCATTGATCGGACGTTTGCGCGTTCCAGCACCTTTTTTGGAGACGGCGTAGTGGGCCACATTGGGTTTGGCGATCCGATATGCCCGATTGTGAGTGAAGTGTTTGCCAAAGCCTGCGCCGAGGTGGGGGTGGTGGGCAAGCGCGGCGGCACCTATGTGTGTATGGAGGGTCCGCAGTTTTCTACCCGCGCCGAGTCGAATCTGTACCGGTCATGGGGCGCGGACGTGATCGGCATGACCAACTTACAGGAGGCCAAGCTGGCCAGAGAGGCCGAGATAAGCTACGCGACCCTGGCGATGGTGACCGACTATGACTGCTGGTTTGAGGGCCACGATGCCGTAACCGTGGAGCAGATTGTGGCGGTGATGCAGCAGAACTCCGGCAACGCGCAGCGAGTGATCAAGGCGGCGGTTCGCCTGATGCCCAAGGATCTGAGCGCCAGCCCGGCGCAGAGCGCGGCCAGGTTTGCCATTATGACCGAGCGCTCCGCGATACCGGAGGCGACTAAGGCCAGGTTGGATCTGCTGTTTGGCAAGTACTGGTAGAGGCGGGAACGACGGCAGCCGCATATCTACAGCGACAGTTCTGGGGAAATCGCTCTGCAAAAGGATTTCGATAGCGCCAGCGTGACAAGAGTTCAACAGCAACAGATTGAAGAAAGAAGGTTCGGCTTTGTCTATATTGGTTGTCGGTTCGGTAGCGTTTGACACCCTGGAGACTCCCAGCGGAAGACGGGAGCGCGTGCTGGGCGGGGCTGCAACGCACTTTGCCCTGGCCGCCAGCTTTTTTACCAAAGTGCGCGTGGTGGGTGTGGTGGGTGAGGACTTTTTGCCCGAGCATGAGGCGGTGCTGACGGAGCGGGGCGTTGATACGGCCGGGTTGGAGCACGTGGCGGGCAAGAGCTTCCACTGGAGCGGGAGCTATATGAAGGATCTGGGCGCGGCCGATACCCTGGCGACCGATCTGAACGTCTTTGCGGACTTTGCGCCCAAGATTCCGGCCAGCTATCTGGGTAGCGAGTATCTGTTTCTGGCCAATATCGATCCGGTGTTGCAGGCGCGGGTGCGCGCCCAGATGCCGGAGGTGAAGATGGTGGCCGGTGACACGATGAACTACTGGATTGCCGCCCATCGCGAGAATCTGCTGAAGGTGCTGCGCGAACTGGATGTGCTGGTGATCAATGACAATGAGGCCCGCATGCTGAGTGGAGAGAGCAACAACATCCGGGCGGCGAAGGGAGTTCTGGAGCTGGGGCCAAAGTCGCTGGTGGTGAAGTATGCGGAGCACGGGTCGGCTGCATTCTTCTCCCAACGCAGCTTTGGCGACGGAGAGCAGCGCAAGCCCTTCCGCTCCCCAGCTACACCGACCGAGGTGGTGGTGGATCCGACGGGAGCGGGCGACTCGTTTGCCGGCGGCTTCTATGGCTATATTGCGGCGCAGGAGCGGTTGACGCCGGAGGTTTTTCGCAGGGCGATGTTCTATGGCAGCGTGCTGGGTTCGTTGTGCGTGGAGGACTTTGGCACGGCGCGGCTGCAGCGCACGACGCGGGAGGAGATCGACCGGCGCTTTGAGGAGTTGAAGGAGATCTCTCACCTGTAATGAGGCGGAGGCGACGCTCCGCAGAGAGACTGGGAGAGCAGCAGAACGAGTTCTGCGGGAGCAGGGCAGAACGAGTTCCGGGAGCAGCCGTTTTGCCAAGCGAGAGCCCGATGGAATGCGGGCGATGTGCGGCGTGGCGGAGTCCGTGGGTGAGCCGGATGGAAGCTCTCTGAGAAGGTTTGTCACTTCTATGCGCTTCTGCCGGAGCGAAGGCCGGAATGCAAGCACGCCCGGCCATGGGAGCAGGGCAAGTCCGCCGAGCGCATGCCGCCCGGCGGTGGAAAGGCGAAGAGACGATGACCGAGGAGAAGCAGACGGGCGGGTGGTTGGCGAACCAGAGCCGGAGCCGGTTGCGGAAGAGGGGTTCGTTGCGCGAGGAGCGGGTGTGGGTTCCGAGCGATCCGGAGGCGGTGACGCCGGTGGCTCCGGGTGAGACGTATCCGTTTTTTGTGATGGGCGTGGTGCTGGCCTTTGTGGCGTTGTATGTGTGCTACCGGCACAGCTATCTGCTGCTGTACGGCGATGCGGTGGCGCACCTGGCGATTGCGCGGCGGATTCTGGACGCGCGCTGGCCTGGTCTGGCGCAGCTTGGCGGGGTGTGGTTGCCGCTGCCGCATCTGCTGATGCTGCCCTTTATTATGAACATGCGCATGTGGCAGACAGGGCTGGCGGCGGCTCCGATGTCTGTGTTGAGCTATGCGGTGAGCGTGGCCGGAGTTTGGCGGCTGACGCGACGCATGATGCGGATGCGCTGGGCGGTGGTGGCGGTTGCCTTCTATGCGCTGAATGCCAACCTGCTCTACCTGGCCACGACGGCGATGACGGAGGCGCTGTTTCTGGCGATCTTTGTGTGGTCCGTGGTGGCGACGATGGAGTCCATTGCGGCGCTGCGGCAGGGGGATTTGACCACGGCGCGCGCGCGCATGATGCTGGCCGGACTGCTGATTCTTTGCCAGGTGTTTACGCGCTACGATGGCTGGATTATCGGCGCGGTGATCTGGCTGTGCTTTGCCTGGAGCCTGTGGGGGAGCGCGCCGGAGGTGCGCCGCAGGATGAGTCCGTGGTTTGTGCTGTTCACGGTGATCGTGGTGATGGGTCCGCTGCTGTGGTTCTGGTACAACGCTCACTTTGAAGGGGACTGGCTGGACTTTTTGCGCGGACCGTACTCCGCCAAACAGATTGAGCTGCGCACGGCTCCCCCGGGACAGCACTACCGCGGCTGGCACAATATGGGCTGGTCTGCGCTGTTCTTTACGCGGACGGCACAGGTGGACGCGGCTGCCTGGGAGTCTGGATTTGGGGTGATGGCCGCTGCGCTGTATGGGCTTTGGGTGGTGTTGCGGCGGCGCGGGGAGGCTGCGGTTCGCAACCGCGGAGAGCTGCTGGCGGTGCTGCTTTGGATTCCGCTGCCGTTTTATATTTACTCGATCGCCTATGGCTCGGTTCCGATCTTTATTCCACAGCTTTGGCCGCACGCCTATTACAACTCCCGTTATGGGATGGAGCTGTTGCCGGCGCTGGCGGTGTTTGGCGCGCTGGCGGCGGAACGGCTGGAGGTGTGGCTGAAGGCGCGCGGCCCGGCTGGAGTGCGGCTGCTGGGGACGCTGTGGCAGCCGACGGTGATCCTGCTGTGCGTGGCCAACTGCCTGGTGATGATGTACTCCCTTCCGTTGGTGCTGCAAGAGGCAGTGGTGAACGCCGCTAGCCGGCTGACGCTGGAAGATGATATCGCCTTCTCAATAGAAGAGATGCCGAAGAATCTGCCGGTGATGATGTCGCTGACCGACCACGTTGGCGCGGTGCAGAACGCAGGACGCGACCTGCGCAGCATGGTGAGCGAAAACGACGGGCAGGAGTGGAGAGCGGCCCTGAAGGATCCGGCTCGCTACGCCGCTTATGTGATTGCCATTGAAGGGGACCCGGTGGCCAAGGCGGTGGCTGCCCACCCGAAGGGTTTGGCGGAGCTGGACGTGATCTGCACCACAGGCCAGCCCTGTGCGCACATCTACCAGTCGCTGCTGTATAGGCCGGGACAGGAGCGGTGATGCCGACTGCTGCTGCTGTGCGCCGGCGGCGCGTGGCTGCGCTCAGGGAGCGGGATCAGCCTGTGGTGATGTTGACCAAGCCGCTGGGCGAGTCTGTTTCCTGTTGGGAGAAGAAGCGGCGGATCTTCTCTGCTGTGGGCTTGTTGACCACCGCGGTGAGCGAGTCCGGGTCTCTTTGCACGGTTTGCTGCAGAGCCTGAACGCTGCCGAAGTGCTCCAGCAGACGCTGGCGGGTGATGGCTCCGACGCCTGGAATCTGATCCAGCTCGCTGGCGCGGTCGCGCATCTGGCGTCGCTTGCGGTGGTAGGCGACGGCGAAGCGGTGGCTCTCGTCGCGGATCCGCTGGATGAGATGCAGGACGGGGGAGCGGCGCTCCAGCACGATCGGCTCGTCTTCCTGGCCGTACACGTAGAGGATCTCCTCGCGTTTGGCGATGGAGGCCAGAGGTTGGGTGACCAGGCCGAGCTGCTCCAGCGCCGAGGCAGCGGCGTGCAGTTGGCCCAGGCCGCCGTCGATGAGCACCAGGGAGGGCATGGGTTTGCCTTCCTGCTGGAGGCGGCTGTAGCGGCGGTGAACCACCTCGCGCATGGAGGCGAAGTCATCGACGCCGCTGACGGTTTTGACCTGGAACTTGCGGTAGCTGGAGTTCTTCATGGTTCCCTTCTCCCAGACGACCATGGAGGCGACCGTCTCGGCCCCCTGAATGTGGGAGATGTCAAAGCACTCGATCCGCTGCGGCGGCTCCGGGAGGAAGAGTGCGTCCTGCAGCGCCTCCTGGATGGCCTGGATGTTGGGTTGGAGCACGCGGAAGCGCTGGTCAAAGGATTGCTTCGCGTTTTGACAGGCGAGGTCTACCAGGGAGCGCTTCTCGCCGCGCTGGGGGGCGGTGATCTCGATCTTGTGGCCGATGCGCTGGCGTAACGCCTCGGCGAGCAGGAGGCGATCGGGGAAGTCCACCGGCACGTAGATGCTCTTGGGGACGTAGGTCTGGTCAAGGTAGAGCTGCTTGAGCAGGGCGGAGAGAAAGGCCGCCGCGGAGAAGGTGGGCGGTTGCGGGCCGTCGTGTGGGGCTGGATGGGGGTCATCCTTTTGCTCGGAGTCTGGTTCGGGTTCGATGCTTAGGTCGGGTTCGATGCCTGGGTCGGGTTTGATGCTTGGGCCAGGTTCGATGCTGGGGTCAGGGAGAGCATCCGCAGCGGAGAGAGTTTCGGTAAGGGCCATCTCCGGCAGCTCCTCCCAGAACATCTCGCGGCGATCTACGATCTTGCCCGCGCGCATGTGGAACAGGTTGAGAGCGAGCATGCCGTTCTCGCAGTGGAAGCCGAAGACGTCAGCATTTTCGTCGTCGGTGGAGGCGATTCGCTGCCGGAACTGGGTCTGGTGCAGGGTGAGGAGATGGTCGCGCAGCTTGGCGGCTAGCTCGAACTGCATGTTCTCCGCAGCCTTCTCCATGCGCTGGGTGAGGCTGGCCTCCAGTTCGCCGGCTTTGCCCTCCAGAAAGAGCTGCACGTCGCGGACGGCCTGGGCGTAGTCCTCTGGCTGGACGAAGCCTTGAACGCAGGGGCCGAGACAGCGCTTGATGTAGTACTGCAGGCAGGCGCGGGGATGGTAGCGGTTGAGGTCTACCTTGCAGCTTGGAATGAGAAAGCTGCGGTGGATGAGATCGACCAGGCGGGTAGCGAGGCTGCCGGGAAAGTAAGGGCCGAAGTAGGCGCTGCCGTCCTTGCGCAGGCGGCGGGTGACGAAGACTTTGGGATGACGGTCGGCCAGGGTGAGCTTGATGTAGGGGTAGGTCTTGTCGTCGCGAAGAAGGATGTTGAAGCGCGGCTTGCGCTGCTTGATGAGGTTATTTTCCAGCGCCAGCGCCTCCTGCTCGTTGGCTACCAGAATGTACTCAAGGTCCACCGCCTCGCGCATGAGCGAGCCGGTTTTGGCGTTGGCCTGCGCGGCGGCGAGGAAGTAGGAGCGAACGCGCGACCGAAGGTTCTTGGCTTTGCCGACGTAGATCACCTCGCCCTCTGCGTTCTTGTAGAGGTAGCAGCCCGCACTGGTGGGCAGGGTCCGAATTTTTTCCTGGAGATCCATCGGCTGCTTTCAGTCTAGAACTTCCGTCAAGCGCGGTTGCAGGCGGCGGCTGCGAGGGTTTGGGCGCAGGCGGGCGGCCAGAGGGCGGGAGGGTGGAATCAGGTAATCTGAAAAGATGGACGAGCGGTACGCGAGGGAAGAGCAAGGCGATGAGGCGCGGACGGCTGCCGCACTGCAGCGAGCGGCTGAGATTATGGCCCGGCTACGGGCTCCGGGAGGGTGTGCGTGGGACCGCGCGCAGACCTTTGACAGCATCAAGCGTTACACGCTGGAGGAGACCTATGAGGTGTTTGACGCCATTGAGCGCCGCGCCTGGCCGGAGCTGAAGGATGAGCTGGGCGATCTGCTGCTGCAGGTGCTGTTCTATGCGCAGATGGCCCGCGAAGCCGGGTACTTTGATCTTTGTGAGGTAGCGGAGAATCTGAGCGCGAAGCTGGTGCGGCGGCATCCGCATGTGTTTGCGGATGTCGTGGCCGCTGATCCGGATGTGGTGCTGCGAAACTGGGAGAAGATCAAGGCTGAGGAGAGACGATCGAAGCCCGCGGCCGGGTCGCTGCTGGATGAGGTTCCGCGCAGCATGCCGGCGACGATGGAGGCGGGGAAGCTGGGCTCCAAGGCGGCGAAGGTGGGCTTTGACTGGCCCAGCGCCGAGGGGCTGTTGGAGAAGCTTGCCGAGGAGACCGCTGAGCTGCGGACAGAGATGGAGCGTGGGGATACGGGCCGGATGGAGGCTGAGTTCGGCGACCTTCTGTTCACCATGATGAACCTGGCGCGCCATTTGAAGATTGATGCGGAGGCTGCTCTGCGCGGCAGTAATGCGAGATTTCGTGCCCGCTTCGCTGCGATGGAGCGCAGCGGCGGCGGAGCGGAGAGACTGGCCGCGCTGGCTCCGGAGCGTCTGGAGGAGCTATGGGCGCAGGCCAAGGATGCGGAGCGGTTGCGGGCTGAGCCGGAGATGGAGCGCGCGGGGTTGGGGCCGGAGTTGCTAACGGGTGGGACGGAGCGGAGCGGTGTGGCGGAGGGAGACGATTGAGCGAGACACGAGAGACGGCGGCGATACGGATTGAGAGCTTCCGCGTGCTGGAAGAGTTTGAAGAGTGCGTCCGGTTGGAAGAGGCAGTGTGGGGCTATGATCCGGCGGATATGATTCCGCGGCGGATGTTTCTGCTGGCCTCGCGCATTGGCGGGCAGGTGATGGGAGCCTTTCTGGAAGGCCGCCCGGATGCGGTGGGGTTTGCGATGGCGCTGCCCGGATATCGTGGAGGGCGACCGTATTTGCACTCGCACATGGTGGGTGTACTGCCAGAGTGCCGGAACCATGGCATTGCACGAGCTCTGAAGGTTGCACAGAGGGAGGACGCGCTGGCCCGTGGATTCGAGCTGATGGAGTGGACCTTCGATCCGCTGGAGATTAAGAACGCGTATATCAACATCCAGAAGCTGGGCGCGATTGTGCGCCGGTATCAGCATAATTTTTATGGATCCTCCAGCTCGCCGCTGCAGGGCGGCCTGCCTACGGACAGGGTCTATGCGGAGTGGTGGCTGCGCTCCGGGAGGGTGGAGCGCGCTTTGCGTGGGGAGGCGCAGACGTTTGAGGTGGTGGATCGTGTGGAAGTGCCGGGAGCGATCTATGCCTGGAAGGCGGCGCCGGGCGATCGGGCCAATGCGCGCGAGGTGCAGCAGCGTAACGCGGAGAGGCTCGAGGCCGGATTTGCCAAGGGGCTGGCCGTGCTTGGTTACCAACGCAATGAAGCTGGGGATGGAGCGTTCCAGCTTGGCCGCTGGGATGAGAGTTGGTTGAGTTAAAGGATTTTGACGTGGCGGCTGCACAACCGAGTTCCAGGAGTGACTGCAAATGAAGATCGATGCGATCCACCTTCGCGAAGTTCAGATGCCGCTGGCGCATCCTTTTGAGACCAGCTTTGGCGTTACTACGGGACGCCGGATTCTGCTGGTGGAGATAGAAGTGGAGGGCCGGAGCGCATGGGGCGAGTGCGTGGCGGGTGAGCATCCCTATTTTTCTGACGAGCAGGTGGATACGGCGTGGATGATGACGGAGATGGAGTTGGCTCCTCGCCTGTTGGAGGCGGAGATCTCCAGCGGACGAGAGTGCCCGGCGCTGTTGGAGCCGGTGCGTGGCCATCGCATGGCCAAGGCGGCGCTGGAGAATGCGGTGTGGGAGATGGATGCACAGCGGCAGGGGATTGCGCTGGCCAAGCTGCTGGGTGGGACGCGAGAGATGATTCCGTGCGGGGTTTCGATTGGGATTCAGGCGACGCCAGAACGGTTGATGGAGACGATTGCGCGGGAGCTTGGCGCCGGCTATCAGCGGATCAAGCTGAAGTGCAAGCCGGGATGGGATACCCAGATCTTTGCGATGGTGCGGGAGCGCTGGCCGGAGATTCTGCTGAGCTGCGACGCCAACTCCGCCTACCGGCTGGACAATCCAAGCCATGTGGCGGCGATTGAGTCCTGGGAGCAGTTCGATCTGCTGATGATTGAGCAGCCGCTGTGGCATGACGACTTTTATTTCCATGCGCAGCTTCAGCGCCGCGTCCGCACCCGCATCTGTCTGGATGAGTGCATCCGGAACCGCAGGGACGCGCGCGCCGCGCTGGAGTTGGGTAGCGGCAAGATCATCAATATCAAGGTGGGCCGAGTGGGTGGATTTACCGAGGCGCTGGCGATCCACGATGTTGCGCAGGAGTTCGGCGTCCCGGTTTGGTGCGGCGGCATGCTGGAGACTGGCATCGGACGAGCGCATAACATAGCGCTGTCTTCGCTGCCGAACTTTTCATTGCCGGGAGATGTCTCGGCGTCAAAGCGGTACTGGGCGCAGGACATCATTGAGCCAGAGGTTACGGTGAGTCCGCAGGGAACGATTACGGTTCCCATAACGCCTGGGCGCGGCTTTGCGGAGCAGAGGGACCGGATTGAGCGGATTACGGTGCGGCAGCGGACGCTGCGAAGAGGGAATCCGGTGACGGCTTAGTTGTTTTGTCCCGGCATTGGATGGATTGGGTTGGCAGGATACCGGTGTGGGCTTTGCGTGCAGATTTTGTGGAGATGTTCATAAGGTACGTTCATCGGTCTGCTTCGAGGCTGGTTTGACGGATAGAATCCTACGCAGCCGGAATCGGCTTTTGGAGGGCCGCGCAAGAATTTTTGTGCTTTGGTTGCGCTACTTTTTGACATTGCGACGGGAGGAGATTGTTGCGTGTTTGTTCCCATAGCATTGCCGGGCTTTCGGCCCTTTGATGCCCGGCTTGTTGATGCCCGGCATGCGGGCGCAGACGATCCGGCCCGCGGCATGCGGACTGTCCGATGATGCCCATGGGCTGATGGGCGGGGCGCGGAGCGCGGCTCCGCACGGGATGACAGAATTAGATGGGGGAAAGAGACGATGAGGAAGATTTGCTGGGTTGCAGGCTGTGCGCTGCTGGCTGGTGTTTTGCCGCAGAGCGCCAGCGCGGCTTCGCCGCAGACGGTTGGGCAGCCGCCGGATAGCCGGCTGATCTTCCAGACCAGCCAAGCCTGGTCGCCGCGCACCAATATCAATGCCGACACCGTGATGGTGTATGGCATAGACGACACGACCGCGGCGCGCATCCGCTCCTGGCGCGAGCATGGCTATCGGGTGGCGGTGATGACTGGCGTGGCGTGGGGCCGGTATGCGCCGTATCTGCGCGGCGACTTTGACGGCAAACAGCACTGGGACGAGACCCAGCAGGAGGCAAGCGGGAAGCTGATTCTGCACAGCGGACGCGATGTACCCTATATTTCGCCCAGCATCTCGTATGGCCGCTACCTGGCCCAAGGTGTGGAGGCTGCGTTGGACGCCGGGGCTGAGGCGATTTATCTGGAAGAGCCGGAGTTCTGGGCGCGGGCTGGATGGAGCGATAGCTTCAAGAACTCCTGGCAGAGTTATTACCACCAGCCGTGGCAGCCACCCGACAGTTCGGCGGACGCTCAGTACCGCGCCTCCAAGCTGAAGTACTACCTCTACCGGCGGGCGCTGAAGCAGGTCTTCGACTCTGTGCGGCGTTACGGGGTGAAGCATCATCGGGTGATTCCGTGCTATGTAGCGACGCACTCGCTGATCAACTACGCACAATGGGCGATTGTGAGCCCGGAGTCGTCACTGCTTGGGGTGGGCGCGGATGGCTACATAGCCCAAGTGTGGACGGGAACTTCGCGCGTGCCCAACGTCTATGACGGCGTGCGCAAAGAGCGGACGTTCGAGACGGCCTTTCTGGAGTACGGAGCGTTGCAGAATATCGCTCGATCGTCGGGCAAGCGCATCTGGTACCTGAATGATCCCATTGAGGATAATCCGAATCTCTCCTGGGTGGATTACCGCAGCCACTGGGAGAGCACGCTGACGGCATCGCTGTTGCAGCCGGTGGTGGCGCGCTATGAAGTTCTGCCGTGGCCGGAGCGGATCTTTGGACCCAATGGCCGGCACATGGCGGAGACGCCGAGCGCCTCCGATCCGAAGCCGGCAAAGATTCCTATTCCGCATGCGTATGAGACGGAGTTGCAGACGGTGTTTCACGCGCTGGGGCAGATGCGGCAGCCAGCGGAGGCGGTGCACTGGGAGTCGGCTGGAACGGAAGGGATCGGTGTGCTGGTCTCTGATACGTTGATGTTTGAGCGCGCCGCGCCGGATCCTTCCGACCCGAACTTGGGCCAGTTCTACGGATTGGCGCTGCCGCTGCTGATGCATGGGATGCCCGTGGAGCCGGTGCAGATTGAGAGCACGTACAGCAGATCCGCGCCGGGATTTTTGAGGCGCTACAAGATGCTGCTGCTGACCTATGATGGCCAGAAGCCGCCCTCGCCGGCGTTTGACACGGCGTTGGCCGCCTGGGTGCGAGCGGGCGGAGCGCTGGTGATGCTGGACGACGACAAAGACCCTTACAATCAAGCAACGGACTGGTGGAACTCCGATGGCCGGCACTATGCGACTCCGCGGGATGCGCTGTTTGAGACGCTGGGTTTGAATCCAGCAGCGACAGGCTTGCACGGGGTGGGCAAGGGCTTGGTTTTGTTCGAGCCGCAGAGTCCCGCGGCGCTGACGTATTCTCCCCAAGGCGCGGCGACGGTTCTGGGTTATGTGAGGGCGGCAGCCGAGGCTATTCATCTGCCTATCAAGGAGACGGACACGCTGATCCTGCGGCGCGGGCCGTTTGTGATTGCGGCGGGGCTGGACAGGGAGCCTGGCGACCCGGCTGGAGACGGGGCGCGGCCAAAGATGGTGCGGGGCGACTTGATTGATCTGTTTGACCCGGATTTGAAGGAGAGCAGCGCGGTTGCCGTTACCCCTGGTACTCGCGCAGTGCTGCTGGATGTGAGTTACTTCAAGTCTTCCACGCCGCGCGTTCTGGCGGCCGCGGCAAGAGTTATGGACGAGCACGCCACAGCACGCAGCTTGAGCTTCGAGGCCGAAGGGATCGATCAGACGCAGGCTGTGGTGCGGATTCTGGCCCCGAGCGCGCCGCGCTCCGTGACGCTGGACGGAAAGCCACTTGATCCAGGCGAGATACAGCAAGCGGGCCGTACGCTGCTGCTGCGCTTTGACAACACCGCTGCCCCAGAGAAGATTCAGGTTTTGTTTTGAAGCAGGCTTTCCAGGAGCAGAGGATGGATTGTCGGCAGGCTTGAACTTTGGTTGCGGGATGAAGCGAGCTTTTATCTTTGCAGGCTATGCGCTTCATTGCGTGCTATGCGCGTGGTTGCAAGCTGCGGGTTTGATTGCAGGGTGCGGGGTGAGCACGGTCCAGTTCAGGGCGATTACGCAGGTGTGCGGGCGCGGGTTGAGCAGATTCGCCGTATTCCAGCCTTTCTGCTAGCGAACGGGAACGTGGGTGGCGAGCAGATTCCGGATGCCGTCCTGGTAGGACGGCATAGCGGACAGAGGATGGAAGTCCCAGGAGGTGATGGTTGCGTTCTGGGCGGAGTTCTTGAGCAAAAACAGACGCATTGTGAGGTGGTATTCCATGTGAGAGAAGACCCAATGGTCATCGCCCAGGTCGGTCTGCTCCAACTCCAGCGTGCCCCCGGGATAGATCCTGGCTACGAGGCCAAAGCCCATATCCACGGGTTGAAGAATGTGTCCCTGGATTCGGGTGAGGTAGTGGGTTCGGGCGTCGATCCAGACGCGTCCTTCGAGTCCCAGCAATGCATTGGTGACCATGGTGGTCGGATGAAAGGAAGGATTGGGGCGGAAGTCCAACACGATTTGTGGCCCAGAGGCGTTATTGGGTTGCGGTTGCCCAGGAGTGTAGCTAAAGAGCATAGCCTGCGGCATGAGCACAACGAGATGGAGGATCTCCGAGCGCAACTTGTCATCTTTGCTGCGATGCCAAAGAGACTTGGATGGATCGGCGAGTTCCTGTTGCAGGCGGGAGATCTCGGCCGCATTCTGGGCGGCGGTGATCGGCTTGCCATTGCTCTGGATGAGGCGGGTTACGTTGCCCTGGCGGCTGACGATCACATCTTTTGTGACATAGCCTTTGTCATTTACTTTGGTTTGTTGAAATTGGAGTGGAAGCCGGTTAGCTGGGGTCAGGAGGATGGTTTCATTGCGCGCCGCCTGCTGAGCCCAGGACAGAGGCGTACCCGACGGCGAAGGGGAGGGGAGCGTTGCCGGACGGGCGGCCGAGGATGGAAAGACCGGCGGCGGAAAAGAGCCTATGGCTCCGGCGCCAGGAGCTTTGCCAGACGACGCCCAGGACGCGATGCAGGTGGGGAACAGGCTAGCGGCGAGCAGGCACAGAACCGGTATACTGAAGATCCTGCCGCCGGCAGAGGACGCCGTTACGGCTTTAGCCTGAGAGCCTAGTCCATTTCGAAAAGAACGATACTGCCGAAGCATCACGAGCACTGATCTCAATCATAAGATTCACCTGCTCCATGGTTAGACGCAAGATACCTGCGGAAGGCTGGATGGGAGAAGGGCTCTGGGTTGATTTATAGTCGGCTTACCAGGTGGGTGCGCGCGTGATGCATCCTTGGCCGCGGAGAGGCCCTTTTTCTATGAATCCAAATGAAGGTGAAACCGTTATCGGCCGCGAGATCCACTTTCGCGGTGAAGTTTCCGGGTCTGCCGACCTGATCATCGATGGAGAGGTGGATGGAACGATCCGGCTCTCTGGAGCGCGCCTTACGGTGCGCGCGGAAGGCCGGGTACGCGCCAGTATCTCTGCCCAGGAGGTGATTATTGCGGGACGGGTGGAGGGCGAGATTCGAGCGCCCGGGCGGGTGGAGCTGCGCGACGGCTCCGTGGTGCTGGGTGACGTGTGCACGGCTCATCTGTCCATTGAAGACGGGGCTACGGTACGCGGGGCGGTTGACCCTGCCCGGGCCAACCAGGCGTTCCCCGAAGCGACGGATGGAAGCGCGACCCATCGGGAGTAATGCCGTGGGTTGGACCAGAGCAGCGCCTCAGCCGATGAGGCGTGGAGTGGATTGCCATGTTTGAGATCTTCAAGAGAGAGCGGGGCTCTTCGGCGAAGGCCGCGGACAGGCCTCCGCGCCACTCTCGTGGTTGGATTGAAGTGCGCAACTATCTGCAAAAGACGCCGTCGTTGCGGGTGCTGGATTTTGGAGCGACTTCGCCGGCGAACATTAATTATTTGACCTCCCGGGGCCACAGCGTCTATATGGCCAACATCGTGCAGGATTCCACCCGGCCGGAGTGGCTGAAGCCGGCGCAGGGGACCGAGGAGAAGGATGCGCCGCTACAGTTCGATACGGAGGGGTTCATGGCCGCCAACCTGGACTTCTCCGGCCGCGACTTTGACGTGATTCTGTTGTGGGACACGGTAAATTATCTGCCGCCAGAGATGGCTCCGGCGCTGTTTGAGCGGTTGCGGAAAGTTCTGCGGCCGGATGGGTTGCTGCTGGCCTTTTTCCACAGCCGCCTGAGTGGCCCGGAGACGGCCTACGCGCGCTTCCAGCTAAGCGACGCGGACGAGTTGATTGTTCATGAAGGTGGAAACTTCCCGGTGCGCAAGATCTATCAGCCGCGCCAAGTGGAGAAGTTTCTGGAGGGGTACAGCAACATGCGCTTTTTTCTGGACAAAGACAATGTGCGCGAGGTGGTTGTCTTCCGGTAAGCGCGTGGCGGGGATGAGGCCGATTTGCCGGGAGGAAGATGGCCTTTGGGACTGGATCTTCGACGGCGGCGGGGCGGCTGCATGCTATGGCTGGGACCGTAGGATAACGAGTTGATGGGTTAAATGCCCCCGGCCCGATTGGCGAAACCAATCGGGCCGGGGCTTTAAACGCTGAGAGTTTGAACTTGAAAAGCTCAGGCGGGAAATTCAGGCTGGTTTGGAGGCGCGGGTAAAGCATGACGCCAGCCTATGAAGCCTGCAAGACCGCCCGGGGAACTACTCTTGCGATGGGCTACTTGGCGGCAGCTTCTTTTTTGCCGGCTGCTTTTTTGGCAGCCTTGGGAGCTGCATTACGGTGTTCCTCCCAGCGGAGTTTCATCGCATCAGCGATCCGTTTGCGGCCTTCAGGGCTGAGGTTGCGCCGTCTGCGGCCACGCTTGGGTGCGGCGGCCTTTACCTCCGCACGCGCGGCGTTGGTGCTTCCCTTGGGGCGGCCACGGCGCCGCTTTTCTTCTACGGGTGGAGCGCCCTCATTCAAACCGATAAGCACTGCACGCGCCTGCTGCAGCGAGGCGATCTTGGCGTCAATTTCAGCAACAATCTTACGAACGTCCATTCGTTAATTCCTCTCCAGTGTTGCCGATCTCTAAGAATAATCCTGAATTGTCCGCAACAACCTAAATTCTATAATTATTCTTCCACAATCTGCAAATATCGAGTGTATTTTTGTGGGATTGGAGTAGGGGGAAGATTTTGGGAGTGGATGCGCGCCAGAGCCTCTTTTTGCGGATTGTCAGGGGTACAAGTTCCGTCTGAAGGGAAGCCGAGGAAAGCCGCTTCTTGAGGAACAAGCGTTCCAGAATGGGCGAGCAGGGGCCATGCGGTTGCGCAAGAGGCTGATGAATAGGGTGGTTCGGCGCAACGCCGGTAGTAGGATGACGGTTTCCAGATCTTCGACTTTGCAGTGCTAGACTCGAAGCGATGCGGTCGATTCCGATGCGGCTTTGGGTGCTGGCTCTGCTGTCTGCTCTGTTGCAGATACTTCCATTTCCCATTGCTGGTCCGGTTCCCATGTGGCGAAGGTTGTTTTGCTGGTTCTGCCTGACGCCTTTGCTGGTTGCGCTGCTCTATCGGGATGGGGAAGGGCGGCCATTGCGGCTGCGTCAGGGAGCGCTTCTTGGCTATGCGCAAGGGGTGTTGTGGTACGCGGGCAACTGTTACTGGATCTACCGGACGATGCATCTCTATGGAGATATTCCGCGGGTTCCGTCGTTGGGAATTCTTTTTCTCTTTGCGCTTTACCTGGGGCTTTACCCGGCGCTGTTTGGGTTTCTGGTTGCGGTGCTTGGTAGAAGGTACTCGCGGAACCAGGTGCTTTGCGCGGTTCCATTTTTATGGGTAGCGGTGGAGTTGGCGCGAGGGCGCATCACCGGATTTCCGTGGGATTTGCTGGGGTATACGCAGATTGACAATCCGTTGTTCACGCGGCTGGCTCCGTGGACAGGAGTGATGGGATTGTCGTTTGTGGCAGCGGCGGGGAACGCGCTGTGGCTGCTTCGTCCGGAGGCGGCGAGGCGAGGAGTGGGTAGCGGTGAGAGAGCCAAGCGAGGGTTGGATGCGTGGATCCGGTTTTCAGGGGTGGTGGTAGCTGCCGGGTTGGTAGCCGTTGCGATGATGGAGACGATGAGAGGGGCAGGAAAGGCGGCAGAGCCAGCTCCGCAGGTGGCCACGCTGCTGCAAGAGAATCTGAGCGTGGGAAGTGAGGCTGCGGGTGAGAGTGAGAGCAAGGAGCAGATGCTTGCATCGTTCTCCGAGCTAAGTTTGCGACCTACATTTTCCATTACCGAGCGGGAGCAGAGACTTTATGGGGCCAGGCCGGGGGAGTCTTCGCGGGTGATCATCTGGCCGGAGGCTCCGACGGATTTTGTAGACACGGATCCGGTGTTGCGGAGAGCTATGGGAAAGCTGGCGGTTGAGGCCAGGGCAGCGGTGATTGTGAATGATGTGACTGTGGCTGGATATGCGAATGGCGAGCCGAAGTTGTATAACTCCGCCAGCTTTTTCCGGCCCGACGGCTCCTATGCGGGCCGTTACGACAAGATGCATCTGGTGCCGTTTGGCGAGTATGTGCCGTACAAGCCTCTGTTTTTCTTTGCCGGTAGCCTGCTGGACGGGCTGCTGTTTGTTCCGGGAGTTCACCGTTCGGTGTTTGAGGTTGGCGGCAAGGAGTATGGGGTTTTTATCTGTTACGAGTCGATCTTTGGCGATGAGCTGAGGCACTTTCCGATGGAGGGTGCTCAGGTGCTGGTGAATATCTCCGACGACGGATGGTATGGGGACACAAGTGCTCCGTGGGAGCACCTGGATATGGTTCGCATGCGCGCGATTGAAGACGATCGCTGGGTGCTGCGCGCGACGAATACGGGCGTGACGGCGGTGATTGACCCGGAGGGGCGCGTGGTGCGCACGATTCCGCGTCACATCCGGGCGTCCGTCCAGGTTCCTTTTGGCTTTTGCAGCGATGTTACCTTTTATAGCCGCCATGGAGACTGGTTTGCATGGATTTGCGTGGTGATGAGCTGCATGCTGGTTGTGGCTGGTGAACGAGGAGAGCGAAGGATTTCGAGGAAGGCGATGTAGCCGCCGGGAGGGAGCACCGGATTCCGGGTAAACTATATCCATGCTGAGTGATCTTGAGTTTTCCTACTCCCCGGTCCGCGAGAAGGTGCGTGAACTGCGGGAGTATCTTTGACGCGCCCCGCCTAAAAACTGAGTTGGCCGCCGTGGAAGAGAAGATCTCCGACCCTTCCATTTGGGCTGATGCGGCGAAGTCGCAGCCGCTGATGCGCGAGCGCAAGCGGCTGGAGACGCTGCTGGCCGATGAGGCGGAGCTGGAACGGCGCTCAGCGGATATTGAGGCTTACTTTGAGCTAGCCCGTGAAGGCGAGGACACCGAAGGCGATCTGAAGCGGGAGATTCCGGCGCTGCTGGAGTTTGCCGACAAGCTGGAGAGCAAGACGATGCTCTCCGGCGAGACCGATCCGCTGCCTGCGATTGTGACCGTGCATCCGGGGGCGGGAGGGACAGAGAGCCAGGATTGGGCCGAGATGCTGATGCGAATGTACCTTCGCTGGGGCGAGCGGCAGGGGTTCAAGGTCGAGATCAATGAGATTCAGGATGGCGATGAGGCGGGCATCAAGTCCGCTACCTTCACCATCGCCGGGGAGTTTGCGTTTGGGTTGCTCAACGGCGAGACCGGCGTACACCGGCTGGTGCGCATTTCGCCGTTTGATTCCGCCAAGCGCCGCCACACCAGCTTTGCGAGCGTGTTTGTCTCGCCAGAGATTGACGATACGATTGTGATCGATATCAAGCCCGAAGATCTGCGGATCGACACGTACCGCTCCGGCGGCAAGGGCGGGCAGCATGTGAATACGACCGACTCCGCGGTGCGGATTACGCATATTCCTACGGGGATTGTGACCGGCTGCCAGAATGAGCGCTCGCAGCACAAGAACAAGGATCGGGCGATGAAGATGATGCGCTCCAAGCTCTATGAGTATGAGCTGGAGAAGAAGAAGGAGATCAGCCGCAAGGTGGAGGATTCCAAGCTGGACATCAAGTTTGGCTCGCAGATTCGCAGTTATGTGCTGCAGCCGTACCGCATGGCCAAAGACCTGCGCACGCGGGTGGAGGTGGGCGATGTGGACAAGGTTCTGGATGGAGATCTGGAGCCGTTTATCCGGGGCTATCTGCGGATGCGCAGGGAGGGCGGAGTTCCGGCTCCGGTGGTGGAGGACGAGGAGTAGGTCGGCTGGTGGGTTGCTGACGCCTGGCAGGCTACTGACGCGAGTGCGATTACATCGCCCGGCGTCCTTCCATGGCGCGGGTCATGGTGACCTGATCGACGTACTCGATATCGCTGCCGGCGGGAACGCCGGTTGCGATGCGGCTGATGTGCAGGAGAGGATAGCGTTTGTGTGCCTGGTCAGAGATGTAGCCGGCCGTGGCTTCGCCCTCCAGGGTGGGTGAGGTTGCCAGAATCAGCTCTTCTGCATTTTGGAGACGAGGCCAAAGATTGGTGAGGCGGAGGTGCTCCGGTCCGACTCCATTGACCGGAGAGAGCGTTCCATGCAGGACGTGGTAGAGGCCGTTGAATCTGCCGGTCTTTTCTATGGCGCTGATGCTGGTGGGCTCCTCGACGGCGCAGAGGAGGCGGGGGTTGCGCGCGGGGTTGGAGCAGTAGGCGCAGGGGTCAACATCGGTGATGTGATTGCAGAGGGAGCAGAGGCGCAGGTGCGCACGCAGGCTGAGGATGGCGGCGGCGAGCGCCTGAGCGTCGCCGCCGGGAGCGCGGAGAAGGTGAAAGGCGAAGCGCTGCGCGGATTTGGTTCCGACGCCCGGGAGCTTGCGAAGCTCCTCGATGAGCCTCTCCATGGGCTCTGCGAAACGGGTGGCCATGGGTTAGAGTCCAGGGAGGCCAAGACTCCCCAGGATGCCGGCTGCGCTGGACTTGCCGACGTCGTCGGCTTTGCGGGCGCAGGCGTTGACGGCGGCGACGATGAGATCTTCCAGAAGGGTGAGGTCGGAGGCCGCAGCCTGAGCCGCGGAGGGGGCGATGGTGAGGCTGAGCAACTCCTTGCGGCCGTTCATGCGAGCCTTGACGGCTCCTCCTCCAGAGTCGGCTTCGACGATGGAGTCCGCCAGGCGCTGATCCATGGTCTGCTGCATCTGGCGCGCCTGGGCGAGCATCTCCTGCATCTTGTTCATGTCAATTTCCATAAGCGTTTGCCGGCCTCCTTTGGGCCGGGAGGTCACTCCTTTTCGCGCAGGTCAATGATATTGCTGATCTCGGCAGAGAAAAGCCGCTGGGCCTCCAGCACCATGGGATGGTTCTGCGCCAGTTCCGCGATGGATCCTTGCGCGGCGCGGCGCGGCTTTTTGGCGGCGGAGGCTGGAGTGGCAGCCGCGGGGATGAGCTTGAGAGTGAGAGCGCCGGGATGGACGCGGCGGAGGGTGGCCTGGAGGATGCTCTCAGCGTCTTTGTTGATGACCACCTTCAGCATGGCAGCGGAGATGGTGGTGTGAATCTCAAGCGTGTTGCCGTTGCGGCGCAGAGTGGCGTCTTCGATCTGCTCGGAGGCTGACTGCTGGCCTTTGACGGCTGCCAAGGCGGAGATGAGGGTGGTTTGTAGATGGTCGAGATCAAGGCCGTCCGCGGGCGCGGGAGCGGCGGAGGGTTCGGTTGGGGTGGTCTGGCCGGCGGCCGACTGGCCAGCGACCAACTGCGGGCCGTCCTGCGGGCGCGGGTCATCCTTTACGAAGCTGTGGAGAACCGGTGAGGAGGCTGAAAGGGGTTGGTTGGCCAGGGCCAAGGCGCCGGAGGTCGTGGCGGAGGTTCCGGAGCGAAGGCCGGCGTCTTGTACGGGTTTGGCGGGAGGGCTGAGGGTTATTTCCGCTGCCGACGGGCGGGAGCCTGGAAGGTCTGCCGGTGCGGCCGATGGAGTTGCCCGCGAGGTTGGTGCGGGGGTTGAAGTCTCTGCGATGGGCCACAGAGGGCTGGGCGCGTTGGCGGATGGCTCCGCTGGTTTGGCAGGCGGCTCTGGTTTGCTGATCTGCGCCGGTTGGTGGCTAAGGTGCTCAGGCTGTTTGGCCAGTGCGGGGAGCTTGGGTGTGGGTGAGGCGGCAGGAGCGGGTGGTCTGGCTCCCAGTTGGCTGAGGACCTCTTCGATGGGCAGGAGGCGCTGGACGTGCACCAGCTTGAGCAGGCCAAGCTCCAGATGGAAGCGTTGTTCCTGGCGGTAGCCTAGTTCATCAAAGGTGCGCAGAAGGATGGCGAGGAAGCGGGAGAGATCTTCCTCGGTGAAGAGCGCGGCGGAGCGGGCAGCGCGGCTGCGCTCTTCGGGGGAGATCTGGAGCAGGTCCGCGGCGATGCCGGTGGCTGGGGCCTCTGGGCTGAGGTTGGTGACTTTGGCGACGATGACGTTGCGCAGATAGCGAACGAACTGGCGAGCCAGTTGTGGAGCTCCGTTGCCGGCGTCCAGCAGGCGGCCCACGATGGAGAGGACCTGCGCCGAGTTGTTGGCGTGGACGGCCTGGAGGATTTGCTCGTAGATGAGGTTGGAGACCGAGCCCATGAGCTCGCGTACCTGAGTTGCCTCAAGGTGGGGACGGCCGGGTGCGGACTGGTCTTGTCCGGTAGCGGGCTCCAGAGGAGCGGAGGCGATGGCCTGGTCCATGATGGAGAGAGCATCGCGCATGGAGCCGTCGCCGGCTTCGGCGAGAAGCGTGAGGGTGGCGTCATCGACGGAGATGTTTTCCTGGATGGCGATGGAACGGAGCTGGCTGATGATGTCGTCGAGGCGGACGGCGTGAAAGCTGAAGTGCTGGCAGCGGGAGCGGATGGTCTGCGGGATGTCCTCTGGCTGGGTGGTGGCGAACATGAAGATGGCCCAGTCGGGGGGCTCTTCGAGGGTCTTGAGCAGGGCGTTCCAGGCGGCGTCAGTGATCTGATGCGCCTCATCGAGGATGATGATGCGGTACTTGCTCTTGTTGGTGGGCCGGGTCTGGATCTTGGCGGTGAGCAGGCGGGCGTCGTCGATGCCGCGGTTGGTGGCGGCGTCGATCTCCTCGACGTCGAAGGAGTGCGCCTCCTGGAAGATGGAGCTTTCCTGGCGGGAGGCGGAGGAGATCTCCCGGCAGTTGACGCAGTTGCGGCAGGGCTCGTGGGTGGGACGCTGGGGAGTGCCGACGGGGGTGCTGCAGTTGAGCGCCGCAGCCAGGATGCGGGCGATGGTGGTCTTGCCGATGCCGCGGTGACCGCTGAAGATGTAGCCGTGCGCGATGCGTTGCTGCGCCAGGGCGTTGAGCAGGGTGCGGGTGACGTGGTCCTGCCCGATGACATGGGAGAAGAGCTGGGGGCGGTACTTGCGGGCTAAGACTTGGTAGGCCATCGTCGAGGTGTGCTGACGAGGTCGATTGTATCGCCCGGCGGTGTGGAGGGATGAGCTGGTGGGGGAAGGTTGCGGGGTAACGCGGCAGGAGATGGACGGCGACCGTTGGGGGGTGTTGCGCAGGACGGCGGCGCTGATTAGCTTGCGGTTCGGGTCAGGAACGTGGTTTTTTGCGGGAGTTTTTGCGCGCCCGGCGTTTGATCTCCTCGTCGGAGAACATGGTGCCGCGGCACTGCGGAGCGTTGCAGTAACAGTCGGCGTCCTCGTCGTCGGAGTCGTAAAGGTTGTATTCGTAGACCAGCTCTTCGCCGGCGGCGATGGCGCGGATGGCGCGGATGTAGACGCGGCCGTTGGACTCTTCGGTCTGGCAGTTGGGGTTGCAGGAGTGGTTGAGAAACATGGCCGTGCCGAAGCCGTCGATGACCTCGCCTTTGTCGCCGAAGCCGAAGAGGTAGGTGACGGGGCGGTCGGCGTAGCGCCGGTCCGCGTCCTCTTTGGAGATGCGCGGACCATCGTACTCCAGGACGCGGCGGCCCTTGGGGATGGGATCCAGGGTGTAACAGCCGGCGGCATGGATGGACGAGGAGCGGATGAGGAGGCGGGGGCGGCGGGAGGTGCGGCTGGGCATGGGTTGGAGTATAGCAAGCAGGGTTGGCCGGGTTGGCGCCGGGGGCTACCCTGGCTGGTCAGGATGTCGTCTAATTTGGTCAGGATGTCGTCTAATAGAGAGATGCAGAGGACGTATGTGTTGAGACGATGGATGATGGTAGCCGCAGGTGTGGGACTGGCGTTGGCCTGGGAGGCAGCGCGCGCCCAGCCGCAGGGCGGGTGCACGTTTACCGACTCGAACGGCAAGACCGTCTTTTGGCCGAACTGCCAGCCGCCGAGTACGAGCGCGCCGACGAACGGCAGCACGCAGCCGCAGAGCCCGGCTCCAGCGCCGGGCGCCAGTGCGGCGAAGAGCTTTCCTTATCCGGGAGAACCGGCGAGTCCTAGCTCGGCTGGCAGCCAGAATGGGAGTGGGGCAGGCGGTCATGCGCCGGCAGCTTCGCGCTTTCCCTTCCCGGGGGGTGATTCTTCCAGTGGCGCTCCGCCGACGGCTCCATCCCCGGGCTCCTCGAACAGCTCTTCGAGCAGTGGGCAGCCGGGAGGAGCGGGGGATTCCAGCAGCAGTTCGAGTGACTATGGAAGCCCCGCCGGACCTGTGGGCGACGGGGATACGGACCCGGCCGCAGCCGCGGCGGCGGCGCGCCGCGCAGAGTATTTGAAGAAAGAGCATAGCGGGATTGACTTCCACCAGACGAGGGAGCAACGGGAGGTGGAAGACCTGAAGGTGGCCGCATTCTACGCGGGTGACGGGAACTATCGGGGCGCCTATCTGCGGGCGAAAGATGCGGTTTCCATCGATGACGAAGATACGGAGGCGCATCTGGCCCTGGCGAATGCGGCGCGGCGGCTGGGCAAGCTGGATGAGGCGGAGCAAGAGTACAGGAAGTGCCTGAGCATGGATCCGGTGCCGAAGGTGAGGAAGGCGGCTATCCGCGCGCTGAAGGAGATGACCTCCGGAAGCTGAGTATTTTCCCGGCAGGTGCAACACGAGATCTGGACATGGACGGGCGTTTCCTGCCGACGAAATGCCGCCGGTCGGTCTCTGTTCGCTCTTGCTCGGCTGGGTACCCAGCAACAGGAGAAGCGCAGCAAGGCGGGTGGCTCCCTGTGGGCGCTTGCTTCTGCCCCCGAAGGTGTTACTTCAGGGGGCGAAGGAGAAAGGCAGGCGTGCCGGTGGGAATGGGGCGGGGGAGCGGCTTGACGCGGCGGTCCAGGGGCGGCGCCGGTGGAGGTTTGAGCCTGGCGCTGACGGGGACTGATTGATCGGCCTGGCCGTCGGTCGGAGTGCAGCTTCCACTCTTTTGCGCGGACTTGCCGGCGGTCTTGCTGCCGGTTTTGGCTCGGTTGCCGGCTCCTCGGTTGGCAGCGCTATCGGTGTCTTCCGCCTTGGCCATCTCGATCTCTTCACTGAGGTCTTCTTCCACGTTCAGGTACTTGCGCAGGTAGCGGAGGGGTTCCTCGGCCAGGGCCATCTCGCGAAGGTGATAGCGCCAAGCGTCGCGGCGGGCGGAGCGGCGGATGAAGCCTTTGCGTTGCACGGTCTGGATGCTGCCGTCAGGCATGGGGCGCTGAAAGGATTGGGGTGGGACGGCGAAGGTGATCTCCTCGCCAGCCTTCCAGAAGGCGCTGGCGAACTCATGGGAGAACAGGAGCGCGTAGTAACGGCGCTGTTGATCAAGCAGGTTGAGGGCTGCTTCTGCACTGATCCAGGGAAGACCGAGCCGGTTGGTGTACCAGCGGCGGAACTCGAAGCCGTTGCCGCGAGCGCGGCCCACAACGATCGTGAGTAGTTCCAGTCTGGTCATGGCGCCAAGGGGGGAAGGATTTTGAATTGCAAGGACCCCGGGATCCAGGTAACCCCCATAGTCTACTCCCTGGAGGAAAAGAGAAGAACGCGGCTGGAGGAGGTTAGGGAAAAAGAAGGCTGGACTACTCGCCGTAGCGGGTTTCCTTACGGATGCGGTCGCGCAGAGAGTTGTCGGCGGGCTGGGGGGGAAGATCCGGTAGAGAGGCTAGCAGGCGGGCGTGGCGCTTTTGCCAGATGCGCAACAGGATGAGGATGAGTAGCACGCCCAGCAGAAGGAAGGCGAAGGGGCCGACCCAAGCGACGTCATCAAAGCCGCCACGGATGGGTTCGGCGAGCACGGTGGGGCCATACTTGGAGACGAAGAACTTGAAGATCTGAGCGTCAGAGGCTCCGGAGCTGAGCTGGGCGCGGAGATCGGCGATCTCCGCGGTGGAGTAGGTGCAGCCTACGTGATTGCACTCCAGCAGAATTTCACTGCAGCCGCAGGTACACATGAGGTCGTGGCCCAGGCGTTGAAAGCGTGCCGAGGGGGAGGTGGCTCCAAGCATGGTGAAGGCAACGAAGACGATGAGCAGAAGCTGCAGCGAGCGCTTATACATGAGGATCCTCGGGCGCGCGCAAGGGCGAAGGGGTGCGCTGGAGATTGCCGCCGAGGGCGAGATTGGGAGGGAAAGGCAGGGCGACCTCCAGGCGTGCTGTGCTGGGTTTGAGCTTTGGAATGAGAGCGACGAAGGTGCCGAAGACCACGACGACCAGGCCAATCCATATCCAGTTGACCAGGGGATTGATGAAGAACTTGATGATGGGCCTGTCGTTGTCTGGGTTGGTGCCCTCAAAGACGACGTAGAGATCGTTCTCCAAGGTGGAGTGGATGGCCACGATGGTGGAGGGTTGGGCGTGGTCGGTATTGACGAAGTAGACGCGCCGCTCGGGCGCTAGCCGTACGATTTTCTTGCCATTATGGAAGACATCGAGCAGAGCGAACTGGGAGTCGTAGTTGGGGTTGGAGTCTTCAGAGTAGCTCTGGCATACGATCTTGTAGCCATCAAGGTTGATGGAGTCGCCAAAGCTCATCTCCGCCTCTTTGGACTGGTTGAAGGCGGAGCCGGCGAGGCCGATGAACATGATGACGACGCCGAAGTGGACCAGGTAACCGCCATAACGCCGGGTGTTACGGCGAGTGAGCAGGAGGGTGGACTCCAGGAGGTTCTTGCCGGTCTGGGTGCGGACGACGTTCGCTCCGCGGAGAAACTCGGCGGTAATGGCGGTGATGACGCCTACGCCGAGGGAGATGCAGACCAGAGCGTAGAGATTGGAGGCGACCGCGCCGTCTGCCCGGACGGAGCTGGACCAGGGGCGCACGCCAACGATGAGGAGAATGATGGCGGTGAGGAGGATGGAGATGGACGGCAGGATGAAGTTACGGCGGATGGCGCGCAGCGAGGTGGATCGCCAGGCGAGCAAGGGCCCTACCCCGGTGAGGAAGAGAAGGAAGATGCCGATGGGAACGGCGACCCGGTTATAGAAGGGAGCTCCCATGGTGACTTTGGATCCCTGGACGTACTCGGAGAGCACGGGGAAGAGGGTTCCCCAGAGGACGGTGAAGCAGGCGGCGAGCAGGACGAGGTTATTGAAGAGGAAGGAGCTTTCGCGGGAGACCAGCGACTCGAGGTGATTTTCAGCGCGAAGGTGGTCGCGTTGATAGAGAAAGGTGAAGAGGCAGACGGCGATGGTGATGACCAGGAACCAGATGAACCAGTCGCCGATGGAGCTCTGCGCGAAGGCATGGACGGAGCTGACCAGACCGGAGCGGGTGAGCAGGGTTCCCAGGATGGTGAGCATGAAGGTGATGAAGATGAGCCAGACGTTCCAGGACTTCATCATGCCGCGCTTCTCCTGCATCATGACCGAGTGCAGGAAGGCGGTGCCGGTGAGCCAGGGCATGAGGGACGCGTTCTCTACCGGGTCCCAGCCCCAGTAGCCGCCCCAGCCGAGGACGGCGTAGGCCCAGTGCATGCCGAGCAGGATGCCGCAGGTGAGGAAGAGCCAGGTGACCATGGTCCAGCGGCGGGTGATTGCGATCCACTTCTCGCCGGGGTAACGCATCATGAGCGCACCCAGAGCAAAGGCGAAGGGAACGGAGAAACCAACGTAGCCGAGGTAGAGCATGGGGGGATGGATGACCATCTCCGCATACTGCAAGAGCGGATTGAGGCCGAATCCGTCGGCGGGAACGACGCCGCCGGGAACGATGGCGAAGGGCTGGGCCGCGAAGACTACCAGCAGGAGGAAGAAGATCTGGATGCCGGCCAGGATGGTGGACGCGTAGGCGTGGAGGGTAACGTCCGTCTTGTGGCGCAGGCGCAGGACAAAGCCGTAGCCTGCGAGCAGCCATGCCCAGAGGAGCAGGGAGCCCTCCTGCCCGGACCAGAGTGCGGAGAATTTGTAGTACCAGGCAAGATCGCGGCTGGTGTGATGAAGGATGTAGTCGACGGTGAAGTCGTTGGTGAAGGCGGCCCAAACCAGAGCGAAGGCGGCGCAGGAGACGGCGATGAAGCTGGCGATTCCGGCGCGGCGTGACGTTTCACGGATACGTTCCGGAGCCACGGCGAGAGCCCTTCCACCCGCGATGGCCCAGAGGGAAAAACCACCAGCCAGAAATGCGTAGATGGAGAGACCCAGTGCGAGGAGGAGAGCGGCGCTGCCGAAGAACGGCATAGGGTGGGACATGAATAGGCACTTCCTTCAGAGTGTATTCTCTCAAAAAAAGCCAGCCAGAGGCGAAAGGTACGGAGGAATGAGTCTGCCAGCCCGTGGCCAGATGAGGGTTGAAAGGTTCCGAGCAGAGTGACGGGGCGCAGAGAAGATGGCCCATGGCTGGATGATTTTGGCTGCCACGGCGGGTGGGAAGCACAGGCAAACCGCGATAGGCCCTTGCGCCTGCTGCTGACCCGGGCGTGGTGGAGAAGCCTGTCCCTTTCTGGAGCGGACCATGGGTGAGCCCTGCAGGGAGATGGCTATGGCGCGGGCCGCGATGCGGTGGCGCGGGGCGCGGGCGCCGGGAGCGGGATGGACTCGAACTGTTGGGCGTCCGCGGCTAGATTTGCAGCGAAGGGCGCGACTCAAGCAGCGCATGAACGCATGCGAGAAGGTTCTCTGGAAGCAGCGGTTTGACGCGGAAGTTTACATGCAGGTCTTTATACTCTTCCGCGGCGTCGGCGAGTCCACTGATGACCAGGACGGGGAGATGGGGGGCGAACTCCCGCAGAAGGGTAACGAACTGCGAGCCGTTGATGCCGGGCATGATGTGGTCCGTGATGACCAGATCGATTTGGTCTGGAAAGCTTTGGCGGCGGAGCTGATCGAGAGCGCGTTCGGGGCTGAGCAGGGCGATGACGATGTAGCCGGCTCGTTTGAGGATGGTCTGCCGAGTTGCGGCCTGGATGGGGTTGTCGTCGATGAGGAGCAGGGTGTGGGGCATGAAAGTCCAAGGAGTTTGATAGCCAGCGCAGCCCAGGGCTGGAGGCGTTGGATTCTTTCGAGGGTTCGAGATAGGGGGCGATTCCTCCAAGTGTGACCAGAGCGACGCTGATCCGAAGGGGGCAACGCCTGGCCGACATACACCATACTCCGCGCCGGGTTCTGATGCCGTGGAACGTTTGTTGCGGCAGGATCTGGAGCGCCGGAGAAAACCAGATGAGCCATTGGGATGCGGAAACGCCGCTAGAAGGTTGTTCCGGGCGTACCTGGGGAGGAAGGCGAGTGATGCATTGTGTCAGATCGGCTCACTTTGACACGTTTGCGGTCCTGGATTGATTTTTCGGTGCTTGTGAGGTTTCTCAGTTTTTTTACGGGAACGGGGTGAGCCGAAGGCGGTTTACGGAGGGGGTTGGCAAGCGAGTTGAGATAATGAAGGCATGGCTCGTCGGGTGATCAAACAGTATGAGTTTCTGCGCAAGATTGGCTCGGGCGGAAGCGGCGTGGTGTTTTTGGCGAACGACACCCTGCTG
>DAHXNO010000185.1 GCA_027365345.1 Granulicella sp.
GGCCGTAGATCACCTCCGGCAGGCCACTGCGCAGACTGCGATGATGATCCACCCGCGCATCGCCCAAGTCCTCAAACGGCAGTTTGGCCAGCCGCTCGGCCGCATCCGCGCAGGAGACCTCTCCACGTTCCACAGCGGACACCAGACGCAACAACGCCGAAGCCGTCATCACCCAGCCCTCTTTCCAGATCCGGCCTTCGCTGCATAATCGTCTCTGGCGAGACCGCTCGCGTCGGCACGCTCCCGCTCATAGGCGGCCACCGCAGCCTGCTGCACCCGCTTCAGCGGAACGCCGCAACGCTCCGCCGCGGCACGGCAGTCCTCAAACTCCGGCGCCGCGTTCCACTCCTCACCGTCCTGCTCCCCCACCTTGATGCGGATCTCCCCATACGCTGTCGGCACCGCAGTGTGATGTCTCTCCAGGGTTACCCTCTGCTCCTGCCGGACACGCACCCCTAACGTGCTCGTCTCGCGTAGCATCAACTTCTCCAGCGCCTCGCTCTGCGCCGGGTCACACAATACGGTCAGCAGAGTACCCGGCCTTCCTTTCTTCATGATCACCGGCGTCAGCATCACATCCAACGCTCCGGCGGCCCGCGCTGACTCCGCTACCCAGGAGAGAATCTGCGGGGACAGGTCGTCGAGCGCAGTCTCCAGAATGCTGACGGCGCTGCTTCGCCGTCCCGCTTCAGCCGTCTCCCCCACGCTCAGCCGCAACGCATTGGGAAACCCCTTCGGATTTCTGGAGCCGGCGCCGTACCCGATCCGCTGCACCCGCATCCCCGGCTGCACTCCAAAGACAGGTTCCAGGACTCGCACCAGCGCCGCGCCGGTTGGGGTCACCAGCTCCTGCTCCACGTGGGCCGCATAGGTTGGAACCCCGCGCAGCAGATCCGCCGTAGCCGGGGCCGGCACCGGAAAGGTTCCGTGCGCGCACACCACCATTCCTGAGCCGACGTTCAGCGCCGAGCAGTACCAGGCGTCGATCGCAAGAGCCTCTATCCCCGCGCAACTGGCGACGATATCGACGATCGCATCTACCGCGCCCACCTCATGAAAATGAATCTCCTCTATGCCGACATTATGAATTTTGGCCTCAGAGGCCGCCAGCAACTCAAAGGCGCGCACCGCCCGGAGCTGCACCGGCTTGGCCAGTGAAGAGGCCTGAATCAACCCTTGGATCACACCCAGCGAGCGTCCATGATGATGCTCGGAGGCTGCCTTGACGCCGCTGGCGGAATCACCCTGCGGAATATGAGGATCAGTATGGGCATGGGTATGCGAATCTGTGTGGGTCTGGGTAGGGGTATGGGCAAGTTCATGCTCATGCGTGTGCGCGTTGGAGGCATCATGCGCATGGGTATGCTCCTGCCCAGACACCGGATCGCTGGGTTCTACCGGCTTCCCATCCTCCAGCACGCGTACCCGTGTACAGGAGATTCCGCTTCGATCCACCCGCTCCACGCTCAGGCTGGCTCCAAGGCCCAGCCCTGCAACCGCCTCCTGCAGCGCCTCAGTTGGAACTCCCGCATCTATCAACGCGCCCAGAAACATATCGCCGGAGATCCCAGCGAAACAATCAAGATATGCAATCCGCATGAACTCTCTCTCTCACCGGGAACCCAGCGGGTCTTTCTCAACTCCCAGCATGTCTCTTCACTATAGCGGTTTCTCAGCCCTCGTCTTCCGCGGCCCAGCCAGCGCGGAAACGGGCAGCACATCATTCATCGAACCCGACCGATAGCCCTGCATATCCAGCGTGACATACAGGAATCCGGCGCCGCGCACCGCCGTCGTCATCTCATCCAGCACCACCAGCGAGAGCGCCCGCGGCAGATCCTCGCGCGCAATCTCCACCCGCGCCAACTGGCCGTGATGGCGCACGCGCACCTGGGGAAACCCCAAAGCATGCAGCGCCTCCTCAGCCTGCTCCACCTGCGCAAGATTCTCCGGGGTAACCCTGCGCCCGTACTCAATGCGCGATGAGAGACAGGCGCTGGCCGGCTTCTCGGCAATCTCCAGCCCAGCCTGCCGAGCCAGCGTTCGAATCTCCGCCTTGCACAACTCTGCCTCCGCCAGCGGCGCCAGGACGCCAAGGGTCTCGGCAGCGCGCTGGCCGGGCCGGAACTCGCCCCGATCATCCAGGTTCATGCCATACGCGAGGTGCTGGAACCCCAGCCGCTGGCGCTCCTCTTCCATCCGGGTAAACAGTTCACTCTTGCAGTGGAAGCAACGCTCGGTATCATTGCGCGCATAGGCCGGATCTTCCATTTCACCGGTCTTGAGTGACTGCACCGGAATCCCGTGATGGTGGGCAAATGCCAAGGCATCCGCCAACTCCTTGCGAGGGAGCGATGGCGAGTCCGCAATCACCGCCAGCATCCGTTGGCCCAACGCCTGATGTGCGGCATACGCCAGATAAGCCGAGTCCGCGCCTCCGGAATAGGCCACCAGCAGAGATCCCAACCCTCCCAGCCTTTCCTGCAGGAGTTGTGATTTGGCCGCTAATTCCATTGTTCTTTTCATGCTGTTCCCAGAGCCCCTTGGCTCCGCTCAAATTCCTGCACCCGACAAGCTCCGACGGAATTCCCGGACACTACAGGCTGCAGCCAAAGCGGTAGCTGCTCCCTACCCTGATCCCGAATCCTGGCGCTGTCCCCTCTGAGAAGCATTCTAGGGCAGTTCTTTGCGCCTGTGGAGTGCGTAACCGTCACCCACGGAAAGCGCAGCCGCAATACCCCAGCGGGCCTCGGTCGTCATCGGGAGCAGCAGCAGTACCCCCGCAGCGCTCCGCCCCCGCGCAACAACAGAGCTGAAAGCCGGTTCTAAGGCATCACGCCGCCCGCAAACCCAACCCGATCCTCGGTCTGATAAGCCGTCTCGGCAGCCTGTTCGCTCAGGGGGATTCTTCGCAATGGGTCGTCGGAAGAGTCCGGCACTCCCCTGATTTTTTCGTCGAGCGGATGAAAGACTCTGGTTTGTGACGGCAAATCCAGGCGCCCATCGGCCAGGTAGGCCACCACCGCTCCCCCCGCCAGTTCAGGATTCAGAACCGCCAGCGGAATGATGTACTTCTTGCTCTTGACGAGCGACTCCGCAACGCCGTCCACCGGGTGACTGCGGGGAATCGACCCGGGAACCTGTGGGATCACAAAAACCTGCATGTCCAGTTGAGGATTCTTGTGGTCGTACTTCATCAGCGATCGCGCCACCTGTTTCGGGGTCATCAGCCCAACATCGGCGATAAAGTTCCGATGTACCGCATGCGGCATATAGGTATTCAGCACCACCCGCGAAAAATCTGCGCAGTTGTGAAATAGCAGATTGAAGTGTCCAACATTCCTGCGGTCATTGAAGAGGGCGATAAACCGCTCATCCTCCTCCGGCGTGCTGTCAAACTGAAAGCCGTACATCTTGCGGATGTAAGACTCCCCTACCAACTGAATCCACTCGCCCTTGGGTGGCCGGCCGTTATGGTCCGGGGCCAGCGCCAGCAGATGCTCTCTGCGGTAGGCATTCTGCAAGGCCAGCATCTGCGCGCGATCCGCGGTGGCAGGTACCTGGTCCAGATGGTCCACCGCATACAGATAACCCAACAACGGAATCGCAATCCAGTCATAGCCATCCACCTTGTGATAGCGGCTGATCACCACCCCATACTCGCCGTCGTGGCAAGGCCGAAGCTGGAGGGGTGATTCCGCGCAGACATGATTGAGATAGATTGCCGCGTGTCCGGTGGGATTGACGGCGCCGAAAAAGCCATAGGGTTCTTCCATCAACAGGGCCACTGCGGCATGGGCTGAGGCGCAAACCGCCATGAAGCAGAGAAAAGCCGCCAGCCTTTTGTCCAGCATCCAACTCACTCTCAAGCCGTCGCTCCTGAAGCGTAGACTCCAACGGCCAGGCCTCTCAGCTCCGGCCATCTTTGATCCTTGGGATGGAAAACCAGACCTGCCTTCCGGTGGAAGCTCGTTTTTCTTAGCCTGCCCCAGCCCCAGGAAGCAAAGTAGGGCTCTCCCGACGAGTTTGAGTAACTCCATTCAGTCAAAACAAACTGGGAACCGCAGAAGAGGGGAACAGCCGTCCAACAGGAGGTTAGAGGCATGTTTGTGCGGATTGGTTTTCCGGAGCGGCGCCGCAGCAGTATCTTTTTTGCGGAGAACCACCCTGAGCAGGGGTGCTACGGAGAAGGCATGCAGAGAGAAGAGTTTACGCCGCTATGGGCGGCGGAGACGGACGCCGAGACCTGCCCAGGGGTAGGGCGGAGAAAGACGGCAGGACTGTGCATCTAAGCTGCCCGATCCGACCTGGGAGGGGAAGACTTGATGCACAGCCCTGAGTTGACCTGCGCAGAAGCTACGCGGAGGATTACGCGTTATAGGTAGAAGAAGAGACGCGGCCTCCGTGCCCGGTCCAGTTGGTATGGAAGAACTCTCCGCGGGGCTTGTCGACCCGCTCATAGGTGTGCGCTCCAAAGAAGTCGCGCTGGGCCTGGAGCAGGTTGGCGGGCAGATTGGCGGTACGGAAGCCATCAAAGAAGGTCAACCCAGCGGAGAGAGCCGGGGTCGGCACGCCCAGTTCAATCGCCTGGACGATGGCCTTGCGCCAGTCTTCCTGATACTTATTGAGAGCGCTGGAGAAGAACTCGTCCAGAAGCAGATTGGTCAGGTCCGGATTCTTGTCATAGGCTGCCTTGATGTTGCCCAGGAAGATGCTGCGAATAATGCAGCCGCCGCGCCACATCAGTGCGATTCCGCCCATGTTGAGCTTCCAACCGAACTCCTTTTCGGCCGCGCGCAGCAGCATATAACCCTGCGCGTAGCTGACCATCTTGGAGCAGTACAGAGCGCGCCGCACCATCTCAATAAACGCCGCGCGCTCGGCTGTGGTCTTCTTCTTCTTTGGTCCCTGGAGCACTTTGGAAGCTTCTACACGTTGCTCCTTGAGCGCAGACAGACAGCGCGCAAAGACGCTCTCTCCGATCAGCGTAACCGGCATGCCCAAATCTAATGCGGAGATTGCCGTCCACTTGCCGGTACCCTTCTGCCCCGCAGTGTCCAGAATCTTGTCCAGCAGCGGGGTTCCATCCTCGTCCTTCTTGGCAAAGATCGTCTTGGAGATCTCAATCAGATAGCTATCCAGTTCACCCTTGTTCCACTCTCCGAAGACCTCGGCAAGCTCGTCCGGGCTCAGCCCCAATCCATCCTTCAGCAACTGATAGACCTCGCAGATCAACTGGATATCGCCATACTCGATGCCATTGTGAACCATCTTGACGTAATGGCCGGCGCCCTCTTCGCCCACCCAGTCGCAGCACGGCGAACCATCTTCCACCTTGGCTGAGATGGCCTGGAAGATCTGCTTCACATGCGGCCAGGCCGCCGGATCGCCGCCCGGCATGATCGAAGGACCGAATCGCGCACCCTCTTCCCCGCCGGAGACGCCGGTTCCGATAAACAGAATGCCCTTTGCCGCCAGTTCCTTGGTCCTACGATTCGAGTCTGTAAACAAGGAGTTGCCGCCATCGATGATGATGTCGCCCTTCTCCAGGTAGGGAAGAATCTGCGCGATGTTCTGGTCCACCACGCTGCCGGCCTTCACCATAATCATCACCCGGCGAGGCCGCTTCAGCATCCCGCACAACTCTTCTATCGAATGCGCACCCTCTATCTGGGTTCCCTTCGCCTCCTGCTGGAGGAAGTCATCGACCTTGGATACGGTGCGATTGAAGACCGCAACCTTGAATCCATGGTCGTTCATGTTCAGAACCAAATTCTGCCCCATGACGGCCAGACCAATCAACCCGATATCACAGCTTCCCTTCGACATGAATCATCTCCATTTTCTTGTTTTCGGCAACTCTTGGCATTGTGGTTCCGCATCACAGCGCCGCGCCATGATCCGGTATCTGATTGGACGCAAAAATCGCTACGCATGGATCAGACCAGATCCGAATTCACTCGGCCAGGCCAGCCGCTGTTCGGAAACCGGCTACTCCCTGCCCCGCCGTGGCGAAGGCCCGTCAACCAATCCAATTCCGTCCCACCGCCCATTCTTATCATAGGCGTCCCATCTCCTGCGGTGATCAGACGCACTGCGTCGGCAGACGATCTACCCTATTCATTCCGATCTGCGGTCGATATCATCCCGCCGCCCATCGTCCGGCCTCGTCTTGTCGACTCTCGGCGATCTCCTGTCTACTGTTAAGATGAACCAGGAATTACCCAAGGCATACGATCCCTCGCTGATCGAAGAGAAGTGGTCCAAATTCTGGGTGCAAGAGCGCATCTTCTCCGTGCCCACCCCGGGCGATGCGGCTGGCGCCCAACCCGCCCAACCCTTTGTGCAGCTACTGCCGCCCCCCAACGTCACTGGACGTCTCCACATGGGCCACATGCTCAATCAGACGGAGATGGACATCCTCACCCGCTGGCATCGCATGACCGGCGACACGGCCGTTTGGGTACCCGGCGCCGACCACGCCGGCATCGCCACGCAGATGATGGTGGAGCGCCAACTTGCCACTGAAGGCAAATGCCGCACCGACTTCTCGCGCGAAGCCTTCACGGATCGCGTCTGGGCCTGGAAGCACCAGTACGGCTCCGCCATCACCGACCAGATGCGCCGCCTCGGGGCCTCCGTCGACTGGAGCCGCGAGTACTTCACC
Organism: Granulicella sp.; assembly: GCA_027365345.1. Taxonomy (GTDB): domain Bacteria; phylum Acidobacteriota; class Terriglobia; order Terriglobales; family Acidobacteriaceae; genus Granulicella. The sequence goes on from DAHXNO010000185.1 coordinate 6,668, forward strand.
ATGGACGACCGTCTCTCCCACGCCGTCAAGGAGGCCTTTGTCCGGCTCTGGGAGCAGGGACTCATCTATCGCGGAGCCTACATCGTCAACTGGGACCCCGTCCTGGGCACCGCCGTCTCCGACCTCGAGGTCGAATCCGAAGAGCGCGCCGGCCATCTCTACCACATCCGCTACCCGCTCTCCGACGGCTCCGCAAGCATCGTCATCGCCACCACGCGCCCAGAGACCATGCTCGGTGATGCCGCCGTGGCCGTCAATCCCGCCGACCAGCGCTACCGGCATCTCGTCGGCAAAACCCTCACGCTTCCTCTGGTCGGTAGGGAAATCCCCATCCTCGCCGACGACTGGGCGCAGCCGGAGTTCGGCACCGGAGCCGTCAAAGTTACGCCCGCTCACGATCCCAACGACTTTGCCATCGGCCAGCGCCATCAACTCCCTTCACCAAGCATCATGGACAAGCAGGCGCGCATCGAACTGGAGGGCTCACCCTACCACGGCCTGGACCGCTTTGAGGCTCGTCGCCGCATCCTCGCGGACCTTGAAGCCGCTGGCCTGCTGGTAGCCGTCAAAGATCATACCCTGACCCTGCCCATCTCGCAGCGCACCGGAGCCATCATCGAACCACGCCTCTCCATGCAGTGGTTCCTCGCCGTCCATAAGAGCCCCACCACCGGCGGAGACAGCATCGCCGCCAACGCCATCGCCGCCGTCCGCCAGGGCCACATCCAGTTCACCCCAGAGATGTACTCCAAAACCTACTTCGAGTGGATGAACAACATCCACGACTGGTGCATCTCTCGCCAGCTCTGGTGGGGCCATCGCATCCCTGCCTGGCACTGCGCCGCCTGCAGCCAAATCAACGTCGCCCGTCACCCGCCTGCCACCTGCCTCCACTGCGGCAGCGCAGAGCTGGTTCAGGAGACCGACGTGCTGGACACATGGTTCTCCTCCGGCCTGTTGCCCTTTACGGTCTTCAATTGGACCGGGAACCCAGCCCTTGACCGCTCCAATCCGGAGCTGGCGGCCTTTTATCCCACCCAGCTCCTGGTCACCGGCTTCGATATCCTCTTCTTCTGGGTCGCGCGCATGATCATGCTCGGCTGCCACTTCATGCTGGAGCTGCCCAACCCCGATGGCAGCCGCCGCGGCCTCAAGGACGCCGTGCCCTTCCGCCAGGTCTACATCCACGCATTGGTTCGTGATGCGGACCGCCAGAAGATGTCCAAGACCAAGGGCAATGTCATCGACCCCATTGAGATCATCACCCGCTACGGCACCGATGCGGTGCGCTTCACTCTGGCCAGCCAGGCGTCGCCGGGCACAGACATCGCCTTCAACGAGGGCCGCACCGAGGGTTATCGCGCCTTTGCCAACAAGATCTGGAACGCCGCCCGATTCCTGCAGATGAACCTCGACCGCGCCCATCATGCCGGCTATCAGGTCTCGCTCAGCGGCCACGATTCGGTCTCCCTCGAACTGCCGCGGAATACCCCGCTGGAGACCCGCTGGATCTTCTCCCGTCTCAGCGCGGTTGCAGCGGAGGTGGCGCGCTCTCTCTCCGCGTATCGGTTCGATGAGGCCTCCAGCGCCGTCTATCAGTTCTTCTGGGGCGAGTTCTGCGACTGGTACCTTGAGCTGGTCAAGCTGCGCCTGAACTTTGAACTCCCCCACAACCCCCTTACCGCGCTCACCCTCAACGCCCTGGTCAGCGTCTTTGAGGCCGCTCTGCGGTTGCTCTCTCCCTTTATGCCCTTCCTCACGGAAGAGCTCTGGCACGCCCTCTACGCCAGCGTCGGCACGCCCTCCACTGCCCGGTCCATCGCGCTCACCCGCTATCCCCAAGCCCAGGACTTCGCCGTCGACCAGGCTGCGGCGCTGCAGATGTCCACGCTCCAGGATCTGATCGTCACCGTACGCGCTCTACGCAAGGAACTGGATATCCCGGAGAAGCAGTCCGTGCCCATCCGGCTGCACGCCGGAGCCTCCGTCGCCGCACTCGCTCAGGCCAACGCGGAGATGCTCTCTCGCCTGGCTCGCGTCAGCCACATCGATCTCGCCTCCCAGGCGCTCAGCGGCTCCAACGCCCGCGCCACGCCTACCTTTGATGTCGCCATCGTCTACGAGCGGCAGATCGATGTGCCGGTCGAGCGAGAGCGTCTCAACCGAGAGCTCGCCCGGCTCAACAAAGGTCTGGAATCCGCCGAGAAGCAACTCAACAACCAGGGCTTCATCGCCCGCGCCCCGGCGCACATCGTGGAAGGCCTGCGCAAACAGCATGCGGAGACGCTGGCGCTCAAGCAGAAGACGGAGTCCGCCTTGGCGGCTCTGCCGCTGGCATAGCCCTGCGCAGCTTCCCAACCTGTTCCGGCTTCGTCCAACGGTTGCAAAGCGTGTTACCCATCACGCGCCTTGCCCCCAACAACCTCACCCGGAGTTCTACCGATGGCCTTTCCCATAAAAACCTGTGTCATCTGCGAAGAAGAGTTTGAACTGCGTCCGGACAAGCCGGGCTACGCCAACCGCTGCCCCTCCTGCTCTACGCCGGAGTCGGCCGAGTCCGGCGGGCAGAGCCCTCTTGCCTTCGGCGACCGCGAGGCCAACGCCGCCCGCCGCGAGGCCATGCGCAACCTGCTGTACCGCAGGGACAGTTAATGCAGCTCGCGAAACTGAACCTCGCGCATCGCAACCGCGAACCATTTTCACGCAACCGTAAATCTGTACTGCCCGGAGCGCACTTCCAGCACAATGTTCCCGCTGGTCTCCACGGCGGACACAATTCCCTCCGCGCGCATGAAACTCTGCTCCTTCCAAAGAATGTGGTCTCCTTCAGAGATGCGCGTGCGGTGCCGTTGCAGCTTCGGCAGGTAGATTCGCGCCCGGCTGTTGGGAGGAATCTCGGCCGTCAGAACCAACGTGTTCGGGCTGGGCTTCTCCCATCCCGTCTTCAGCACTCCCTTCACCGTGGAAATCTCGGACTGGGCCCACGCCAGGCCCGAGAAATCAGGTCGAATATCCAGCGTGCTGAATCCGCCGCCGGTGGGTTGAATGCCGCAGATGTACTTGTGAAATAAATAGCCCGGATAGGAAGTCCACGCATGGTTGTACTCCCCGCTGTGGAAGGTCTCCCAATTGGTGTCATTGCCTGCCAGCATATCTTCGTAACGCGCCAGGTCCCGCACCACAAACTCTCCGAGCTGCCCGCTGTTCAAAGCGCCGCTATACCATGCGTCCCCGCCATAGCCGCCTATGTTTACCGGACCGGAGGTCTTGATGGAGCGAACCACCGCGTCTACCGCATCCTCCGGCGCCAGGTTGAATCGCAGGGCCCAGGCGCTGGCCAGAGCAAAATGGTCTCTTCGATCCGTCCGCGAGTAGTAATAACTCCCGCCGAACAGGTGCGTATTGATTCCCTTTTTTATGATCTCGCTCTGCCTGCGAAGATCCTCCGCCTCGCGGGTCTTGCCCAGAACGGCGGCAGCCTTGCCGGCAACGCATACGTTCTCGTAGTATTGGCAGTTCGTGGCGATGTTGTACCCTCCACTGGGCATGGAGCCGCCGGCGTAATCGGAGATACGCCAATCATGCGGTTTCAGAACCGGGTTGATTAAGCCGGTCTTCTTGTCCTGGTACTGGCGGATCCATTTCAAAAAGGCCATCAGGTTGGGATAGTGGCTCTCTAAACATTGCCGGTCGCCGGAGAAAAGATAGTGCTGCCACAGCAGCATGGGCCAGTACATCGACCACTCGGGGATCTGATAGATGGCGGCTGGGCTGCACGCGTAGAAATTACCTATGGGCAGTTGCTCGGCGGCGTAGTCCTGTAGAACCTTGTCGATGACCATCGTGTTCTTGTGGTTGTAGAGCAACACGCCGCCTACGTTCCAACTGTCGGCAAGCCACGGTGACTGCTCACGGTTGGCGTCGACGCTGATGATCCCTTGCTGCACATTCTGCCGGGCGCTGCGCTCGCACATGGCAAAGATGTTGTTCAACAGATCGCTCGAGCAACGAAAGCAGCCTTTAACGTCCGCGCCCGTGTAAGCCCATACGGCACAGACGTCTGCTGAAGAGAGTTCGCCCTCGTATCCGGTGATTCGCAGCGTACGAAAGGTGGCATGTCTACCGACATTGGGTCGCCACGTCTCCACTCCGCCCTTGCAGGTGTACTGGTCCCATCCGGCCGATCCGCCTGTTCCTTGGAGCTGGAAGTACTCCACTCGAATCAGATCGCCGGGGCGATTGTTGCGCATCACCAACTGGAACCAGCCGTCATAGCACTTGCCAAAGTCCACCGACCAGATCGCGCCATCCTGCTTGATCCCGATGGGCCGAAGCTCTTGTTGCTCGGCCTGTTGCGCCACGAGCTGCGCGTGCAGTCTGTAATCCGAGCAGTCGACAGGGTTGGCCTTGCGCCACGCTGCATCGTCAAAGTGCAGCCCCGTCCATCCTTCCGGCTCCAATCGTGCGTCGTACTGGATGGCCGCGCGATTTCTACTTCCCCCGGCGCCGCCAAAGTACGTTGGGTTCGATTCCACAAATCCGGTCCTGGGCGCTACCTTCCAGGTATCATCCGTCAAGACATCCAGGCGCGTGCCATCGGCGAATTCGATGTGGGCCTCAAGAATGAAGCAGGGTCGTGCGTTCACTCCAGAGTCATTCCAAGTGCCAAGCCAGTGGCCAACGGCAGCGAAGACGTTCGTGCCTTCGAGCAGCTTTTCTGTAATGTCATACGCAATGTATTGGCCAAAGCGAAACGGATCGCTTCGCGCTGGCCCCATGCCCAGGGACGCGCCGTTCAGGTACAAGAGATAGTCATTGTGAGCGCTCACGTAAGCGCGTGCCCGGCAGGGCTTCGCCGGAACCTGGAACACCTTGCGAACATAAGCGAAATGATCTTCGGATTCCGTCCCATCCCAGATATAGCTTGCCTTCCACTCACCAACTGGCAAGCCGATGTCGAAGGTAGCGGTTTCGCTGTAGCGGCTCCTGCGGCCTCGGCCATCCCAGACGCAGACCTTCCACCAGTACCGCGAGCCGAAAATTAGAGGCCGGCCTCGATAGACCACCCCGGCAGACTGTCCGGAGACCACCTTGCCGCTGTCCCATAGATCGCCACGCCCCTGTGCCAGAAGTTGCGGAGCGGATGCCACCAACACCTGGTAGGCAGCCTGCACTTGGCTGCGGCCCGTGGGTGGAATCAGCCATGCTAGGCGAACGGCGCCGTTGTCGATCGCCAATGGGTTCTGAACGCCATTGGCCAGTAGACCCGCCGGCGCGGGAACCTCTTCTTTCGAAGTCCCGGCAGGACCTTGTATGGAGCCACTGGACAAACTTCCTTGGCGAAGCAGCCAATCAAGCGTTGGCGATCGGCCCATCAGCAACTGGGCGCAAACCAAAAAGCGGCGGCGGCTAAACCGTGCGAGCTTGGATGGTTCGAACAACGGCGATCTCCCGTCTCCGGCCCAACTCTGCCTTGGACCAAGGCTTGCCTTCCTTATCCCTCTTGTACGTCCCACCCGAAATGCGGATCAAGACCAAAGAAAAGAACCAGCTTGTTGTGTTCAAAGTCTACAACCCTGCCGGGATCGCGGCCTTTGCTGGCTACCGTTCCTCTAGCGCAAGCACAGTTCGTCTCAAATCGCGCCCTGTCTGCTCCTTCTCTCGCGGACAATCACCAGCTCTGGCGGAAAATTACAAGCCTTGCTCGGCATGCCTCAAGCGAACCGTCTCACTGGCAAATACCACTCTTCGGACCTCCTACCAGAACGGCTCGTGAAGCGGACGACTCCTCGTTCCTGTTCGGGCAAAACAGAACCCGCACGGGTTCACAAATTCATCGCTTCACCAAGCCGGGCTGGGGCGTCATTCCGGTGCCCCTCCGTGCTCCGGAGTCATCGCTATCCAGCAAGTTCCATTCCTACCCGGGCTCGCATGCAACAAACAGGCAGATCCCCTGAACACAGGAGTAATCTACAGGCAAGAACTCCTCTCAAAAGGGAGAAGCTCTTCCCCATGCTGCGCCTGGCCAGCCTGTGCAACACCCTCATAACATTGCGCGGACACTTCCAAATCAAGCAGCAGAGTTCCTTTGGTAAATTGTGGATCGTGGAGAAACCTGATCATGTCGAAGAGATTTCTAGTCGGAGTCGTTCTGTTATCTTCCGCCCTTCTGGCGGCCCGCGGCGCCTTTGGGGACCAGACCGCCGGAAACCAGAACTCTGTCATCTTCAAGCTGGGAAAGTTTGACCGCTCCTCATTCGAGTTCTCCTCCGGCGCTCCCAAACAACCGGTAACCTTCATCGTCGGTGAGAGCAACCCGGCAAAGGACTGGTATGCCACGCAGCCGGCGGTCTTCAAATCCGTCTCTGGAGAAACCGGCGCGGATGCAGCTTCAGCGCCCAGAGCGATCCAGTTCTCTCTTGAGAGCGTCCCTCACGGGACCTTTCGGCTTCGCATCTCTTTGCTCATCGAGTCCCCCAGCGTGCCTGCACTTCGCGTTGATATCAACGGCCGCCAAGGTCTGCTCTACCTGCACCCCAGGCTCGACTACAACAACGGCGAGCAGGGAGATTCCTTTTACGCGGCCTACTCCCATGCAGACGTGAGCTTCGATCTTCCCGCACGCTACTTGAAAAAAGGTAAAAATACCATCGCGTTCCAGGCGGTGGAAGAGGCCAGCCAGACCATCCCCGGCGCCAGCCTCACCTATGACGCCCTGGAACTCGATCGCATCCCCGGCCATCCCAGTCCCTCTTCAGCTCGGATCGAACCTACCATCTTCTTTCATCAGCAGAACGGCAGCGCCGTGGAACAGGTGAACGTCTTCATCACCTCCGCTGGCCCGCTGCAAGCCGGAGCCGAGGTAGAGCTCACACTTAACGGCAAAACCTATCGCCAGGCTGCTCCCGGCAATCAGGATCTCGGTGACGAGAAGCTCGTCTTTTCGCTGCCTGCCTTTCCCAGCGGTGCAGAGGCGCAGCTTCGCTGGAGCGCTGGGGGACGCCACCAGCATCTTGAAGCAGCCATCAGCCCGCAGAAGAAGTGGACCATCTTTCTAGTGCCGGAGATCCACCTCGACGTAGGCTACTCAGACTACCAGGGCAAGGTGGCCGCCATTCACAGCCAGGATATCGATGAGGCGCTGGGAATGATCCAACGCAATGCCAACTTCCGATACAGCCTGGATGGAGAGTGGGACCTGGACCAGTTCTTTCGAACCCACACCGTCGCCGACCAGGATCGCGCCATCCAGGCTATCCAGAACCACCAGGTCTACGTTCCCGCACAGTATGCCAATCTGCTCACCGGCTTTCCCACCGCTGAAACGCTGATTCGCTCTCTCTATCCCAGTGCAAACTTCAGCCGCGAGCATCAAACTCCCTTCAACTACGCGAACATCACGGATGTTCCCTCCTTTTCCTGGTCCTACGCCTCCATTCTGGCCGCTGCGGGAGTTCAGGATCTTGCCGCTGGCAGCGACAACTACCGTGGTCCCGTGCTGCTTCAGGGCCGGTTAAACCAGAGTTCGCCCATGTGGTGGCAGGGTCCGGACGGAGGCAAAGTGCTTCTCTGGTACTCCCGCCACTACATGCATATGCAGCTTTTCTTTGGGCTGCCGCAGGTGCTGGATGCCGGCCGCGACACCTTGCCGCTCTTCCTTCAGATGTATGAGCATCCCAGCTACGTCGGCAATCAGACCCTGATGTACGGGACCCAGGTAGAAAACTCGGACCTCTTTCTCCAGCAGGCGCAACTGGTTCAGCAATGGAATCAGGTCTACGCGTATCCTCACCTGGAGTACTCCGGCTTCCACCACGCGCTGCGATCCATCCAGCAGCAGTTTGGGAGCAACATTCCCACCATCCAGGGAGACGGCGGCCCCTACTGGGAGGACGGTATCGCGTCAGATGCGTACTATGCGGGCATGGAGCGCTGGAATGAAGCACTCGCCCCCACAGCGGAAAAGTTCGCCACGCTCACGTCGATCGTGAATCCGCGGCTGCAAGCCGACAAGAGCGCTCTGGACCGCATGTGGCGAAACATGGTCCTGATGGATGAGCACACCTGGGACTCGTACAACAGCATCACCGACCCCACCAGCATGGAAGCGGTCGATCAACTGGCGCTCAAGGATCAATACGCCGTCCGCGCTCGCAGCCTGGCGGACTTCATCACCCGGAACAGTATGGCGAGCCTCGCCAACGCCATTCCGGCAGGTGCGGGGAAGGTCATCGTCTTCAACAGTCTCAACTGGAAGCGGAGCAATCTCGTTGCGATGGATATCGGGAAGAAATCCGATCTGGTCGATACAGCAACCGGGCAGAAGGTTCCATTGCAAATCCTCAGCAGCGGGCCAGACTTTAACCACATCCAGTTTGTAGCCGCCGATGTCCCCGCGATGGGCTACAAGATATACAAGACGCAGTCTGCAACTTCTCCGGCTCCCGTCCCTGCCACAAACCACAGCCTCACGATGGAGAACTCGTTCTACCGGATTACTCTTGATCCCACAACGGGCTCCGTCAGAAGCATCTTTGACAAGCAACTGCAACGCGAGCTGGTCAACGCCAACAGCCCCTATCGATTCGGACAATACCTCTACGTCACGGGCGGCGATAAAGCGCCGAACACCATCCTGCAGTACAGCCACGTCTATCCCACGCCAAACCTCGTCGTCCACCCTGCGGTAGAGGGCAGCCTCATCTCCGTCTCCCGTACGCCCTATGGATGGGTAGCGCGGATGCGGAGCCAAGACCTCAACACTCCCGAAATCGACACCCGGATCCGGCTCTTCGATGCAACCAAAAAAATTGAGTTTATCGAAGACATTCAGAAGCGGAACGTCGATACCAAGGAGGGTGTGTACTTCGCCTTCCCCTTCTCCATGGATCATCCGCAGTTCCAATACGAGATTCAAAATGGAGTAGTCAACCCGGCGAAGAACATGTACCCCGGTGCTGGGCATGAGTGGTTCTCCGTGCAGCACTGGATCGCGCTACAGCAGAACGGGCTCTCGGTGGCCCTGCTCCCGCTCGACGCTGCGCTGGCGACCTTCGGCGACATCAACCGCGGAGCGTGGCCACAGCAGTTTGGCGACCGGCCCGGCAATGTCTTTTCCTACATCATGAACAACTACTGGGACACGAACTATCGAGCCGGACAAGGCGGCCACTTTGAGTTCCATTACGTCCTCACCAGCGCCTCTGCCACCAACCCACCTGCGCTGAGCCGGCTGGGATGGGAGGAGATCACTCCTCTTGAGGCGGACACCGTAACCACTCAGGACAAAGCGTTGACGTCCTCTGAAGAGGAGGAGCGAAGCAGTCTGCTGGCCAACAACATGGTGGCGCAGTCGGGAGCGGCCTGTGTTCTGAATGCGCATCAGGATAGCTTTCTGGATGGGAATGATCCGGATCTTCTGTTTGATACCTGGAAGCCGGCGGAGGATGGGAATGGCTCAATCCTGCGCTTTCTGGATCTGGGCGGAGGGCCGCGCACGGTCTGGGTGCGGTTGCCGTATCTGCATCTGAAGGCGGCGTGGCAGACTGACTCCGTGGAGAAAGAAGAGCAGCAGCTTCCGCTGAGCGGGGACAGCGGCTTCCACTTTATGGTTCACCCACATGAGATTGTCTCTGTGCGGGTTGTCGGCACGGACGTCTGCGAGGCAAAGTGAGTGCCCTGTGCTTGAGCATGGGCCTGGTTGCTTGCAGCCGCGGCGACAAAGGACGACCGTCGAGACGACGTTTAAGTTCTGCCTGCGACGGGGCGTGGAAGAAGCAGTTCGGTCACTCGATGCTGCTCCAGTCCAAAGCGTCTTGGGGGGAGAAAAGGTGTTCCGGATAAGCTCCAGAGCCTTTTCTCCCCCAAAGGTCGTTAGCGAACGTTCTTCGCGCCGACGGGCTTTCTCTAGCCTGAGGGTTTGCTCCCGCCGCCCTTGAACCTTGTGTTTGCCAAGGGCGGTTGGATTAAGGGACAGAGAGTCAGATTATCGAAGCGGATCCAGGCCATCCCTTTAAGGTGCGGTCTGCGTGCGGCAGGCCGCTTGAGTGAAGCTACGGCAACCACATTGTTGCAGCACTACCAGTTCCAGCCCTGACTCTGGTTCATCGTCTGGAGGGCGGTGAGCACCTGAGCTGGTGAGCCGACAAGGAGGAAGACATCACACGTGACGCTTTCATCAATGTTTGGACCGGCATGGTTGGGCGCCAGCAATCCACTAAAGCGAACCACCGGCACAATTGTTGTGAATTTGGCGTTGTATGTAACTCCGTTCAATGTCTCCGTGTTCGGAGCTGCCACAGGTGCATAGCTTGTGATTCCCATATAGGAGGGAACGGTAGAAACTCGACGGTCTAAGGTGATGCTCTTGCCAGTGGTGACGTCTGTTTCCGTGATCTGCTGCGCGTTCACCGGATCCGTCTGGGGAAGATACATGGCAATGATGGTATTTGGCTGGGATGGATTTTCAAGGGCCACGACGGATGCACAGGGTGAGGTGGCAGTGCCGGGAGTGATGTAGGCGTGATAGACGAGACCGCCTGTTTGTAGATTCACAGGCTGAGGGTTCGACCATCCAGTGCAGGTTGAATTCAGCGTGAGATAGTCCGTGTAACCGGCGTTGAGCTGGATGCGCATGCCGGTGTCAAACTGCCCAATGCCCAGGTCTATATCGGTCAACGTTACTGTGGAGAGCGAGTTGGAGCTGGCAACGTTGCTATAGGCTTGGAGGCCCTCATAAGATGCGGTGTTTTTGAGAACCGGGGTGTTTGGGTTGGTGGGGGTGGCATAAGTGGCGGCAGGACCAAACTCATAGATTGGGCTGAAATTGGAGCTTGTCTGCGGTGTTTGCCATGTTGTGGCTCCAGGATTGACGGTTCCACCGGGATCCTGCAGATAGGTCAGCATGAAGTCATACTCAAATATAGACGCCGTGTTGCCACCGAGGTTGCTGGCATCCTGATAGAAACCCTGGAAACTAAACTCGCTGGCGAGCTGCTGGTTACCGGAGATATTGGCTGATTGCTCCTGGGTGAATATCCCATTGGTGACAGTGCTGGTGTTGCATGAGGGGATGGGATTGGTGGCACTGGGATCGTAGTAGCTGAGCGGGAAGAAGCAGAAACCGGGATTGAGGAAGAGCGGCAAAGAGTATGGAGCGATGTTGATGCGACCGCCGGGACCTTCTGAGGATGGGGTGAGGGTGAGGGTGACTGGCGTACCGACTCCATCTATAATGCCCGCCTGGGTGGGGTTATAAAAGCTAGAGTGGAGGCTATCGCGGAGATCGCTCTGGAAGCCACGGCCGTAAGCGATGGCAATGAGGTTTCCATTGGCGTCGGAGCCCATGTTGAGGTAGTCTACGTAGCCGCCCCCATTACAGTCCGCGCCGAGGGTGACGCCCTGGCTGGTGATGGTGGCTTGATGGGCTGAAAAGTCACTGACGGCGTATTCGACCTGGGGATTCCAGCCTGCACAGGAATTGGCTGAGGCTGTATTGGCAGTATAGGTTTGGGTGGTTACTGTGGAGATGCTTCCGCTGGAGTCTTGAGCGACGGCGTTGATGGTGGCTCCGCCCAGCAGGGTGAAGCAGGGGGTGGTGGCGCTGGCAGTGCATGTGGTTCCATTGATGGCTGAAGGCGTGCTTCCGTTCAGGGTGTAGATGATGGTGGTTCCGGATTCTGTATCGGTTATGTAGACCGGTGTGTTACCTGAAACCGTCGTATTGGTCGGGGAGATAGTGGGCGCAGTGACGGAAGACACCGGAGGCGTGGGTGTCGTGCTTCCGGATGAGGCCGAGCTACTGCAACCCGATGAGCCAAAACACGCGATGAGCACAAGGCTAGATAAACCAGCGCGGCACAAGAGATTGATTCGTAGGGCGTGATGCAAAAATAAGGTCCTCCTTTGAGGTTCAATGATATGTCCCATGGACTGCGCCATTGAGTCAACATAAGTCCAGGACTTTTCCCAGAATTTGCAGGTCTTGGAGCGTAACTACTTTAGAACGAGAGAGATGTCTTGATCTGGAAGTGGCAGGGGCGCGATTCGTGGTAGAAGGGATTTTCAACCAAGAAAATTCATCTACCCAGAGGCGCCCCCGATGCACGATAGCAAAGTTCGTTCCCGTTTGAAAGCCCAGCTTTCGAAGTTCACCTCCGAGCTGTGCGGCGGGCTATCCAAGCCCCTGACGAAGTTTGTTTCCGAGATGCTCTATGGCATCCAGTCCAGCCAGGACGTGAAGCTCAGTAACATCGGCCGCGCGCTCTGTGAGGCTATTCCCTTGATCCGCACCGAGAAGCGATTGTCGCGGAACTTGAAGCACGCAGAGATCGAAACGGAAGTTACGTCCAAGCTAATCGCGATGGCCAGCACGCGCATTGGTGTAGATACCGTGCTGGCGCTGGACCTGAGCGATATCCGCAAAGAGTATGCCCAGAAAATGGAACATCTGGCGACGGTCTGGGACGGTTCGACGGGGGAGACACATGCTGGCTACTGGCTGGTGGACGTGACCGCAGCCGAGGTGAACGGCAACGACATCGTGCCTGTATGTCAGAAGCTGTTCTCGACCCAAGCCAAAGAATACGTGAGCGAAAACGCTGAGATTCTCTCTCTAGTCGACGCGGCGAACCGTCACCTCAACGGCCGCGGCATCTGGACGATGGATCGTGGCTGCGATCGCAAGAAACTTCTGGAACCCTTGCTGGACAAGCATTTGCGCTTTGTCATCCGCTCCACTGGAGAGCGCATGGTGCGCGACCGACGGGGGCGGTTACGCAGCATCGCCGAGGTAGCCGCCCGTTGTAGCCTGCGCCATCAGGCGCGCGTGGTGAAGGTGGACAAGGGGCAGGAGAAGACGTACGAGCTGCATTACGGCGCCGAGCCTTTTCACCTTGTGGGCCGCAACGAACCTCTCTGGCTGGTGGTGGTGGCCGGCTTCGGCCAGCAGCCCATCCTGCTGCTCACCAACCTCAAATTGCGAGCCAGGGACTCGGAAAGCATATGGTGGGCGGCACGAATCTATTGGACGAGGTGGAAAATTGAGCAGACTTTCCGCTTCATCAAGCAGAGTTACAACCTGGAAGACGTCCGGGTGATGAAGTATCGGAGACTGAAGAACTTAGTCGTTCTGGTGACTGCCGCGGCTTACTTCGCCGCCACCTTTCTCGGACAGCAAATGAAGCTGCGCATCCTCACCGAGAAGTTGCTGATCATCTCGCAGCGATTCTTCGGCATCCCGCCCTTCCACTTTTATGCCTTGGCCGACGGAATCCGACGCCTTCTCTCTGGCAGCGCCTTCCAGTCAAGGAAAAAATCACCGCCAGACCCACAACTGGAACTCGCCCTCATCTGGCAGGGCTAAGAAATTCTGGGCAAAGTCCTGCTTTACCGTTCTTGACAACAGAACGGCGTGTGGAGAAGAATCGTTTCAATCTGAAGCTCGTGCTGAACGCGCTGTTGTTGGTGTAGGTGCGGCATGGAGCCAGATCCGATCTGGACACTGCGCATAACCGTAAGAAAGCAGGTGCATCCATGGGAAATATGAATGCACAGCCCTCCGCAGCCAGGCGGCTTGTTTCGCTGGATGTCCTGCGCGGGCTGGACATCGCGTTTATGATCGCCGTGAACAATAACGGCGAAGCGGCGTATCGGCCGTTCACACACTCGCCGTGGAACGGATGCACCCCGACTGATGTCGTCTTTCCGGCCTTTATCTTCATGATGGGCGTTTCGCTGGTGTTTTCGTTTTCGGCTCGTCTGGCGCGAGGAGAATCGAAAGGCTCGCTGCTTGGTCACACGATTCGCCGCTTCGTGATCCTGTTTTTGCTGGGTTTGGTGGTGAACGGGTTTCCGTTTTTTCCGCTGCACACGCTGCGAATCTACGGTGTGCTCCAGCGCATAGCTATCTGTTTTCTGTTTGCGAGTCTGCTCGAACTATGGACGACCAGTGTGCGTAGCAAGGTTGCGGTATTGTCCGTCTGCCTGGTTGGCTACTGGATCCTGATGCGCTACGTTCCTGTTCCGGGTTATGGCATGCCAGGCCACGCGGTTCCCTTTATGGATCAGAATCGGAACCTGGTTTCCTGGATCGATCGCAGACTCTTCCCCGGAAGGCTCTATGTGGGAACGCGAGATCCGGAGGGACTGCTGAGTGATCTTCCGGCAATAGGCTCCGCCGTGCTAGGCATGCTGACCGGAACCTGGCTCCGCACCAGCCGGAGTTTGCGGCAAAAGTGCATGGGCATGCTGCTGGCGGGCGTCGTCTGCCTTCTTTCGGGCTGGCTTTGGAGTCTGTGGTTCCCCCTCAACAAGAACCTCTGGACCAGCTCCTTTGTCCTGTTCACGGCAGGTTGGTCGTTGCTTGCGCTTTCCCTGTTCTACTGGATGATCGAGGTGAAGGACTGGACGGGGAGTTGGATGACGTTCTGGCTGGTGTTTGGAACCAACGCCATTACCGCCTATGTATTTTCTGAGTTATTGAGCTCCACGGTCTACGCAATTCATGTTGCCCCGAAAGTGACGCTTGAGCACTGGTGTTATGTGCGCACCTTTGCCTATATTCATCCGCCGGGAATCGGCTCTCTGACTTACTCCATCTGTTTTGTTCTTGTCTGCTGGCTCCCGATACTGGCGCTTTATCGCAGAAAGATCTTCATAAAGATTTAAGACCGCAGCGGTTTGAGACGGCAGAGCGGAGCATGAGGCCCGTCGCTTTTCGGAACTCGTGCCGGGTGGATGGCGGGACACATGCTCTTGCTCTGAAGTTGATTTATCCTGACAAGGAGTTACGCGTGAGATGGAAGTGCGCAGTGGTGGTTGCCGTGGCTCTGGCCGGAGCGAGTGGCTTATCTTCATTGGAAGCGTTGGGGGAGACCTTCAGCGTCACGCGCGCGCGCCAGGCTCTTGAGGAGCTGGTTCCCCAGCGGATTGCCCATCAGGTGCGTTTCACCGTTCTTCCGGAAGAGAGCGGCAGAGACGTTTTTACCATCTCTGGAAGACCCGGAGCGATCGTGATTGCGGGCAGTTCGGATGTTGCGTTGCTCACAGGCTTCAACTGGTATCTGCAGCGTGTGGCGCATGGGCAGTTATCCACGAACGGAGATCAACTGAATCTGCCGGCAAAGCTCCCTGCTCCGGCCGCGCCCATTCACGTTCAATCGCCGTACCGATTCCGCTACGCCTTCAATGAAAATGTCGATGGATACAGCACTCCCTATTGGCGGTTTGCGCGATGGAAGCATGAGATCGATTTACTCGCCGCAAGCGGCGTCAATACGATCCTGATCGAGCGTGGCGCAGACATGGTGCTGTACCAGACGTTCCGGGACTTTGGATATACCGACCAGCAGATTCGGGAGTGGATTACGTTGCCGGCGCACCAGAACTGGCAGCTTATGGGAAACATGTGCTGCTTTGCAGGCCCTATCAGCATGTCTCTGCTGGAAGAGCGGGCAAAATCGGCCCAGAGGATCCTTGCCTACATGCGTAGCCTCGGAATCACGCCTGTTTTGCCGGGTTATTACGGAATCGCGCCTACCAATTTTCAGCAGAAATATCCCGGCGTTCACGTGATTCCGCAGGGGAGATGGCCTGGAAAACAGGGATTCATGCGCCCCGATTGGCTGGACCCGCGCGACCCGCTCTTTGCGAAGATTGCCGCCGATTTTTATCGTCGGCAAAGGGAACTGTTTGGCGACAGCTCGATCTACAGCATGGAGGTTTTCCAGGAGGGCGGCACGGCGGGCGACGTTCCGGTGGGGGCTGCGTCGGTTGCGATTCAGCGTTCGCTGGAAGAGAGTCATCCTGGGGCTTTTTGGATGATGCTGGCATGGGGAGGGAATCCCAAGCCCGCGCTGATCGATGCGGTGGACCGAAGCAGACTGATGATTGTGGATGAGGCGCTGAATACAAACCTGCATCATGATCCGGAGACCGAGTACAAAGGCGCTCCCTACCTGTACAGCGCGATATGGGACTTCGGTGGACGCAATACCCTGGGCGCGCACTTGCAGACCTATGCGGCGCGGGTGCCCACGTTCGGCATGGCGCCCGGCAGCCACATGGAAGGCATCGCTTTCTACAATGAGGGCCTGGATACCGATCCGGCGGCCTTCGCCTTCTTTATGGAGATGGCCTGGCATACGAAGCCGGTAGACGTGCAGAGGTGGCTTTCCGCCTATGCCAAAAGCCGCTATGGGGTCTACGATCCGCATGCCGATCGAGCCTGGCAGATCCTGGCCAGGACGGCTTACCACATGCCCGCCGATAAGGAGGCTGCGCAGTCCTCCCTGTTCAACACGCGGCCGGGCCTTGCGGTCAACGCAGCCTGGGGCGGAACAGAGGTCGGTTACGATCTGGCGGAGTTTGAACGCGCTCTGCCAGAGTTGCTGGCTGTAGCGCCCAACCTGCGCGCCTCTCAGACCTACCAATACGACCTGGTGAACATCACGCGGCAGGTATTGGATAACCGGGGCTACGGTTTGCTGCCTCAGATCCAGGCGGCGTACATCGCCAAAGACGAACCACGGTTTGCAGTCTTGACGAAGCAGTGGCTGCATCTGATGAGCGAAGAGAACAGCCTGCTGGAGACCAATCGCTGGTTCCTGCTGGGGCCGTGGCTGGAGGGGCCCAAGCGATGGGCCGGCAACAGCGCCGAGGAAGAGGCATTGGAGTACGATGCCCATTCGATTCTGACAACCTGGGGAGGCCGCAGCGAGAGCGCGGACCTGCATGACTATGCCAACAAGGACTGGGCTGGCCTGGTTGGCACGCTCTATTCCCAGCGCTGGAGGCTCTATTTCGAGAGCCTTGATCGAGCCTTGAAGACGAACAACGAACCCGAGCCTATCGATTGGTTTGCCGTGGAGGATAGGTGGAACCGGGAGCCAGACCACTTCGCTTTGACTTCCAACGGGGACGCCTATGCGCAAGCCTCAGCGATATATAACGATCTGCTTAGCCAGCCAGCCGATTGGAGCAAGGTGAGTTACATTCACTAAGGCTGGCGGCGGGAGAGGCAGCGCCATGCCGGAGCGGCGTAGCTATGCAGCGGCGCGAGCGGGAGCACATGGACGGCCTGCTACGCCTACGATCTGAACGGCAACCTGGCGTCAAAGGAGGACAACCGGGCGATCACGGCCACCTACGCCTACGACGATCTCGACAGGCTCACGGAGCAGAGCTACAGCGACGGTGTTACGCCGGTGGAGGAGTTCGGGTATGACGGGTTCAATGAGAATGGCGCGCAGATTCCTGGGCTGAGCAACTCGATTGGGCGGCTTTCGCATTCGTCGAACGAGACTGACGCCGCAGCAACTTACTCCTATGACCCAATGGGCCGCACCACACTTAAATCGTTGTGCCGGCCCGGCGACTGCTCCTATGACATCAATGTAGAGGCGACGTACGACTTAGCCGGGGATGTGGCCATGCTGACCAACGGTTCGGCCCTGCAGCCAATCACGTTCACCTATGGCTATGACAACGCCGATCGTCTCGACCTGCTCAGCAGCAACTGGAGCCCGAATTCGAACCATCCTGCGACGCTGCTCAACGCGACCCCGGCGAGCTGGTCCGGATCATCCCCGGCGTATGGGCGGATCGGATTGGAGAATGCCTACCTCGGGGTCAACAGCAGTACGCAGGCGCCCACAGTCACAATGGCGCGCACCTACGATGCGCGCCAGAGGCTGGACTCTGAGCCGGATGACGCCACGGCCGTTCTGACCTCCCCGGCCACGCAAAGCTCCGGAAGCATCTCGGTTTCGGGGAGCGAAGCTTCCTACCCCGTCGTTGAGTCGCCGCCGGTTGGGGCCACGGGCTGGGCGTCGGTGAACGCCGCGAACTCCACGCCCGCCGATTGCATTGGCGGCAATGCCTTCAGTTCCATAACGATTAACGGTGCCGCGTTGGGAAGATCGCCACGAGGCTGCGTTGGATCGGACTGCGCCTGGATCCGCGGCGATGCGCCGCAGAGCCAGGCAGCCAGAAGGATCGTCGCAACGGTTGCGCGAAAGAGGGTTCGGGAGAGAGAGGGCGGGGTGGGCTGCGCCCAGCAGCGACGGCCTCGCGAAGGGCGGCTCCAGGTGGGCGCGCACAGCGTGTTGGCAAGGGAGCAAGATGCGTGGCAGACGGCCAAACCAGCCCGGTGGAAGCTCGTGGTCCGCATCGCAAAGGCGTAGTTTCCGCCTTCCGGCTTGCCCCAGCATGTTTCTGCAAGGCTTCTGCTTCCTCTTCGCCGGCAATGACAACTCCATAGAAGGTTAAGATGCTTGCGATCTGCCGGTGATCGCTTGGTCTGATGGGAAAAGTCGATCTCGCCGTGTGAGCGAGAAGATGCATGGACGGCCCAGAGCAACTCTGGAATGACCCGTGGCTGGATGCGAGGAGGCGTGTACGAAGGCGCGCTTTGCCGACAGCGGGTGGCGTTGACCCGCCGATGCCGGAGGGTGATGGATAGAAAGGCGGATTCTGAAGCGCGGCCGAGAGGCGCTTGTGGAAAACAAGCTTGCGGAGCACGGGTATCCAGCTAGGCACTTACGGCGGCTCCAGCGTTGACGGCGGCATGCACAGCACCGAATGATGAAGATTGGATCTTCAGCGAAAGGGACCCCGTCCATGTCGAGCATCCCGGATGGCAAGATGCACGACGGCTCGCGTTGCAAGATGCACATCGGCTCCCATTGCACGATACTGGTGAGGAGCAGTTGGCGGCGAAGGCTGCGGCGCGGCGGGCTGATCGCTGCGACCGTGCTGATGCTGTTTGGCGGCGGATGTCATCATCGCAGACAACATCCGTACGCTCCGCCGCCGCCGCCGCTGGGCAGCGAATCCAACTCCTTGAGGCCAAGCGAACCTGGTCGGTCCGAACGCGCGCCGATTCCTGAGCCCAAGGGTCGGCCGGATTTTGTTCAGGTCGGTATGGCTAGCTGGTACGCTCCCAGCGGCCATCGTGCAGCCGACGGCTCCAGATACGATGGCGAGGGAATGACGGCGGCGCACAAGACGCTGCCGCTAGAGACGATTGTGCGGGTGACGAACCTGGCTAACCATGAGTCCGTGCTGGTGCGCATCACCGATCGCGGCCCGTTTGTGCATGGACGCATCCTTGACCTCTCGGAGAAGGCGGCCAAGAAGATTGACCTGTATCGCATGGGTGTGGCGAAGGTGCGCGTGGAAGCGTACCTTAAGACATCGGCGAGCATCGAGTCGAGATGGTGCGTGCAGACAGGCGCTTTCCGCACGAAGAAAGATGCGCTTGATCTGAAGAGCGCGCTGTTGCGCCGCTACGCCGGCTCTCAAGTGATCGAGTTCGCCGGGGCGACAGGCTACTGGGTGCGCATCCATCCCGCCAATCCCGATCGCGCCGAGGCGGTAGCGATCATGAATTGGATTGGAAGACCTTTTCCGCATGTGGTTCCTTATCTGGTTCGGCTAAATTAGGAGCACTGAGATGCACTCGATGTTTTGGCAATTGGGTTGTGCGCGCACTTCTTTCCTTCTGCTTCTGCTGCTGGGGGTGTTGCCCATGAACCTGGCCGGCTGTGCAAGCCAGACCGCGGCCGAGCATGCGGCCGATGTGGAAGCCACGCAGGAGCTAGCGGCTGCTCCACGCCATGGCAACACTCTGGATTACTCGCTGGCTCCAGCCGATCTGGTCAAGGCCGACCATCTGGGCAGGGTCGGCGAGTTGCTGCACTTTGGAGATGAGGCGTGGGGCATTCTTAGCCTGGTGCTGCTACTGGGCTCCGGCGCCATCGCGTGGATGCGGGATCGCGCGGTGAAGCTGAGTTCCAATCGATGGGCGCAGGGCTACAGCTTTCTGTTCCTCTTCTTGCTGATGACGACGCTGCTGGAGTTGCCTGTGGATCTGTATGGTCATCACCTCTCGCTGCGCTATGGCCTCTCCGTGCAGCACTGGCCGAGTTGGTTTTGGGACCAGGCGAAGATGTTTGCGCTGACATGGGGGATCGGAGGGCTGCTGGTGATGTTGCTCTTCTGGATCATTCGCAAGCTGGAGCGCATGTGGTGGCTGGCGTTCTGGTGTGTCTCCATTCCCATTTTGTTCTTTGGCATCTTTGCCGCTCCCTACCTAGAGCCGTTGTTCTTCAAGTACCAGCCGCTGGAGAAGACCAACCCCGCGCTGGTGGCCCGGCTCGAACAGGTGGTACAGAAGGGCCACATGAATATTCCGCCGGAGCGGATGTTTCTGATGAAGGCTAGCGCCAAGCTCTCCACGCTGAACGCGGATGTGGAGGGCTTCGGTTCCAGCAAACGTGTGGTGGTGTGGGACACCACCCTTGCGCGGATGACTCCGGATGAGATCGTCTTTGTGTTTGGGCATGAGGCCGGTCACTATGTGCTGCATCACATTCTCAAGACCATCGTCTTTGTGCTGGCCGTGCTTCTGGTGACCTTCTACGTTGGGTATCTGTTTGTGCAGTGGTCGATTGCCAGGTTTGGCCCCGGTTGGGGTGTGAGTTCGCAGAACGACTGGGCTGCGCTGGCCGTTCTGTTGTTGGCCTTTTCCATCTTCGGGACGCTGCTGGAGCCGATCGAGAACACCTATAGCCGCGGGCATGAACATGCCGCCGACATCTATGGAGAAGAGGCGATTCATGGACTGGTGGCGGATCCGCAAGGTACAGCCAGAGGCGCCTTCGATGTGTTGGGCAAGGCCTCTTTGGACGATCCGAATCCGAACCCGGTGTATGTGTTCTGGACCTACACGCACCCCTCCATTGGCTACCGCGCGGCGTTTGCCCAACACTATGATCCATGGGCGCCGGGCATGCAGCCCAAATACTTCAAGAGCAAGAGATAGCGGGCGAGAGTTTCGGGGGTGCTTGGTCACGGCGCATCGGCTGGGTTTAAGATGCAGCCATGGCTACTCCATTTGATTGCCTGTTCTGCAAGATCGCGAGCGGCGCCATCCCGGTGACGCGGCTCTATGAGACCAGTGAGGTGCTGGCCTTCCCGGATATCCATCCGCAGGCTCCGGTGCACATTCTGGTGATCCCCAAACAACACTTCGGTTCTGTGGCCGACTGCACTACGGGAGAGGAGGCGCTGCTGGGGAGCTTGCTGCACGCCGCGGCCATGGTGGCAAAGCAGCAGGGTCTGAGCTTGCGTCCAGGCGGAGGCGGTTTCCGGGTGGTGATCAACACCGGTCCCGACGGAGGGCAGACTGTGGATCATCTGCATCTGCATCTGTTGGGTGGGCGGCCGATGGGATGGCCTCCAGGCTAGAGGATCTCCTACATTGGTGTTGCGTTGCGGCGCGAGTTTGGCCTGAGTTTTCCACAAGGAGGCGTCTTGCGCCATCGCGCGGAGTGCAGAGCGCAGCCAGGCTGGAGAATCGCATGGATGACGGCAGAATCCATCTTTCCCGTTTTGGGTTAGGCGCTTATGCAGTTGAACAAAGGTAATCTAATTTGAGTGAAAAAAGTAACCAAGAAAATGAAGTAAGGTCACCTAGAATCCTTAGTGATTTCAAACACTTCAAGTGAGCCTTTAGGGGGAGTTAACTCGCGTGGTTCACTCGCTGAAACCCCTGTGATTGCTGGTGATTTGTGACTTTGCGCTTAAGATTCGCAGGGTCTGCTGGAAGATCGGAAGGGAGACGAGAAAAGTTTTTCCCAGGGTGCAGTGGAGGGTCTGTTGTTTGGCGGTACTGATAGGAAAAAACTTTCCACTGACGATCGACAGCCTTGCATCCAACACGAAGCGAGATGCAACGCAGGAAATAGTGGAAGAGCGATGGAGGCTCTAGCATGATGACAACAACAGGCAAACGCCGTGTCCCCGCTCCGCTGGAGGATGTTGTGCCCCCTGTGGGCGGATGGCCGCGGGACACGCGTGATCGGGCTGTGTTTGCGGGAGGATGTTTCTGGGGAGTGCAGTCCGTGTTTCAGCGGGTAAAGGGTGTGGTAAAGACCACGGTGGGATACTCCGGGGGCTCTGCGGAGACTGCGAACTACCGAGCGGTTTGCAGCCAGGAGACGGGACACGCGGAGGCCATCGAGATTCTCTACGATCCCAGCGTGGTGAGCTACGGCACACTGTTGCGGGTGTTCTTCTCTGTAGTCCATGATCCGACGCAGCTTAACCGCCAGGGTGCGGATGTGGGCGCGAGCTATCGCTCCGCGATCTTCTATATGAGCGAGGAACAGCGGGCGATAGCGCAACGATATGTGCGGCAGCTTGATGCGACCGGGGTTTTTGCAAAGCCGATTGTGACCCAGATTGTTCCACTCGCAGAGTTCTTTAGCGGTGAGGAGTATCACCAGGACTATGCGATGAAGAACCCGCACAACCCTTACATCCAGGTGTGCGACATTCCCAAGATCGGAGCGCTGAAGGCGGAGTTTCCTGAGCTCTTCGAGGAGTATGTTGGATGAGGCAGCGACAGTGCGAAGAGGGTGAGGCCCTGGCGGGCGCGGGCGGTTGAGTGGAGGCGTGGCCGGCGGCTCGGCCAGGCATGGAAGTTGCTTTACCTGCCGGTGGTGAGGCGGGCGGCCAGCCGTTCCGGCAGTCTGGCTTCGCGGATGGCTGCCTGCGCGGCCTGGACATCATACGGCGTGCGGAAGAAGGTCACTTGACGCTCGGTCTGGTCGTAGATGGCGAATGCCGCTCTCCAGTCGCCATCGCGCGGCTGACCGACTCCGCCGGGATTGATGAGGTATCGCGCGCCGACAGGCAAAGGAAGGGTGAAGTGCTGCACCTGACTGCCGGAGCCGTGGACATAGGCGGGAGGATCCTCTGACCAGAACTCTG
Source organism: Granulicella sp. (assembly GCA_027365345.1). Lineage (GTDB taxonomy): Bacteria > Acidobacteriota > Terriglobia > Terriglobales > Acidobacteriaceae > Granulicella. Next base: position 29,444 of record DAHXNO010000185.1, read on the forward strand.
CGCGGCAGGAGAAGGCTCCTTGCAGGTGGGTATGGCCAAAGAAGGCGATATCGACCGGCATGCGTTGCAGAGGGATCCAGGCGTCGCGCATGGAGGCGATGTACTGATCCTCATGCAGGGGTGAGCCGTGCACGCAGAGCACGCCGTCGCCGGCCGGGACTGGTCCCATGGGCAGCGCGCGCAGCCAATCCAGGTTCTCTGGACGCAGGTGCTGGCGAGTCCAGTTGGCGGCCTGGGCGGCGACGGGGTTGAAACCCTGTGAGCTGCTGAGGCCGCAGCAGACGCGGTCATGATTGCCGCGAACATGGATGACGCGGCTGGCCGGGGTGGAACGCAGGGTGTCAATGACCTCGTTGGGACGAGCTCCATAGCCAACCACATCGCCGAGGTTCCAAAGCTCGTCGAAGCCCGGACCGCTGCAACTCCGCGCTACCTTGAGGACAGCCTCCAGGGCGTGCAGATTGCCGTGAATATCAGAGACTACCAGGGCGCGCATAGACAGCCAGGCGGCGGAGCAGAAGATGCTCTCCTATACGTGTATACGCGGAAATGGTGGCAGAGACCATACGGACCTGAGGAGCTGCGCGCTGGAGGGAGCGAGGTTGCCATGATGCGATTGTCCTTCTAACCGGCGGGGGTTTGGGAGACCGGTTGCCGGGAACCTGCGCCGGCGATGGTGGCCAGGGGCTGGCCGCGAGCGGTGGTCATGGTGGGCGCGGAGGCCAGAAGGTTGCGGGTGTAGGGATGCCGCGGACGGGTGAGCACCTGTTGCACGTCTCCCTGCTCGACGATCACTCCATGGCGCATGACGGCGACCCGGTCAGCGATTTGAGCCACGACCGCAAGGTCATGCGAGATGAAGAGCATAGAGAGCTGATGCTCGCGCTTGAGCTTGCGTAGCAGCTCCAGAATCTGCGCCTGCACGGTTACATCCAGAGCGGTGGTCGGCTCATCGGCGATCAGGAGCCGCGGCTTGTTGATGAGCGCCATGGCGATCATGATGCGCTGGCGCTGGCCGCCGGAGAACTGATGGGGATAATCGCCGATGCGCCGTTCGGGATCAGGCAGCGCGACCTCACGCATCGCGTGCAACACGCGCTGGCGAATCTGGCGGCGGGTGAGCCCGTTGCCGGCAAAGAGGGTGGTGCGAGGCGCATGGGCCAGCAGGCCCTCGGCGATCTGACGCCCCACCGTCATCACCGGATTGAGGGCCGTCATGGGCTCCTGAAAGATCATTGCGATGGATGCTCCACGATGCCGGCGCATGGCCTCTTCGGGGAGTTGCAGGAGATCGTCGCTGCAGCCTGCACTCTGGGGGCCTGCACTCTGGGAGCTGGCTGCGTGGTCTGGCCTGCGAGGAATATCTGGGGTGTTGGTGGGGCGGGTGGTGAGCGCGAGACGAATGTTTCCGCTGGCTTCGGCGCTGGGTGGCAACAGCCGCAACAAAGCCAGGGCGGTAGCCGATTTCCCGGATCCGGACTCGCCGACCAGGCCCAGCGTCTGACCTGGCGCGATGGCGAAGGAGACGCCACGCACGGCGTGATGACCGGAGAAGTCGATGCAAAGATTTTCTACCGAGAGCAGTGGCGCGGCTGAATCAACTTGCTGGATGGGACTCACCCTTTGAGCATAGCGGATCAGCGTGGGTTCTAGCGGACGCCAGCGGGTTCTAGCGGACGCCAGCCGATCCTAGCGGACGCCAGCGGATCGCTGTTTCTCGGAGCGCGGATCGGTGACGATGCGAGGCGCGAGAAGGAAGGTTATTGCGAGAAGTAGAATTCGCTCCAGTGACTGATCTTGACCTGCCCACGCGCGCCGACACTCCATACGCGCCAGCGATAGCGCCCGTAGGTGTCAGCGAACCTTGCCATGACCTGGGTGCGCAAGGTTGGATTCTGATCCTCTGCGAAGTACAGACGGGACTCTGACCAGCCCCGGTCCTCGCCTCGCTGCCACTCCACCACCTCCAGGCCCGCGCCACCATGGTTTACCCAGAGCAGTTGGGGCATCTGGATGACATTCTGCCCGTCGGAGGGCGAGAGCAGGGAAACTCCCTTTACTCCGCCGTGCTGTTCGGTGGCGGTGGGAGGATCGCTGATCATCAACGTCTGTCTCTCCTGCGTCTGTTCATACTGAGGAAGGTCCAAGGTGAGCTGCAGGACCCTCCATGGGCCAGGCTTCCTGGAGGTCTGGTTGCCGGTCTGGCTGCTGATTTGGGTCTGGCGCAGAACCACCAAGGGGTGCAGCACACCAAAGACGGCGGGGGTAGAGACCAGGACGCGCAACGCAACGGCTGCCAGGCTGCCATGAGCCGATGCCTGTTCCACCTGCACGTCCAGGCCTCCGTTGGAGGCAGAAGCGTCGCCGATGACAGCCAGCAAATGGCGCTGCGCCTTGGAGGAGTTCGTAGCCAAGTCCGGATCCGCCAGGTTGCCCAGCGGCTCGCCGCCGACCAGCCGTTGGATGGCTTTACGGGCCACGGCCGCCGCGGCTGTGACGGGACCGGAGAAACTCTTCTGGACGCAGCCTGGGCAGTCTGAGAAGGGCTCGCTCATCCAGAGGGCAAAGGCGCGAGCGGGCTCCATGTGCGGCGCATCAGCAAGGATGGCGACCTCCTGGGCGGTCTGGGGTTGATCGAGAACGCCGTTGGGATAGAAGACCGCGGGCCGCAACGTGGTTATGCCAAATTCGCTGTCCAAGCCCGCCCACCAGGCAGCGGGCAAGGCTCCGACGAGAACGTCTGGATAATCCTTCGATCCCTGCGCTGACGAAAGCAAGGCTTGCAACTGGCCGGGGGGCACGGCATAGAAGTGCATCTGAAGATTTGGGTAGGCCTGGCTGAGGCTCTGGCGTATCTTTTCCTCCGCGGGCGTGGTGGTGAGTTGCAGAGACTGGCTCACGCTGCTGTTGGACGCGACCTGACCCTGCGACTCTGCAAAGTTGGTAGAGTCCTGGCCGAAGTTGGATGCCTCTGTGCCATAGCTCCCCGCGGTTTGGCCAAACGAGCCGCTGGTCTGGCCGTAGCTGCCACTCTCCATTCCGTAGCTGCCTGCAGTGCTGCCGTAGTTGGACGCGCTTTGGCCGAAGGTGGTGCTGCTCTGTTCCTGGTACCCGATGCCGTTGGGCGTGGCGGTGGTGGCATCCTTGTTTGCCGGAATGGAGGGGACGCTGATACTGCGGCTGTCTGAGTTGACGCCGAAGTTGGTTGCGCTTTCGCCGAAGGTAGAGACGCTCTGGCCGAAGTTGTCGGCGCTGTGTTCGGTGTAGTTCAACGGCGTGAAGTTGTTCAACGCCGCCACGGCCTGAATCGCCATCTCCTGCGAATGCGCGGAGGCCGTGACATACCAGACGACGAGAGGCCCATGGCGCAGAGCATCCAGCGGGTCTGCGCCGCCCTGGGCGCGCAGAGGAACAGACGGCAGGGCATAGGTGAAGAGCATCGACGCCAGGATGGCCTTCGCTTTATACCGCTTGCTGCCCACGGACACCTCCAGAGCCTGGAAACCTTGGATGATCTCGGCTTGACGACAGAGATCCTTGATGCTCTGCGGTAGAGATTGGACGGTGCCTGAAGGTTAAGGTTCCGGCGTCCGCCGATCTTGCATACCTCCTGTTTAGAATAATCTTCCTGCGAGTGGTGAGGGGCCGGGATAGGCGGTGGGTGTCTACGCGAAAGCTGGGGTCTTGCAAGAGCCGTCTGAATGATAGGGAAAGGGGAAGCGGGGCGGACCCGCGCCTTGCTGCGTCAGCGTGGGTTGGGGCGAGCGCCCGCACTGCATGCAGGCGAGGCCGGGTGATGAGCGAGTGGTGGAGCGCGCGAGGGGTTCGAAGGCCAGAGAGGCCTGAGCTGAAGGCCAAGGAGTGCGGCGCAGAGAATGAGGAGGGCTGACGGAGAAGAGAGGGCCGAGGCGGAGGCATGAAGTGCTCGTCGGGGACGGAGATCCGAACTACACTGAAGTCACGCATGACCCTTGACTTCGAGATTCTGATCGTGGGGGCCGGGCCGGCCGGGTGTGCGGCGGGCTACGATTTGGCCAGCGCCGGAAAACACGTCCTGCTGCTGGACAAGAGCGCCTTTCCACGCCACAAACCCTGCGCCTGCGGCCTGACCCAGAAGACGCTGAAGGCGCTGCGTTATCCGGTGGATCCGGTGATTGAGCGCGTATGTTCCGAGGTGGTGCTGGAACCTATGAAGAACCGGGAATCAGCGGACAGCCATCAGCCGATACACAGCCATGGCGCGGTGAGCAGCCCGGGACCGGCCAGGGAGACAGAGGAGAGCGGGCTCCGCGAAGCCGCCCCTGCCGACCGGATCCGGCTGCACGCACGCAGCCCCATCTGCGCGTTGGCCGTGCGAGAGCGCTTTGACGCCTTTTGCCTGGAGAAGACACTGGCTGCCGCGCGCGACGGAGGCGCCATCTCGCTACGGAAGATTGACCACATTGCCGCGCTGCGCGAGGGCGAAGAGTGCGTAGAGGTGGACGTGGTGCGCTCTGAGGGCCAGGAGACCCACATGGAGACGCTGCGCGCACCCATTGTCCTGGGCGCGGACGGCGCCAACGGCCAGATGCGCCGCCTGACAGCCAGGCACGCCAACTCACCGGATGGAGCGCGGGAGGAGATGGAGGCGTTCGAGCAGGATGGATTCGCGCTGGAGGCGACAGTGCCGTACACTGCCCTGCCGGGATGCTTGCCGGGCGGTGTCGCGCCCCAGGATCTGGAGATGGTGTTCGACTTTACGCCCGTGCCCCACGGCTACGGCTGGCTGTTTCCCAAGGCGGACCACGTCAACATCGGTGTGGGTGTGTTTACTCCTGCTCAGGAAGCCGGCAGCGGGCGGCAGAAGGAAATTACCCGGGAGCTGCTGAAGAGCTATGCCGAACAGAAGCTGGGCGTAACCACCTTGGATCATGTGAGGGGCATGCGACTGGGAATGGGTGGCCACGACTATGCGCCGCGAGGACGGGTGCTGCTGACCGGTGATGCAGCCGGGTTGGTGGACCCGCTGACCGGTGAAGGGATTCATTCGGCCATCTTCAGCGGCCAGGCCGCAGCGGCAGCCATCCTGGCCAGCCCTGAGGCGGAACGATCGAGCGGAGTGGCCGCAGCATACGCTCGGAACCTTCGCCCGCTGCAGCGAAGCCTGACGTTCTCGCTCCGCGCCGCAAAGGCGTTTTATGCGCGGCCGGAGCGAGGCTTCAGAGCCATGCGCACACCGCTTATGCGCTCTTTGATCCTGAAGACATACGCGGAGGGCGTTCCCTATACCCGACTGGTTTCCGCGCTGGCCAAACTAACAGCGTGAAGCGGGCGATGCCCGGATAAGGAAGCACCACCCGAGGCTCCGGCGCGAGGCTGGAGCAGAGGGTTTGGCAGGCAGCGCGGCGACCGGCACCGGGCGCTTGCAGGAGGCGGCGCGGCGGAGACGTTTGCAGAGGGAAGATACAGAGGCAACGCGCTGCGGGTGAAAGCTGGAGATGGCAGGGGTGATGGGCAATTGCGGGACGCCCAAGACCAAGCTGATTCAGAACTGGATGGCCAAGCGCCGCCGCTTCCATGTCCACTTCACGCCCATCTCGGTCAGTTGGCTGAACCTTGTGAAACGCTGGTTCACCTTGCTTACAGAACGCCGACTTCGACGCGGCGTTCACCGCTCAGCCAAAGAACTGAAATCCGCGATCGACAACTTCATCGAACACCACAATCGCGGTCCAGTACCCTTGATCCGGCACAGGACCGCGAAAGCAGATTCTCCATTCACTCGCCAGCTTTTGGAAGCGAATTCATGATTCTGCACACTAGTTACTAGTTGCCGCTGTTATTTCCGCTCATTCCGCTCATCTGGTTCATGCCCTTCATGTGGCGATGTTGTTCTGCGATGGCGAGCGCAAACTCAGTTCCAGAATCTAGCTTCATGTTGTGTTTCTTGGTCGAAACAAGGACGCCGGAATTCATGCTGCCAATCTTACTGTGAAGATCAACTCCGGAAAGAACGCCGATTTGATCGACTTGAAGGATTCTGTCGCTCCAACTATTCGGCACCTGATCGCCGGGGGAGATAGGATCGTCGCTTGAGTTGGCGCTTTCGGGTTGATAGACACCGACGATGGTGGCCTTGATGGGTATGACCTGACCGTCTTTGAGTTTGGCTTGGGTGAAGCGGAGCGCTAGCTTGGAGGCGCCGGATTCATTCATGTCGTCGGTTGTGATCTTGCCGATGAGGACTGTTCCTTTGGGGAGCAATGGCCCGTTGTCGAGCTGGACTTTTTTAGCGAGTATTGCGCGAAAGTCTTCGCCGGGCTTTGCTTTGTCGGCGTTGAGAGAACGGTTGAGCGCGGCGCGGGCGGGCACCATGCGCATGGCCTCGCCCATGCCGCTGGGAGGCATGTTGGCGGACTGCGAGGAGGTGGAACCTTGCATGCTTCCGTATTGGTCAGCGGTTTGGGCGGACGCGGAAAGCAGCATTGCAAGAGAGAGGGCTGCGATCGAAAGAGGAAGCGTGGTCTGAAGTTTCATGCGGGGATCTCCGTGGAACCTCCGCTGCGTTGCTTCGTTCGGGCGGGAGGCTACCTACTAGTACGTTAGAGGAGATTTAGCGTTGACCAGTTGCCTTGTGAGCGAGGGCAATCCTTCGAGCGAGCGCACTCATCTTTCTTTGCTTCAGTTACGATAGCACTGCGCAATTGCGATCCTTTCGCTTCCAGCTTGCGCCAGACAAAGGGATTAGCGTCAGGGCCGTAGGCGGCGACGAAATCTTCAATTGTCTGGCGCAACGGTTCGGTGTTCTTAGAACGAGACTCTGCGCAGAGCCTTTCGACTCAAAATCCCAAACCAGATTTCCGCCTGATTGAGACGACTAGCCGAGGTCGGCATGAAGTGGAAGAAGACGTGGGGATGAGCCGCCAACCGGGTGCCGTTCTTCTTGTGGATGAAGTAGTTGTCCAGGATGATCTGGATTTCCTTTTCAAACGGAGAGATCGGCGACCACACGGTCCATGAATTCCAGAAACTCCTGAATGAAGTCGCTCGAGTTCGATTTTCTCTGCACCCTCCTTACTTGATAATCACCAGCCTGAGCCGGCTGCATAGAACTGCCTGGTATCTGGCGCCATCCAGGCTGCAAGGTTCGTAAACAGACTTTTAGACTGCATTGAATTTCCGCAGAGGTTGCGCGTCAAAAGAGAAACCTCACATCCAAATACAATGTGTTATTGGCGCTGGCGCTGCGCTTAAAGCCGTCATAGTTGGTCGAACCGCCATTGAAACGCGTGTACCCAGTGTATTGCGGAGTGATTTGCAGGTTTTGCCATGGCCAGTATGACAAATTCACAATATAGCCGGCACTCCTCGGGCTCCCGTTGGCGCTGCCGAAAACCGGAGCCGGGGCATACAGCGTCTGATCGGGCGTTCCACTGGTGTCAAACCACGCAAATGTTCCCGTGTACTTATTGCCAATGTGGTACTCGGCATTAGCCGTAAACGTGTTCAGATCATGCCCTCCTCGAGCGGCCAATCCCTGGCTCAGGCTGGCGAGCAGGTTGGAATTCTCGCGAATATAAGTGCCTCGGAATGACAATACATCCGTCCGAAACAGCGTTCGGTCGATTTGAGTATCAAAGGCATAGTCGGTGTAATCATTTTCAGGTCCGGTAGCTGAATTGGGACTGCTGCGCACATGCATACCGTAGGTTCCGATTTCATATTGCGTTGAATTGGTAAGCTTTTGGTAGGCAAGACGCCAGTAGGGAGCGGCTCCACGGATGTTATAAGGGAAATTCACTCCCGAGTTCGGCTGTTGGCCGCCCGCGTGCTCTGAAGTGTAGGCTGTCACATCGAGATACAGATGATTGTCCCACATAGAGTAGCCGCCGAATCCGGCAACGTCCTGCGCCAGAGGGCCGTCGATGATGGGGACGGCTGCCGGCGTAGGCGCAAAGTCGCTTTCGACCCAGGGAAAGCCCCATGCCGGCGTGCTGTTCCAAAGATCTTCCACGGTTGGATTGTTATTGAAATCAAGCCCGTATACTAGGCTCTTGCCATCTAGCTTGGTCTGGTTTGCGTAACGGATGTCGGTGTTATCTATTCCGAAATGGTCGTCTTGCGTGTCATAAGTGACCTGGAGAAAGCTGCCGACGTTGCTCGTCCAGGCTCCCGAGAGATAAAGAGAGATATCTTGAGGAAGCTCAAAATTACCATTTTGCTGGTTTGGCTCTGGACTATTCAATGATGTGTATGAAGTCTCCAGCATAACCGAAAGGGGTAGTGATTTGAGCAGATCCAGCCCCGCGGTCTTCTTACCACCCTCCGTTACTATGCCTTCTGTGAGGTTCGAGCGTTGCACATAGGCCAACAGCTTGAATAGCCGTCCGGCTGGATTGAGCTCCGGAGGATCGTAGTGACAACCACTGCAAGGCAAACCTGTCTGCCGCGCGAAGCTCGGGACGGCCTCCGCTCGCTGCGGGGCAAGGGCGGCAAAGCATATCAAAACTGGCGCCGGAATTACGGCAATCAATCTGCGCATGGTGCTCTTCACTTGGATTCTCCTTGTTTCTGGCTTCGCTACTCCGGCCACTTACGTGTTCTGCCCGTACGTGTGCTGGGAGGCGTCATTCCTGACTCGCGCCCGGCGCTCGGGAAGCATCGCATCAGCCCCAGCGCCGCCGGATACGCTGGAGGAGAGCCCAAGCCGCAGCCCTATTCCCAGCCTTGACTTACTGTCGATGACGAATCCCTAACTATCGCATCGCGTACACCATCCCTGGCGCCTCAAAGGGTGGATTTGAAACCAGCCGGATATATGCAATCACCGCACGGATATCCGCTTTGCTGAGAGTGGAGCCGTAGGCTGGCATGAGAGCAGAAAGATTCATAGCCGGGCCTCCATGACTGATAATCGATGTCAGATCGGCATCGTCCAGCTTGTTGAATGTGTTCCCCTGGTCAAAAGAGTGCGGCGCAACGGCAAGATTGTCGTAATTTGAGACCTGTTCCGGTGTGGAATTGGGATCATGGCAGCGGGAGCAATATTTTCTTTGTACCTGGTAACCCAGCATCTCTTGATAGCCGGCCGCCATTTCGTTGACCTCCAAATGAAGTGCCTTTCCCTTTTTGTCCGTGGTGATGGCCTCGACTGGGTAACGCCCCGAGCTGTCGCCGACTGTCACGTTGGTGCTCACCTCCCCGTTGGAGTCAGAGAGAGCCTCGGCAGGATCAAAGCGAACACCGTCAGGCCCACTGAATTTCACCAGCGCGCCCTGCACCCCGTTGCCCTGATCGTCATTCACGTCCACGACGAGCGGCTGCGGCAGCGGTGCTCCTGGCGTTCCTAGCTGCTTGTCGCCGCTGGAGACGGCCAGCGCTGAACCGGAAGCGGTGGCCTGCAGCGCGGGAGCGGGCGGGGCATGGTGCGAGCAGCCGGTGCAGATCGTCAACGCGAGCATTTCCAGGATCAGCAAATACCTGGTCATTGGTTTGCCTCCTTCCCAGAGCCCTTCTGCGCCATCAGGAAGGCGGTAAGGGCGCGCGCATCGGCGTCGCTCATATTGCGGTTGGGTTCAATGGCGCCGGGGCGCAGAGCCTGCGGATCCTTTAGCCATGCATAGATCCACGCCGCAGTAAGACGCGAACCCACCGTTGTAAGGACCGGTCCGATATACCCCCGATCCGTATTGGGGTTGACCATGTGACATGACTGGCAAGCGTATTTTGAATAGAAGATCTCCTTGCCTTGCTCCACCAGCGCTTGCGGATAGCCGCTATCGGGCATGGAATCGCGATCGATCTGCGGAATTTGATAGACGGTCATGATGTAGTCGGTCAGGATGGCGCGTTCGGGGTCAGAAAGATTGAATTTCGGCATGCGGCGAATCAGCGTGGGGCGGATGGTATTTGGATTTTTCAGGAAGTTATCGAGCCATTGGCGCTGCACCGAGCTGCCCTCCGCGCTCAGGTCTGGAGCTATATCTCCTCCATTCCCGTTGATGCGGTGGCAGGTCTGGCAATTCAGATCAGCCATGAGCTTGCCGGCCTGTCCGGCTGGGCGGTAGTTCGATGGCGTTGGAGTTGCGAGCTGCCATTTGCGTGGCATGGTAAAGCTGCGATCAGTTAAGGCGAGCAGGGCGGTTGCCAGCGCATCCACCTGGGCGGGAGTAAAGGTGTATTGCGGCATGCGCAATCCGGGAACAAACTCGCGGGGATGCTGAAGTTTGGCGGTCAAGTAGGCGGGCAGCGTGTGGGCCATGCCGGCTACGAACACGATCTGCGCCAGCGGCTTGCTTCCAATGCGGCTCAGATCAGGAGCAAAGTTGTCGGGTTTAGAGACACCGCGGATCGCGTGGCACTCAGCGCACCCATATTCGTTGACCAGTTGGCGTCCGTGTGCGATCTGGCCGGGCGTTGCCGGATCGAGGTGTACGTTGGCCGTGAAGCTGGAGTTGGTCTGGCTCTCCAGGAAGTCCATGAGCGGGGTGAGTTGTTGGCTGGTCCAACGGAAATGGGGCATTAAAGTCTTCGGATCGTACACATGCGGATCGCTGAGCCATGACTTGAGCCATTGCGGCTTTACCTTGCTCCCAATCCCCGTAAGTTCCGGACCGAGATTTCCGCCCACCACATTGCCTGCCGCATTCTGCATGGCGTGGCACGAGGCGCAGAAGGACTCCCCATACAGAGCCTGGCCTGCGGCTATCTGCGCTGCGCTCGCAGCGGAGGAATCAACGGCTGGGGTGGGCGCGGGCGGCGAGCCGCTATCCGGCTGAGGCGCGCTGTTGGCGATGAGAAACGCTGAGATATCTCTGGCTTCCGCGTCACTCAGAAGAAAATTAGGCATGGTTGCGGCTGCGGACCAACTTTGCGGATCCTTGAGCCAGGCATATATCCATTGGCGGGAGGTCTTCTCCGCTATATGAGTTAGTGGAGGCGGGTCGTCCGTTGGGGTCATCGTGCTGCCATCCGGCAGATTGACTGTATGGCACCGCAGGCACCCGTAACCGGCGAGCAGAGCGCGGCCCTGATTGAGAGTCGGCGTTCCCATCAGCGGCGAATGGTGGCACTGTCCGCAGGAAGCCTCCATATACCGTGCCGGCAGAAGGGGTTCATCAGGCTCTTTGGTGCTGTCGTGCGCGCCGGTGACAGTAGTGGCGACGCCTTGGCCGAGGTGGCACACGACGCACCCAAACTCCGTAAGCTGGTGAGGGATGGGCGGATGGCTGCCAAATGGCTCAGTTTTAACATCCCCAAGGCTGGATTCTTCGAGGCCGAGGTGGCAGGTCTCACAGCGATCAACGACCCCCGCCTTTGGGATCCAGATCTGATGGATACCCGGCCGGAAGTTCCGCATGAGCTTGACGCTATCGCGGCGTATATGGATCATCTGCACATATTGCTGCTGGTAGCGCCGCCATTCGCTGAAGTGATCCTTTAGCGGAGCAATGGCGAGAACCACGAGCAAAACAAAACTCGCGGCGCCGAATAGCTGGATGGGGTCATGAAACAGCGCACCCCAGGAGAAACGGGTTTTTTCAGGCGCTCTCACCTAACTCCTCCACGGCCAGACCCACGACCAACCGGGTCCACGGAAAAATGTACCCACGAGAGTGAGAACAATGAATACGAAGATGAACCATGTCATAATCCACCAGGACACCGGTCTTGCCGCGAGATAGCGGCCAAGCCGATGGGGAGATTGCGGTGAACTGATGGCCGCCAGCAGCATGAAAGCGGCGATGATCAGGGTTGGCGCCAAGGCATCGTACATGGCGAAAAACCAGAGAAAGATCGAGAGAGCCCCGGCCACGGAAGCGAAGATAGTGAGATTGCGCCGGCGATTTCTTAGGAACAGGCCGCTGCCCCGAATGTTGATATTGAAATATGGAATTACTACCAGGGCCATCACCAGCAGCCCTGGAATGAGAACGCCGGCAACCACCGGCGGAAAGTAGTGCAATGTTTCCTGCAGTCCAAGAAAATACCAAGGCGCCTTGGCAGGATTGGGAGTCACCGTTGGATTGGCGACGCCTTCCAGCGGCGCATTGAAGACAAGTGACATGAGCACAAGAGCAATTACCAGGAGTTCGACCGCCAGGGCAGCCCGGAATAAGGCTTCTGGATAGGTCTGGACCTGCTCTTCATCCACGCTCTTGACCTGCGCGGAGGTTCTGCGCGTGACGAAGACCACGCGTCTGGGCGCCTTGCGCGCATCCGAATCCACTCCAACCACGAAATCCTTGGGTTCTGTCATGGTTTCTCCACCGCCTCCGCGACTGCGACGCCCTTCGCGACACTCGTCTGGGAGGGTGTATCGGCGTGCTGCCGTCCGTCAGAGTTTCCGTTTCCCACGTAGAGGCCTCCATCTTTGCGGATCCTCCAGAAATGGACGGCGATAAGGAGAACCGCCGCCAGCGGCAGGACCACGCAGTGCAGCACGTAGAAGCGCAACAGGGCATTGGCGTTAACCAAATCGCCGCCGAGTAAGAGAAAGCGGATTTTCGGCCCGACGAGGGGAACATACTTCGCGATATTCGTTCCCACGGTGATGGCCCAGAACGCCAATTGATCCCAGGGCAGAAGATAGCCCGTATAACTGAGCAGAAGAGTTACCAGCAGCAGGATGACGCCGATGACCCAGTTGAATTCGCGCGGCGGCCGGTAAGCGCCGCGGTAAAACACCCGGAACATGTGGGCAAATACCAGCACCACCATCGCATGGGCTGACCAGCGGTGCAGGTTGCGGAGAAAGAGGCCGGCGGAGACAACGTAGCGCAGGTCCTTCATGTCCGCGTAAGCCTGCGGCACAGATGGATGGTAGTAGAACATCAACAGAGTCCCGGTTGTCACGAGAACCAAAAAGGTTCCCAGGGTGAGCGTACCGAGATACCAGGTGGCGTCCAAGCGCAACATGCGCCGCCGCACCTTGGTGGGAAGAATGTGCAGAAACACGTTCTGCTGAATCTTCTGAGCGCGGTGCAGCGAACTGTCGCCGGGACCACTCCGGAAGATGGAGCGCCACAGGCGGCTCTTGGTTATGTTATCGAAATAGAAATCCAATTTTCCCGCCATTTCAAATCCTCAGGAACTGCATCGGAGGGATGACCGTTGCGCGGTCGACCATGATGTCGCCACCGTCGCTGAGCCAGGTGCGGTACCACGGCAAAGGTTTGGGGGCAGGACCGGCGATCTTCTTGCCGTAACGAGTGAAGCGGCTACCGTGGCAGGGGCAGGCAATAATGCCCAAATCCTGCCTCCAGGCCGTCATGCAACCCAGGTGCGTGCATATAGCGCTCAATGAAAAGAAGCCTTCCTGGAGGTGAATGAGATAAATTCCCGTAACCTGATCTTCGGTGACGGAGTTCATGGCGTATTTCTCTGGGCTGCCGGCGTTGACAATAGGCGAGGGTTCATAGAGAACATTCGGCGACATGTACTGATAGGAGAAACTCAGCGTCCCTGCCGCGGCCAGACCAAGTGAGCTGAGCCCTAACCGGGCGAAGAAGGCTCTGCGGTCAACCTTCCTTTCCGGTTGAGCCGACCCGGGTTTGCTATCCTCTGCCATCACTCCCCTCCTTATTTGGTTTTGCCCGCGGCGGCTTGCAACGGCGCATTGATAGCGGCAATTGAGATCAAACCGGAGGGCTCGCCAGGCTTTAGGCTGTAAGCCTCCATCGTGATCATGTCCACGGGGCAACGAGCTGCGCACAGGCCGCAGCGAATGCAGCGCGTCTCGTCTTTGAGCATTACCGAGCCGGAGATCACGCCCAGTTCCTCAGCCTTGATTTCGTCCAGCTCTACACGCAGCAAGGATTCCTGCGCGACGAGTTGTTCCACAACTTCAGGTTCAAAGCGGAAGCGATCAAGACTCACCAGTTCCAGGCAATCTTCCGGGCAAACGTCAACACATCCGCCACACAGAATGCAGAGACTGCCATCCTCTAAATTTCCCTCGAACACGGTGTTAACCCAGCAGTGCAAGCATCGCTGTGCCTCCCGTTGGGCGCTGGCCTCATCTAGCACCAGTTCAACTTCGGTCATGCCGCCGCGCCGGTCGACGGGCAATGTAGGTATGGGCTGGCGAACGAGATCCAGCAGATCGCTGGGCATGGAGTGCCGCGGGAGCACTTCAACCGTTATTGCTGGCTCAGGGTGGATCACCCCGCGCAAAAATTCATCAATGCCTATCGCCGCGCGCTTGCCGTCGGCTACGCTGTCGATGATCAGGCGTGGCCCAAAGACACAATCGCCTCCGGCGAAGACCCCCGCGGCGGAGGTCATGAGGTTGTTGGGAGCCACCGCGATCAAGCCGCGGCGGGAGATCTCCACGCCGTCTTCGGGCGTAAGAAAGTCGAGCCGGGGCGCTTGGCCAATCGCCATGATGACGGTATCGCAGTCGAAGATCGTCTCGCTGCCTTCGTAGAAGCTCGGATTGAAGCGGCCGGTCTCATCGAAGACTCGCTTGGTCTTCACGGCTTCAAGGCCGGTAAGACGGCCACCGTCTCCGATGAAGCGTTGGGGGCCGAAGCCAGGGTGCAGGATGATGCCCTCTTCTTCAGCGTCCGTGATTTCTTCCAGAGCGGCGGGCATCTCTCCACGTCTCTCGATGCAAACCAGATGCACCTCTCGCGCTCCCATGCGCAGAGCAGAGAGGGAAACATCCATCATCTCCCGCGCTGCGACCGTGTCGATGTTCTCCTGCGACGGCTCCTGGCCTTCAACGGCGGCGTGCTGGCGGACCACTTCGCGCGCGGCGGAGCGGGCTACGTCCATGGCCACATTTCCCCCGCCGATGACGATGACTTTCTTGCCGATTGTGAACTGATAGCCCAAGTTGACGTTGAGCAAAAAATCAATTCCCTTGTGCACGCCGTCGAGGTCCACGCCGGGTATGGAGAGATCGCGGCTGCGATGCGCTCCGACCGCAATCAGCACCGCATCGAAACCTTGATTGCGCAATTCCGCAACGGTAAAGTCGCGGCCGACCGCCTGATTGAGTTTGAGGGTGATATCGCCGGTAGCCAGAATCTCTCTTACCTGCGCCTGAATCACGCTGCGCGGCAAACGATATTCCGGCACGCCAAGATAGAGCATGCCCCCGGCCACCGGGGCAGCCTCAAAGATGGTGACCGAGTAGCCCAGCACCGCCAGATCGTGGGCTGCGGAGAGGCCAACAGGGCCGGCTCCGACGATCGCTACGCGGTAGGGCAGCTTCTTCTGGATTCGGCCTGCGTTCACATCCACTTTGCGCCGCGATTCTGGGCCGTAGCGCTCGGTAAGGAACCGTTTGAGGGCGCGAATTGCTATGGGCTGATCGATCGCCCCGCGCCGGCAAGCGGTTTCACACGGATGCGCACAGACGCGTCCGCAGATGCTGGCCAGAGGATTGGGTTCGCGCGCATAGCGGTAGGCATCTTCGTACTTTCCTTCCGCAATGAGGGCGACATATCGACCTGCATTGGTGTGCGCAGGGCAGGCCATCATGCAGGGGAAGTTGGTGTTCAGCCACTGCGCGTCCACCGTTTTGTCTTCGTAGCGCTTCAACATCGCGGCCCTTCCCCTCACTCTTCCGGCGCCGATAGGGCGCCTACCCTCACTTGCCGACCGTTACATCCGTCGTCATATCTCCCGAGACCGTGATGGACTGTGAGTGAGGTCTCTTTCCCTCATGCCAGGCGATCAGAGTGTAGGCGCCATTGGGAACGTTCTTGATCGTATAGTTCCCGGATGGGTCGGTTTGCGCGTAATAGGGAGTGGGCGACACAATGATGTAGCCCGACATGTCCGGGTGCACGTAGCAATACAGGGGAACGACCCCCGGGTTCTGGAACGTGAAGCTGCGGTCGCCACCCTGGGGCCAGGTGCCCATGTTGTGGCCGAGTTTCTTGTTGCCGTTGATCGATGGCCAGTAGACGTTGTGCTCTACCGCATCGCTGTTGTGGAATACAACCGTCATTCCCTGCTGGATGACAAGGATATGAGGGACAAACATCAGGTTTTTCTGATCCATCACTGCGTGCTGCGCCGGCGCCGGAAAGCTCTTGGCCGGATTGGCTTCGAGATACACCACAGACTCACCCTTGACTCCGGAGACCTTACCGTGAATCGTTCCCGCCCAGGCGCTGGCCGTTATCGTCAATGCCGCCGCTGCGACCGCTAACATCCCAAATTTCATAAATTCTCCTCAAGCGAGCAAATGGTGAACGTTGCTGTGTAAGAATTCGCCTCCCCCCCCTCGCCAGCCTTGGTGGGGGGATCGGGAAACCTCAATGCACTCAAGACTGGCACAAGCAAAATTGGCCGGAATGTGATCTCGGTCACATTGCAATTCGATTCTTTGCGAGAGTCTATAGGGACGTGTGTTTTAGGCGACTTTCTGGAAGGCGACGAGTTGGGTTCTGGTGGCAGCCAGCGGTTGCTCTTTGAGTAGATAGGCCTTCATCACTCGCCGGTGCAGTGCAAACAGCGCATTGGGTTGCCTCTTTTTGCGTGCTCAGGGTTGCCCAGCAATGCAGCAGCAGCCAGCGTTTGCCCTTCACCACCGCACCCGCCGTGTCGCCTTTGCGAAAGAACTCGGCCCGGCGCACTTCATCAACCGCTGCTCCTGCGTGCTTCATGATGTGCAAGCTGTCGCGGAGGAAGCGGCACTTCGGCAGCCACAGTTCGATGCTGCGGGAACGGATCCCACCTGGTCCACGCAGGCCGCCTCAACCGCATCCCACTGGAAGGCACTGAGATGCTTCCGAAAAACACTCATCCAGAGTCTCCTTTTTCCGCTCCCGTCCGAAGCCCAACGGATCCCCCGGCCGCAGCATTCCTGAGAACGTGTTTACGATGTTTGCAGCCTGGATGACACGAGACACCTGGCAGTTCTATCTAGCCGGCTCATCGGGGCGGTAATCAAGAAGAATGGCGCAGAGAAAATCGTACCCGAGCGACATCACCCGGGAGCAGTCCGAGCAGATGCAGCCCTTGCTGGAACGTGTACGCGTGCGCACCAAGCCGCGCACGGTGGATTTGCATGAAGTCTTCAACGCCGTGCTCTATCTGCTGAAACGTGGCTGACCATGGCGCATGCTCCTCGATGGGTTTCCCAACTGGGCCACGGTGTATTCGTACTTCGCCAAGTGAAGCGCGCGTGGCGAGAATTGTAAAGATCAGTTGGCGCGGCAAGCGAGAAACAGCGGCGCGACGGCTCAACCAGCGTCTTGATCCTGGACGCGCATCGCGTAAAGAAAACCGACAGCGCTGAGCGGAAGAGATGGAACACGGGCAAGAAGGCGACGGACATGAAGCGTCCCATGGCCGTGCACCAGCAGGGACATCTTCATGCCGTGGCTGTGGCTGTGGCCGTGGCTGTAACCACGGCCGAGGTGAGCGATCGGGACGGAGCTTCAGCGGCCTTCGACCGCTGCAAGGCGGATCTTGGCCGTGTGGAAAGCGTGCTGGTGGATGGCCTACAGCGGCCAACCCTTCGCCCACGGCATCATGGTGCGGCTGCAGGCCACCAGCCAAGTCGTCAAACGCGATGAACTGCACGCCTTCGCGTTGCTCGCCAAGCGCTGGGTCGTCGAACGTTCGTTCGTGGGGCTGGAAAAGTACCGTCGGCTGTGGAAGAACGGTGAACGGAAGCTCAATACCACCTTGCAGTTCGTCCACCTCGCCTTCCTCGTCCTGCTACTCAGAAGATCGTAAACAGGTTCTTAGAAGGTGATGTGCAGCTCCATGTCCATCATGCGCTGGCTGCCGATGGTGCCGGTGACCGAGCCGAGTTGCGCGTTGTTGTTCGCACAGCCCGTAGAGGTAACCTCTGTGGCGACCGTACAGCCATTGACGCCAAGCGGGAGCGTGAGCGGGACCTCCGTGGCCCTCCCGTTGGTTCCGTTGGTGAAGGGCTTCTCGTAGAGGTTGTTTCCGGCAGAGCCGCCTCCGGCTGGACCTGCTCCGGCCGCGGCTGTTCCTTGATCCGCCTGGCTGGTGATGACCAGGCCGTAGTTTTCGTAACCGTTCACGCAGTCATAGAGAGCCTGAGAGCCAGCCAGATAGCTGTTCGCGCAGCCGCCGTGCTGACCGATGGTTGCCGAGTCCTGGGGAACGTCCATGCTGGTGGTATTGGTGATGTTATAGACGTCGAATTGGTAGAGCATGGCGACTCTGCCTTTGATATGAAATTCTTTGCGAAGGGAGAGATCGAGGCTGCGCTGCGGTCCCTGGCGGAAGATATTGCGCTGGTCTCCGGGAGCGAAGGCAGTCTCATACACGTCGACCGGATCTGTTGAACCGCCGGCCGAGGCTGGAGGAACTCCGCCCTGACCCGGCGCCAGATAGTCGATCGCAATCTGGTTGGGATTGAGTGTTGGGGTGTACTCTCCACCGATGCCGCGGTAGCGACCCGAATTTCCGGTGAGGGCGGATTTGGGATTGCCCGGGTTTGCGATGGAGAGAATGGGATTGATGAGGTTTGGAAAGTAGCCCAGTTGCGCGCTGGCCACCGCGCCGTTGAACTCATAGAGCGAGTAGGGCTCGCCGCTCTGCAGAACGGTCATGCCTGTGAGGCTCCAGTCGTTGGTGAGATAGGCCAGCGGAGAGTGCTTGGCGGCGGCATTGGGGAGCAGGACCTCAAAATTAGCGGTGAAGTCATGGGTGCGGTCGAAGTCCGCTGAGGCGTAGGACTGCTTGAGGTCGTCCGGGTTGTCGCCGGTGAAGAAGAGGCCGATATCGCTCTGTTCATCGAGCGCGTGGCTCCAAGTATAGCTGGCGCCGACCAGGAAGGAGTGGGACAGCCGTTTTTCCAGATGCGTGTTGAGCGCGTTGTAGGAGGAGTTGCCCACCGTTTTGAACGAGGCGGCATAAGGGCTGTAACCGACGTAGGGAACGCGGAAGTCAGAGTTGCCGCCGTCGTAGGTGCCCCAGGGCTCAGAGGCGATGGGGCATGGATCGCCGTAGGCTCCACAGCTCGTATTTCCATTCATCACGGTATAACCGTAGCTGTAGATTTCTCCGCTGGAGTGCGGCTCCTTGCCTTGAATCATGGCGGGGTTGCCGGGGGTAGCGACCTGCGGCATGTTGAAGGGCAGGGGGATGACGGCATGCCTGCCCAGATTGCCTGCATAACCGATGGTGATGGCCAGATCGTTCCTGGGCTGCCATTGGATGTTCAGGGTGTAGTTCATGGTGTAGGGCAGAACGTTGTTCTTGTCATAGAAGCCGATGTACAGGGGGGTCTGGGTACACTCGTCCTCGACGCTGCCGACGCCACCGCAGTTCAACCCGAAGTTGGTGGTGCTGCCCGTCATGTAGTTGAGTTGATTCTGCAGCGCAGCGGTCTCCACGGCGGGATTCTCACTGGGTGCGGGAGGGGTTGTGGTGCTGTTGAGCGCGGCGGCCGCTCCCAGAGGATTCTGGATGGAGGTGCCCGTACCGCTAACGGCGCTGACCAGCGGCGCCTCCTGCGTGACGCCGAAGGGGCCGCCAACCCCGCCGCCCGCTGGGGGAGAGAGATAGGTGAAGAGTTCGCCGCGATCGTAGTAGATACCCGCTCCGCCGTTGACGACGAACTTGCCGCCATACACTTTAGGCGACCACGCAAAGCCGATGCGCGGCGATATGCCCCACTGGCGGCCAGTGAGGGTGGAGGCGCTGACGCCCGGCGTGGGCGCGGTTGGGTTATTGCCGGCGACGATCAGGCCGTCGTTGACTACGGTGAAGCCGCTGCCACCCACCGCGGGATCCGTGCCGGTGACGTCATAAGCAGAGGGGTCAAAGTTGAAGAAGTTGCCATACTTCTCCGTCATGCCGCCGTGGTAGTCCCAACGCACACCGGCGGTGACGGAGAGGGTGGGAAGCGCCTGCCACTTGTCCTGTACGTACGCTGCGCCCTCATTGGTGCGGTAGTAGCGATTGGCGAGGTTCTTGTTGGTGGAGGAGAGCGTCTCCAGCACGCTGGAGGTGTGCACTTTGCCTTCGAGGAAGTCGGTGAGGTTGGTAGCGTCTTCCGTAATGAGGCCGTTGCGATTGTTTTCAATGTTCAGTTGGGTGTAGCTGTATCCCCCGCCGAAGATCAGCGTGTGATTCCCGAGGATCAGGATGGCGTTGCTGGAGGGATTGATGCGGTTCTGGTAGTAGCCGGTGTTGACGAAGGTGCTGTTGGGGCCGAGGTCGAGGCTGGGTGTGCCGGATTCGTTGACGGCGAACCTGCCGATATTGAAGCTGGGAAGAACGCCGGGAGCGCCGGGAACATCATTGGTGATGCCGAAGGTTGGACCACCATTGGCCCCGGTGGCATTGTTATCGACCGTCTGGTTGTACGTGGTGTAGGTGCCGGTGCGGACGTAACCGATGCGCTGCTCCCAGTTGAGCCGCTGGCCAATCTGGGTGGTGTTATCCAGAGCTGCCACTTGAGCGGTGTTCTGGGTGTCTGAGGGGAAGCCTCCCACCTCTGAGCTGAAGCCGTAGGGCATGGTGACGGGGTCCGTTTGATAGTAGTACTTGAAGCTGAGCCGGTCGGTGGTGGTAACGTCATAGTCCAGGCTGGCCGCCGCCTGGTCGCCTTTGAAGAGCGAGGTGCCCTGCAAGGTGACGTTGGGAACGTCATACGCGAAGGGCGTGCTGATCTGGGCATAGGGGATGAGATATTGCCCGTTGGGGAGGGTGGCGTTGAAGAGCGCCTCTACGACGCCAGAGGGATCAAGGGTGATGGGTGTGGTTTTGCCACTGTACCCCTCGTACAAGTTTTCCAGGCAGGCGCTGGTGCGGCCGTTGGGACAGTTGGTGGCGTTGAATGCCTGGGGCACGGTGAACTGGGCGAGGCCGGTCGCCTGATCCGAGTCATACAGATGCTGATAGGCCACAAAGAAGAAGAGTTTGTTCTTGATGATGGGGCCGCCCAGCGTGCCGCCGGCGGTCCAGCGGTGCAGCAGGGGATTGCGCAGGGACATGGGGAAGGCTCCCACGCCCTGCTGGGCTAGAACAGCATCCTGATTGAAGAAGAAGGGCGCCGAGTTGAACGCACTGTTGGCGTAGCTGCTGTAGGCCTGGCCATGGAGGCTGTTGGTGCCGGTCTGGGTGTTGACGTCGATCTGGGCGCCGCTGGTGGCTCCCTCCTCGGAGTCATACATGGAGGCGTCGACGCGCAGCTCCTGCATGAACTCCGGCGGAGGAGCGGGCAGGCTGTTTCCGTTGGAACCATAGACCGAGCTGCCTTCGGTGATGGCCCCGCCAACGGTTTTCCCTTCGCCGATGTTGAAGTTGTAGCGCTGGGAGGTGTCACTGCTGGAGCTCTTGCCGTTGAAGAGGTTGTCGGAGTCGACGCCGTTCACCTGAAAGGTGTTGGAGGTATCACGCTGGCCGTTGGCCCAGATGGGCTGATTGCCGAGGCCGGCGTTGACCCCTTGGCCGCTGAGCAGCTCAGCGTTGACCCCCGGGGAGAGGATGGCGAGTTGCGTAAAGCTGCCGGTGGCGAGCGGCGTAAGGGCGATCTGCCTCTTGTCCAGCGTGTAGCCGTTGGTGGTATCGGTGGCGTTCAGCATGGGATTCGCTGTGACCGTGACGGCCGTGGCGACGTGGCCCACGTTGAGCTTCACCGTGAGCGTGCGGGCCGCGGCCTCCTGAACGTGAATGCCGGTGAGATCCGTGGTATCAAAGCCCTCGTGGGTGGTCGTGACCTCATAGGTGCCCACGGGAAGGTCAAAGATCTGAAAGTATCCGTTGGCCTTCGCCTTGGTGGTGCGAGTGATGCCGATGGCGGAGTCGGTAGCGGTTACGACGGCGTTTGGGACGGCGGCCCCGGAGGCATCTTCCACCGTTCCGTTCAGAGATCCGAGGGTCTGTTGCGCGTTCGCCAGACCAACGCAGGTAAAGAGGCAAAAGTACCAGACCGCTGCAAGAAGCTTTCGCATAGCTGACTCTCCTGAAGGTGAGTACGGACAACTGCAGCGCGAGCCGGAGGAAGCATGCCGCATCGCGGCCCGCATGGACAGATTTCGACTCTTGTCTGTTGCTTGGAGGGTAGACACGTAGACCTATCGACACACGACGCGTCAGACGCCAGCTCATCCAGTACAAGGTCTCTGAATAGTCTGAACATACAGCATTACAGGCCTGTGAACAAATGGAATTGTGCGCTTTTTGCCGCCTGCAGCCTGAAGATTTGGAGAGTCTGCGCGCGGAGGGGTGGGCGGTAGTGAGGATAAAGGGCATGAGGACGACCGGGCTTCCTGGGCCAACGCGGACAGTCCAGTTCTGTAAACTTTCAGTTGAGGCCTTAGATGTTTATTGATGAAGCACGAATCCGGGTGAAGGCCGGCGATGGCGGCAACGGCTGCATGGCCTTCCGCCGAGAGAAGTTTGTGCCCAGGGGCGGTCCCTCCGGCGGCGATGGAGGGCATGGCGGCGACATCCTGATGCGCTCCTCGCTCTCCCACAACACGCTGGTACACTTCCGATTCAATCCGGAGTGGAAGGCCGGGCGCGGGGGGCACGGTCTGGGCTCCAACATGAGCGGCCAGGCAGGAGAGCACACGGTGCTGAGCGTCCCGGTAGGCACACTGCTCTACGACGACCTGACGGGTGAACTGGTGCATGACTTTGCGCGCCCCGACGAGGAGTTGGTAATCGCCCGCGGTGGGCGTGGGGGGCGTGGCAACCAGCACTTTGCTACCCCCACCCATCAGGCTCCCAGGGAGCATGAGTTGGGCCGGGCCGGAGAAGAGCGCCACTTTCGACTGGAGCTCCGTCTGCTGGCCGATGTAGGCCTGGTAGGGTATCCGAATGTGGGCAAGTCGACCCTGATCAGCCGCATCTCAGCGGCCCGGCCAAAGATCGCCGACTACGCTTTCACCACGCTGGAGCCCAACCTTGGGGTGGTGCGGGTTGGCGATGCTCCCTATGAGCATTCCTTTACGGTGGCCGATATGCCGGGGCTGATTGAAGGAGCCCACCTAGGCTCCGGGCTGGGCGTGCGGTTCCTGAAACACATTGAGCGGACTAGCGTGCTGGCCCACCTGATTGATGTCTCCGACGCGAACGACATTGTGGATGCTGCGGAGAGCCGGGGCAGCGGGCGGTCTGAGGGGGAGGAGACAGAGACGCCGACCGCGAGCCGATCCGGCTCTCCCCGTCCCGACCCGGTTGAGGACTATAAGGTGATTACCACGGAGCTGAGGTCCTTTCACCCGGCGCTGGCCGCCAAGCCCACTCTACTGGTGGCTACGAAGGCCGACGCGGCCAACCCCGAAAAGCTGAAGCGGCTGACGGCCTTTGCGCGGCGCAAGAAGTTGCCGCTGTACAAGATCTCCGCGGTGACCGGTGAGGGTATCGAAGAGCTGAAGTTCGCTCTGGCCGAGGCGGTGAAGACCCACCGCAGCATTGAAGCTGTGGACCATCCGCCAGAGCCGGCGCTCTACAAGCCCGGCCGACGCAAGCCCAACTACCCGCCTCCACCGCCCTCAGCGAAGACGCGCTCCCGTTGAGAGTGCCGAGGGTTGCGGATCTGGAGGCTGCGCGCCCTTGGCGGCGGCGTGGCGCCGAGGCGCAGGCGTGTGAGAGTTAGTGCATGGGATGAAAGACATCCAGGATCGTCACACACGCAACTCCGAAGACAATCAACAACAGGGGCCACCAGCGGTCTATCCAAGGTTGCTTGGGTGAACTCATCTACGCACCATCCTTTCCTCTCGTGACGAATTTTACCCGATTCGAGCGACTGGCGGCAGAGGTGAGCCCTGGAGGGGTGCTGCGGAGCACACCGAGGAAGGGTTCAGGCGAGGATGCCGGCAAACTCGGCCGACCTGGGATAACGCTCTCCCCCGGCCAGCAGCGCTTCAATCTCCGCGACCGTGCGGATTCCGCCGCGGGCTCCGCTGGCCAT
>DAHXNO010000136.1 GCA_027365345.1 Granulicella sp.
GGCGCCGTCGTAGGAGACGACGATCTTCCAATAAAAGCGACTCCTTGTGCTGGCCATGAGTCTGATTGTAGAGAGCAGCCTGACCCGTGACCGATATACTTTGAAAGGTTCCCAACTGCCGGTCTGTGAATCTGTCTGTGGTTCTGCAGGAAGACGCTCCAGCGAAGAGGGGATGGTCGAGGCTCCTCCATTGGGGCTGCGCACTGGAACCAACCAGCCGTTGTTGCCGTATCTAGAGCCGGAAAGCATCCGCAAGCGAATGATGGCCGCAAGCCAATCAAGCCCTATGTTGGAGAAGTGAAACGTGAAATTAAGACATCTTCAGGCGAGCGCCTGCGTGGTTCTCACGCTGGCCGGAAGCATTCCCCCAGCCGCGGCGCAGCAGAGCGGAACCTCCTCGTCCACAACCCAGACCGTCTCTGCCCAATCGTTCCAGAACGGTCCGAACGGAAACGAAGGTCTGCCCCAGGAGCCTCGGCCGAACCTGACCGAGCCGCTGTTTCTTCGGCCGACGGCGCATAACTACAGCAATGGCAAGTTTGGCTTTCCGAATCCCTTCCGCTGGTATACCGCGACCGGTTACCCGGCTCCGCGCCTGCGCAATACGCCGCAGATCTATGATCTTTTGCAGGATGGCAAGATTTATTTGAGCCTGCCGGACGCGGTTACCCTTGCTTTGGAGAATAACTACGACATCGCGATCGCCCGCATCAATCTGGATATTGCAGATACGGACCTGCTGCGCGCGAAGGCAGGAGGCTCGCTGCGCGGAGTTTCAACAGGGATCATCAGCAATACGCTTGGCACGACGGGCACCGCGGCGGCGAGCGGAGGAGGTCCGGGAGGGACATCGAGCAGCGCTGGGGGTGGCGGCACGGGGGCCAACGGTCTGGTGCTGAGCACCAACGGCGGCGGCCCAGCGCCGGAGGATCTGGATCCCGCGGTGACGAGCCAGTTGGAGTACAACTCCAACGTTCAGGAGCAGTCCAATCTGCTCTTCAGCGGTGGTTTGCCATCGCTTTATACCAACACCAGCACGTTGAACTTCGGTTATAACCAAGGCTTTGCAATCGGCAGCATGCTCCAGGTGAGCTTTCAGAACACCCGGGTGACCACCAACAACCCGTTTGTGGACTACAGCCCTGTGATCACCTCCACCTTCAATGCCCAGATTACGCAGCATCTGCTGCAGGGGTTCGGGCTGTGGCTGAATCACCGGTTCATCATTCAGGCCAGGAACGATCGCCGGATCACCGACTCCTCCTTCCGGGAGCAACTTCTCTACACCATCAACCAGGTTGAGAACATCTACTGGGACATGGTGAGCGATTATGAGGATGTGCAAGCCAAGGAGCGGGCACTGGCCCAGTCTACGCAACTCTCTGAGGACAACCGCCAGCAGCTTGCCATCGGCACGCTGGCTCCGCTGGACGTAGTGAACTCCGATGCTTCCGTGGCGGCTGACAAGCAGTCGCTGATCTCGGCGCGGACCAAGCTAGAGTATCAGGAACTGATTATGAAGCAGGCGATTACGCGCAATCTGGATGACCCCCGGATCGCCAACGCGCCGATCATCCCTACGGACCGGGTGTCGCTGGAACGGCTCCCCGAAGAGGATTTGCCTGTGAACGAACTGGTTCGCGAAGCGGAGGAGAACAATCCGCAGATTGAGCAGGCGGTGCTCAATATGAAGAACAACGAGATCACGATCAAGGCGCTGAAGAACGGGCTGTTACCGACGGTGGACGCCTACGCGTTTTATGGAGGCATGGGGTTGGGCGGCGCGCAGAGCCCCTATGCAGAGAATTTGCTCACCGGTTCAGGATCTTATCCTCCGGGTACGTTTCCTACGGTGACCTATGGCACGACCTTTGAGTCAGTGTTCAACAACTCTTCGCCCAACAAAGGGGTGGGATTGAATATCAACATTCCGCTGCGCAACCGTCTGGCGCAGGCCGATGCGGCCCGCTCGCAGATGGAGCTGCGGCAGTCGGAGATGCGTCTGCAGCAGCTTTACACGCAGATCCGCATGCAGATCATCAACGATCTCTATGCCCTGACCAATGACCGTGCTCAGGTGGCCGCGGCCCAGGCGCAGCGGGATTATGCTGAGCAGAGCTTTGTGGCGGAGCAGAAGAAGTACCGGCTAGGCGCCAGCACCAGCGCCAATGTACTCCAGCAGCAGCGTAATCTGGCGAAGGCGGAGGACACGCTGATCTCTGATACGGCGACCTACGCCAAGGATCGCGCCGGTTTGTTCCAGGTGCTCTCAACGACATTGGATCGCTACCATGTGAGCATTACCGATGCTGCGAATGGAGATGTGACTTCGACTCCTCTGATCCCCGGGCTTACGGCTCCCGTGCCGGAGGCGGCTCCGCAGCCGTTGAGCAAGAATCCGCCTCCGCCGCAGCAATAACGCCGTAAAAAGATGGAGCGGTAAGGCTCCGGCGCATGGCGGGAAGGGTTGATGCGGATTCGGAGCCGGGTGGGGTTGCCGAAAGCTCTGCGCGGGTGGCATGCTCAGGAGATGAAGCAATTGAAGTGGAAACAGATTGTCTTAGCCGGATCTCTTGTACTTTGTCCGCTGATGCTGGCGCAGGATGGTTATTGGCGCGCGGCTGGTTCCTCGGCCAAGTCGATCACGAGCGATGTTGCGCTGGGCGGCCAGAAGATATCCATCGACGAGTCCAAAGGCTATTGGATGGCTCAAATCCGAGATCTGACCCCGGCGGAGCGCAGCGCAGCCTTCGGCGTGGATCTGAATGCGCCTGGCGTGGGAAGCTTGTACCGGTTGAATATTCCGGGAGACAAGCGGTTTGCCCATAAGAACACGTTGTGTGGGGGCGAGGATGTCACGTGGATGGCCACGCAGAGTGACGGCAACAGACTCCAGATCGCCTTCTTCTCGGGTTCTCAATCCCCGGTTCTGACGCAGGATGCTTTGAGCAACTCTACCGCGCTCTGTGGAGTGTTTCAGTATGAGCGCTGAGAGGGACGGATGCCGGCCGTGCGGTCCTGCGCCGAGGCTCCGCGTGCAGCGTCGCGAAGATACTGCTAGGATTCCCTGAAGTCGATCATTCTGGGCGGGTTGCGGAAGAAATTGGTGGTGGCGACGAGGTAAGCGGCCCCGGCCAGGAACCAGATGCTGCCGACGATTCTGGCCAGGATGTTGAGGTTCCACCAGATGGAGGCGCAGAAGAGAAAGCCGATGAGCGGCAAGACGGCGTCGCGCATGATCTTTTTCCTGTGATTCTGGTTCCGCTGATCTTGGCTCTCCTGATTCTGGCTGGGGTCGGGAGTATGTGATTCCGCGTTCCGGCGCAGCAGTGTGAAATGCCAGAAGACAGCGAGGTTGACGCCCATAAATGCGAGGAATGCGCCGAAGTTCAGCAGTTCGCCGGCGTGTTCGTAGGCGCTGCCGATGGAGTTGAGGGCCACGGCTCCGAGCCAGGCCACCGCTCCGATGAGCAGAATGTTCCAAGTGGGGGTGTCTGTCTTAGGGTCAAGGTGGGCGAAGAAGCGGCGGGGAAGGACGCCATCGCGGCCCATGCCGAAGAGCAGGCGCGCGGCTCCCAGGCCTCCGGTGAGGGCGCTGCCCAGAGCAGCGAGGATGAGAACGACGCCCATGGCTTCAAAGAGCAGTGGTCCGCCGACGCGGCGGCAGACGTCCATGAATGCCGTCTCCAGGTTGGGGAAGGTATGCCAGTTGGGCCAGATGCGCTGGCCAAGGTAGATCTGGGCTCCGCTGAGCAGGCCGGTGAAGACGCAAACCAGCACGGTGGCGAGCAGGACGTTGCGGCGGGGGTTCTTTACCTCCTCCGAGAGGGTGGTGATGCCGTCAAAGCCGATGTAGGTGAGGGCAGCGAAGGAGGTGGCGCCCCAGATGCGGCGGATGTCAAAGGTCTTTGGATCGTAGAACGGAGTGATGGAGAAGAGCGCCGACCATTGGCCGCGATGGTAGAGATAGTGGACGCCGAGGACGAAGAAGAAGGCGATGACCACGCACATGGCCAGGAGCAACAACTTATTGAGGCGAGCCGAGGAACGGATGCCGACCAGGTTAAGCGCGGTGATGAAGGCGGTGACGGCCAGAGCGGTGATGGGAAAAGGAATGAAGGTGATGTAGCGGCTGTGCAGGGCGACCGAGATCCATACGACGTTGATGAGCGGTTGGAGAATGTAGTCCAGCAGCATGGCCCAGCCGATGAGGAAGCCGAGGTGTGGATTGATGGCTCGGCCTACATAGGTGTAGGCCGAGCCGGCGGAGGGATAGACGGCGGCCATGCGTCCATAGCTGACGGCGGTGATGACCATGGCCAGCATGGCGATGAGGATGGTGGTGACGGTGTGGCCGTTGGAGAGCTTTTGAGCCACGCCGAAGAGGGGGATGCCAGCCACGGGCTGGATGAGCACCATACCGTAGAAGATGAGATCCCAGAGCGTGAGGACCTGGCGCAGATGGGCGGGGGCTCCCTGTGCGGCGGTGGATGCGGCGTTCTGCTGCGAGGCGGCTGGCATGGTTGTGGTGTGGTCTCCTGTGAGAACGCGGTTATTTTTGTGAGGTCGAGTGGGCGTTGGTCGGGGTGAGGGTCTGAGGAGGGATATTCCAGCCATCGATGTGAATGACGGGAGAGGAAGGAGCGTTGGCGGGCAGGAGTGCGGTGAGCGTGCGGGACTCGCCGGGAACGAGTTCGATCCAGTTATCCGACCAGAGGACTGGAGCGACCAGACCGCCCGCTGAGGTGCGAACCGCGGCACGAATCTGAAAGGCCAGGGCTGAGGACGGATTCTGCAGATGCAGCCGGATCTGGCGGCCGGTGGATGTGGCGGCGATCTCTGCTCGGGCGTTGAGCGTAGCCGGAGGGAGATGGGTGAGGGCGTGGAGGTCAGGGAAGTACTGCGCGGGGGTGTAGGTGTACTGGGTTGCGTCCCAAGCGAAGATGGCAGGGGTGTAAGGAACCCAGTAGAAGTTGCGGCTGAGGGTATGACCGCTGGAGTCGGTCAGGGTCAGGTCGATGAAGAAGATCCTTTGCACGCCGTTGAAGAGGGTGAAGGGAAGGTTGATGACTTGCTGTGCGCTGTCAGCGGGGGCATGGACGGTGGTGGTGGTGCGGTAGAGCTGGTTCCAGTGGACGTCGCGGACGTCCACGGTGGCCTGGAGGCCGTCAGCGCGCTGATAGGTGCTGTTGACGACGACGATGGAGTGGTCGTCGTAGGAGTATTGAATGTGCAGCGGCTGGCAGGCCTGCTTGACGCCGAAGTATCCGGCATCTGCTTCCAGGTTGTAGTCGTAGAGGTGCCAGATCATGGAGGGCCAGGCGTTGTTGAGCATCCACTGGATGACTCCGGTGGAGTAGTACTTGTTGCGGGAGTAGGCCTCAAACATGGCGCGCTCGGAGGCGTAGGCCATGGTTCCCGCCATGCGGGTGTAGTCCGCGGCAGAGTTGGGTTTGGCGAAGATCGCCGTCATGGAGGAGTCGATGTCTTTGAGGGTGGTAAATCCTCCGCCACCCATGTGGAGGCTCCAATCGGCGGAGGCCGGCCAGGCATCAGGATCGGGGAGGAAGGTGGCGCGGCTGGCGCGGGAGGGGATATCGGGACCGGGACCGGTCTCTGTGTTGTAGCCGCGGGCTCCGCCGAAGCGCTCGGCGAAGTACCAGTAGCTGGGCTCAACGTAATCGTAGGGGCCGGTCATCTTGACCCCCGAGTTGCCGGAGACGGTGGTGGGGTTTTCCGTGGCGGAGGAGAGGATGGGGTTGGGCCAGTGGGTCTGGGCTTCTACGTTTAGATACTCAGTCTCGACGTCGGCTGGGGGGTGATGGTCGCTGCCATTGAGCCAGACGAGAAGACTTGGGTAGTGGCGCAGACGGAGCATCTGGGAACGCAGCGATGCGTCGGCGATGGCGTGATCCTGCGCGGTCCAGGTCTTCCAGCGCTCCCAGTGATCGCAGCAGCACCAGCCGGCCATCACGAGGATGCCGTTTTGGTCGGCCAGACGGAAGAAGTCGCTGGTTTCCAACTTGCCTTCCAGGCGGAGGGTGTTGAGGCCGAGGTCGCGGACCAGGCGGAACTGTTGCCGCAGGCGGTGC
>DAHXNO010000017.1 GCA_027365345.1 Granulicella sp.
TCCCATGCGGGGGTGGTGATCTCCGCGAGCCACAATCCGTGGAGAGACAACGGGATCAAGGTCTTTGGCGGTGACGGCTACAAACTGCCCGACGAGGTGGAGGCCGGCATTGAGAGAGAGATTGACCAGGTGCTGAGCGAAGAGCCGATGATTCCGGAAGACCCCCGATTTCCCGAGGTGAACGACAGCTATCGAGTGGAGTATATCCGCTTTCTGCTGGATGCGGTTCCCGGCCTGTCGCTGGATAGCCGACATATCGTGCTGGACTGCGCCAACGGAGCGGCGGGTTCAGTAGCGCCGGAGCTCTTTGAGCGCTTGCAGGGCACGGTGGAGATTACCCACGCATCCCCGGATGGCCGTAACATCAACGAGCAGTGCGGCGCGCTGCATCCAGAGGTGATTGCGGCCCAGGTGAAGGCCTCCGGCGCGATGCTGGGGATTACCTTTGACGGGGATGCGGACCGCGCTCTGTTTGCCGACGAGAACGGCAACGTGGTGAACGGGGACGCCGTGATGCTGGCGTGTGCGCGCGATCTGCAGGCGCGGGGTGAACTGGCGAACAACGTGGTGGTGGCCACGACGATGTCTAACATGGGGCTGGAGGCGGCCTTTGCGCGCTCGGGGATCCGCATGCTGCGCGCCCCCGTGGGCGATAAATACGTGTTGGAAGAGATGCGCAACTCGGGGGCGTCGCTGGGCGGAGAGCAGTCTGGCCACATACTGTTTCCGGATCGCGCGACCACCGGCGACGGGCTGCTGACCGCGCTTCTGGTACTGGATCTGGTTCATCGCAGCGGGGAGACGCTTGGCCAACTGATCGCGGATCTGAAGAACTACCCGCAGGTAATCCTCAACGTGAAGGTGCGGGAAAAGCGGCCTTTGGAGACGATTCCCGCAGTGGTGGCGACGATTGAGGCAGCAGAGCAGGAGCTTAAGGACACAGGCCGGATTGTGATTCGCTACTCTGGAACGGAGGCGCTGGCGAGGGTGATGATCGAGGCCGCCAACGCTGAGGCCATGCACCGCCACGCGAACGCCATTGCCGATGCCATCCGCTGCGAGCTTGGGGTCCAGGGACACCCATGAGGCAGGTTGTTGCTCTGATAGAGGCAAGCGAGCTTTGGTAGTTGTCCTTGGAACGTCTGCATGCGCCTACGCTTGATGGGCTGATGGAACATCCAAGCCCGGAGGATGGGCGAGACGAGGCCCAAGAAATGACCTTGAACGAAGGCCGTACGGGGCCGGAGATCCTGGGGCCCTGTACGACTGGTGTTCGAGTTTTCCCCCGCTGGTGGCGGCGCGTAAGCCGTCAGGCTTAGCGTAACTTTCGCTAAAAGCCTCGCGCGCGGACTAGTTGGAAGGGACGTGAAGAGGCAGGGCGCAGATCTTGCAGGATGCCTTGAGGCAAGGACGTTTCGGCACGCAGATGTTCGCAAGGAGGATGGCGAGATCCATCGTTCTTGCGGCTGTTCCAGCGTGCTGGAGAGACGGCGTGCAGGTGGCAGCCGCGGTGAGCGGCGCGCGCCGTGCTTCATCTGGGTGAGGCCGGCTTAGCTGATGTTGGTTTGCTCGCTGGAACGGTTGTGACAGGCTTTGGGTTCCAGAAATCGGCGTCGTCCTTGGTCCAACTCTCCGGCAGGCGGCTCATGCTTGGCGCAAAGACGTAGAGGTTGGACTCGACGCTGTTGTAGTCTGTGCTGCGAACCTCCAGCATATGCTTGTGCAGTTCTTCACCCATGTTTTTGAGGTATTGCGGCACCAGCGATTGGTGCTTGTCAATAGCGTCCAGCGATTTGACGGGAATGATGATCAAGATGGAATTGTCCTTCGCATTGCCGAAGATCTGCTGGTAGACAGAATAGTGAAAATTTGGGTCGGTCTGAACCCAGGCATCACCGACCTTTCTGAGAACGCTGGAAACCTCCGCATCATGCCCGAGCTTCGCGTGAATATGGATCAGTTCCATGAAGCGCATGCTGCCGAGGCTCTCCGGCGACGGATTGCTGAGATCTGGACGCAGCCGCCAGATCGAGGTGTCGGTTCCCAACAGCGTCGCGTTATGTTCCGTTTCGAGGTGGTCCAGCTTGTCTCCGATGACGGTGGCGTCATTGTCGTGGACATCCGCCATCTCCTGGAGAGAGGAGTAGCCTGACAGGAACATAGATTGCGCCGACCCGGAGATCTCATCCATTCCAAGGTAGTATTGCTTGGCCTGAGCTGCGTTCATGGCCACTGCATAATCTGCCTCCAGCCGGGCATGCAGGGCCTCCTGGCCTGGCTGTATCGTCTCTTGAACCGTTACCAGGATCGGCGCAGGACCAAACGGCGCCGACTGTTGTTTCTGGGCGCGCGCTGCAATCGCCGTCAGGCTGGTTGCGGCTACGCCTATCCATACAAGGCACTTCCGAAGTCGGAGCTGGATCATATTCCTCGCTTCTCCTAGTGAACGAAATCAGGACCAAGGATATTGTACGCGGCGACGCAAAAATAGACCATGAGGTTTACGCCAGATGGAGAGAGATGCAAAGCCGAGAGGCCCGGGAGATATGCGATGTAGGGACGGAATCCTGGCTGGCATGGAGGTGGGACTACCAGCCTCCTCCCAGTGCATTGTAGAGCTGCACCAGGGAGAGAGCCTCTTGCTGCTCGGCGGTTTCCAGCGTCAACTGTGCGTTGTAGAGGTTGGTGTCAGTGGTCAACACCTCCAGGTAGCTGGTGTCGCCAGCCTTGTAGCGGAGACGAGCCAGACGTAACGCGTCGGCTGCGGCTGCGGTCTGCTTCTGTTCCAGTTCGCGATACTCCCGGCTCTTGTGATAGGCCACCAGAGCGTTTGAGACATCGCGCAATGCCCCGGCAATGGTCTTTTGGTAGGTATCGAGAAGCTCCTTGTGCGTGGAGAGAGCGAGGTGGTAGTTGTTGCGAATCTTGCCTGCGTCGAAGATGGGCTCGGTGAGACCGCCTGTTGCGTAGTAAAAACCGTTGGCGGGGTTCAGAAGCTCGTCAAACTGGCTGCTACCCATGCCGCCCTCCGCGGTGATGGCTAACTGCGGGAAGTATGCGGCACGAGCAACGCCGATGTTGGCGTTGGCTTGGATGAGAAGCTCTTCTGCCCGGCGGATATCCGGTCTGCGCTCGAGAAGATCAGAGGGGAGACCGACGGGAATATTGACCGGGTGTGGGGCGTCGGCTACGGGAGCGCCACGGAGGATGGGTCCGGGAGCCTCACCCAGCAGCAGGCGAAGGTTATTTTCCTGGCTCGCGATCTGGCTTTGGAGGTTGGGGATCTGCGCCTGGGCTGTGTCGTAGAGTTCTTCGGCCTGGCGCACATCCGCCAGAGAGTCCGCCCCGCCCTGCTCTAACGTTTGGGTTAGATGGAGGGATTGCAGGCGCGCCTGAAGGGTCTTCTGGGTGAGCTCAAGTTCGGCGTCGAGGGTGCGCAACTGATAGTAGCCTGTTGCGACGTCTTCAATCAGGGTGCTGTAGGTGGTCTGGCGAGCCCACTCGGTGGCGCGCAGAAAGGCGCGCTGGGCCTCAGTCTGGCGACGGTAGTAGCCCCAGAAGTCCATATTCCAGGCAGCAGATCCGGTAAGTCCTCCGAAGAAGTAGTTGCTGGAACTGTTGGAGCTACCGAGCAGGCCACCGGGCAAACCTAAGGCGACGTAGGATGCGCCAACGTCGAAGCTGGGATACTCAGCGGACTTGGTGATGCCGAGCTGGGCTTGCTCTTCCAGCACGCGATCAGCAGCGATCTTGACGTCGTAGTTGTTCTTGAGGGCCTGGCGAATGAGTTGTTGCAGGACTGGGTCGGTAAAGACATTATTCCAGCTTTGCGCGCCAAGGGGAGTGGGGCTGGATTTGGCGGCAGCGCCTGTGGAAGAGGCGATCTCCGGAGCCATGGCTCCGCGATAGCTGGTGGGCAGGTTGACGACTGGGCGCTTGTAGTTGGGACCAGCCTTGCAGCCGGCGAGACAGAGGGTGAGCCCTGCGGCGAGGAGGGCGCCGATGAGGCGACCGGTAATGGGTTTGGATAAAGACAGAGCGCTCCCTGGGCGATTCATGCGTTGCCTCCTGCGGGGCGGTCTGGGCCATCGCCCGGTCTGGATTCAAAGTGCTGCGATCCGTCTGGATGCTGCGCGGGGAGTGCTAGCTCTTCGAGCGTCCGGTTGTGGGCGGGGTGTCCCTTTAGCTCCAGAGAGCCACTGTGTTCCTTACCGAACCTGCCGGCGAAACGTTCAGCGATGGTAAAGGTGACCGGGATGAGGAAGATGGCGAGCAAGGTTGCCGCTAGCATGCCGCCGATGACCACCGTACCGAGAATGCGTCGGGAGACGCCGCCGGCTCCGCTGGAGAACCAGAGCGGAACGCAGCCCAGGATGAAGGCGAAGGCCGTCATGAGGATGGGGCGAAAGCGCAGCTGGGCTCCGTTCATGGCTGCTTCAAAGAGGGTCTCACCCTTTTCGTACTCGTCTTTGGCGAACTCCACGATGAGGATGGCGTTCTTGGCGGCAAGGCCGATCAGCATGACGAGGCCGATCTGGGAGAAGACATCATTTTCCAGATGGCGCAGGGTGAGCGCGAGATAGGCTCCCAGAATGGCGATGGGGGTGCTGAGAAGCACGCCGAAGGGAAGCGACCAGCTCTCATACTGTGCCGCGAGGATGAGGAAGCAGAGCAGAACGGAGAGCGCAAAGACGACCCACGCGGGCACACTCTGCTGCGCCTTTTTCTGTTGAAAGCTGAGGCCGGAGTAGTCCATCCCGATGCCAGGGGGCATGGTCTGGCGGAATACGCTCTCAAGCGCGTCCATCACCTGGCCGGAGCTGTAGCCGGGCCGGGCGACGATTGTGACGTCAGCGGCCTGAAACTCATTGAAGCGAGTGATGAACTCTGGCCCGGTGATGCGGCGGACGCTTACCAGAGAGGAGAGCGGCACCTGATTGCCATTGGCCGCGGTTACGTAGAACCGGCTGATGTCTCCAATGTTGGTGCGCGAAGTTCCCTCGGCCTCAATATAGGTTTGCCACTCGCGACCGAAGCGGTTGAAGTAGTTCACCAGCGTGCCGCCCATGAAGGCCTGCATGGTGGTGTAGACATCACTGAGGCTTACCTGGTCCTGGGCAACCTTCTCGCGGTCTACATCGACATAGAGTTGAGGAACCGCTGGGAAGTAGCTGGGAATTGCGACGGCGATCTCCGGCCGTTTGCTGATGGCGCCAAGATACTTGAAGAGATTGGCGGTGAGGAAGCTGGGGTCGTTGCCGCCGGAGCGGTCTTCCAAGACCATGCTGACGCCGCCGGAGGTGCCCAGGCCGGCGATGGCCGGTGGCGTAAAGGAGAAAGCGATACCCTCCTTGGTTCCTAACAGCGCTCTGGCGAGGTTGGCTTGCAGGGCATCAAATTGTTCGTCCGGCGCCTTGCGCTGATTCCAATCCTTGAAGGTGACGAAGAAGAAGCCGCTATAGGTGGTCTGAACCTGGGATAAGAGGCTGAAACCGACCACATCCACAACGCTTTGGACCCCTGGCACGGTGTGGAGCGCCTGATCGATCTGCCGAGCGGATTGGGTGGTGCGTTGCAGACTGGCTCCGGGCGGAAGTTGCAGGTTTACGAAGGCGTAACCCTGATCCTCTGTGGGGAGGAAGCCGCGGGGAATCCGGGCGCCGAGCAGCAGCACAAAGACGCTGACAACGGCGATGATGAGCACGCCCAGCCAGGACTTGTGGACCAGCCATCCAGAGGTGGTGACGTACCTTTCCGTGGTGCGGCGGAAGACGCGGTTGAACCAACGAAAAAATCCAGCCAGAATGCTCCTGGATTCATTGCGTGGTTTGAGCAGCAGGGCGCAGAGGGCGGGGCTGAGGGTGAGAGCGTTGAAGGCGGAGAAGAGGACAGAGATGGCGATGGTGACTGCGAATTGCTGATAGAGGCGGCCAGTGATGCCGGGAATAAATGCGGTGGGAACAAACACGGCGGTGAGGATGAGAGCGATGGCGATGACCGGGCTGGCGACCTGCTCCATGGCGGCGTAGGAGGCGGCCAGCGGGGTCATGCCCTCCTCGATATGATGTTCCACCGACTCAACCACCACGATGGCGTCGTCCACCACCAACCCGATGGCCAGGACAAGGCCGAAGAGCGAGAGGGTGTTGATGGAGAAGCCCAGCAGCGGGAAGACCATGAAGGTTCCGATGAGGGAGACGGGAACGGCGAGCAGAGGAATGAGGGTGGCCCGCCAGCCCTGGAGGAAGATGTACACCACGAGTATGACCAGCGCTAAGGCGAGCAGCAGCGTGATGAGGATCTCATGCATGCCGGCGGTGACCGCCTTGGTGGTATCCAGCGGCACGGCGGAGGCGATGTCTGAAGGGAAGCTGGAAGAGAGCCTGGCCAGTTCCAAACGGACGTTTTTCGCGGTCTGAACAGCGTTGGTTCCAGGGAGTTGATAGACGGCCATGATAGCGGCTGGCTTGCCGTTGAACATGCCGTTCAGATTGTAGACCTGGTCGCCCAGTTCAATGCGCGCCACATCGCGCAGGTGCAAGACAGAGCCATCGGGGTTGCTACGCAGGATGATGTCGCCAAATTGCGCGGCGTTGAGCAATCGTCCCTGGGTGCGCACGGTATAGGTGAACTGCTGGCCGTTGGGGACCGGTTCGCCGCCGATCTGGCCGGCTGGGTTGACGGTGTTCTGCGTCAACAGGGCAGCTTCAATCTGGGGAATGGTGACGCCGAGCCGAGCGAGCGTATCTGGCTTGACCCAGATACGCATGGCGTATTGACCGGCGCCAAATACCTGAATGCGCGAGACCCCTTTAACACGCGTAAGATCATCCACCAGGTGGATGTAGGCATAGTTGGCCAGGAAGATGCCGTTATAGGTTGAGTGTGGAGAGGTAAGCGCCAACAGCATCAGCGGAGACGACAGAGACTTTTGAACGGTGAGGCCGGCGGTGTTCACCTCTGCCGGGAGTTGGCTCTGCGCCTGGGAGACGCGGAGTTGGGAGAGGATCTGGTCCGTGTCCGGGTTGGTGTCAACGCCGAAGTCCACGATGAGCTGCGTTACGCCGCTGCTGGCATTAATGGACTGCATGTAGTTCATGTTGTCTACGCCGTTCATCTGCTGTTCGATGGGCGTGGCGACGGAGCTGGCCAGAGTCTCCGCATCGGCGCCGGGATAGGTGGCCTGGACCATGATCTCTGGCGGGACGATGTTTGGGTACTGCGCTGTGGGCAGGCTAAAGAGCGAGACGAGGCCGCCGATCACCATGAGAATGGCGATCACCATGGCCACAATGGGCCGGCGTATGAAGAATTTCGAGATCATGGGTCAGTTTCCCTGCTGGTCTGCACTCTGGTCTGAGGCGCTGGAGGCGGGGCCGACAGCCGGTTGGGGCGCGGTATCCGGTTGTGGAATTACCTTCATTCCGTCCCGCACCTTGTCATTGCCCTGTGTAATGATCTGTTCGCCTGCACGGAGACCGCTGGTGATGACGATATTGGGACCGATCTGAGGACCGAGTTGCACGGTGCGAAGGTGGGCGACGTGGTCTTCCCCGACGACAAAGAGTTGATGCATGCCCTGAAACTCAGAGATAGCGCGCTGGGGCGCCACCACTGCGTTTCTTAGCATGGTGGTTTGAGCAGAGACGCGCCCGAACTGGCCGGGGCGAAGAAGGTTTCCAGGGTTCTGAAAGGCGGCCGCGAGGCGAATGCTACCGGTTTGGGAGGTTATGGCGCGGTCCACAAAGATGATGTGGCCGATGTGCGGAAAGAGCTGGTTGTTGGCCAGCTCGAGATGGATGGGAATGAGATTGCCGCTATCCAGCAGATCTTCTTTGCCGTGGGATGTGGCCTGGGCTGAGAGAGCGAGATACTCCTGCTCACTGATGTAGAAGTAGACCTTGATGGGATTGACCTGCGAGACCGAGGTGAGGACGGAGTTGGCATTGACCAGATTTCCTACCTGGAGCATGGCCTGACCGGCAACGCCATCCACCAGGGAGCGAACCTTGGTGAATCCGAGATTGAGAGAGGCTGACTCTATGTTGGCCTGCGCACTGGCCACGGCGGCCCTATCCGCAGCCTCGGTTTGAACTTCAGTGTCCAGTTGACTTTGTGCAATGGCATGGGCGGCGGCGAGAGGGGTATCACGGCGTACGTTGATCTGAGCGAGCTTCAACTGTGCCTGGGCCTGCGCGAGTGATGCATTGGCCGCATCCAAAACGGCCTGGAAAGGGCGAGGGTCAATCTCAAAGAGCACCTGGCCCTTGTGAACCTCACTACCTTCACGGTAGTCCTGGCGGATGAGATAGCCCGAGACCTGGGGCTGAATCTGGGCATTCACATAACCGTCTGTGGTAGCCACCCAGTGCCCGATGACGGGGACGTTCTGTTGCGCGGCTGGAGTGACCATGACCGGCATCGGTCCATAGGCAAGCTGCATCCCCGGCGGAGGGCCAGCGCTCTTGCATCCGGCAAGGAGTCCTGTGGCCAGGAAAGTGGCGCTGAGGGCAAGAGATCTCCGGAAGGAAGGGGAGTGCGTCATGGGATGAGGGCCTCCTGGAGGGGAAGATGGAGGGACGTCTTCGGGGAGATTCCAAAAATATACATGTACGTATATTATGCTTGCAAGGTACGAGAGGATTCAAAAAATGTCGCGGCGAAAACCAGAGCAGGCGCCAAGGGCTCCCTTGGCAAAGAAGGGCGCTGAAAGGGCCGTCCTGCAGATGCGGAAGTCTGAGAAGACGCGAGCGGACCTGTTGCGGGCGGCGGAGATGATCTTTGCTCGTGACGGCTTTGAAGCCTGCCGCATTGAAGATATTGCCGCAGCGGCTGGCCGCAGCCGTGGGGCGTTTTACGCAAACTTTGCGAGCAAGACAGCGGTTTTTCTGGCGCTGCGTACGCTGGCCCAACAGCGGCATGCGCGGGCCGTGCGAGAACGAGTGCAGGGGATTGAGGACGAGGAGACGCGATACCGGGCTCTGATTGGGTACATCGTAGAGCAGATCCATGACGTCCAGACTCAGTTGCTGCAGATTGAATTCAAACTCTTTGCTCTGCGGCATCCGGAGAGGCAGGCGGAGTTGGCGGAGATGCATCTGGAGGCCAGCACGTCCGTGAATCGCCAGGAGCTATCGGATCTGTTTCCTGAGAAGACCAAGCGGCAGAAAGAAATACGCTGCAGCACGCTGGAGATTGAGGCGCTGCTGGAGGGGTTTGCGCTGAATGCGCGCTTCAGCCCCAAGGATCTGGATGAAGAGAGGATTCAGGCGATCGTACCGCAACTGATGGCGCAGATTTTCCATCGCATGGAGAGCGTGTCATAGGCGGTAGATGAGGAGTTCGCGCTCATAGATCATCTGTGCCGGCAGATGGTCATGCAAGGCGACGAAGAGTTCTTCATGGTCCATGACCTCGCGCAACCAGGCTTTCGGATCTACCTTTTCCAGTTTGTCAAAGTCTTCTGGAGAGATATTGAGTCCCTCCCAATTGAAGTCCTGATAACGGGGGACCCAGCCGATGGGGGTCTCTCTGGCTTGAGCGCGACCGCGGGCGCGATCGACGATCCACTTGAGTACGCGCATGTTTTCGCCATAGCCGGGCCAGAGAAACTTGCCATTTTCATCCTTGAGGAACCAGTTGACCTGGAAGATGCAGGGCGTGGTGGTAAGTTGCCGCTGCAGGGTGAGCCAGTGACGGAAATAATCCCCCATGTGATAGCCGCAGAAGGGAAGCATGGCCATAGGATCGCGGCGCACTTTGCCGACGGCTCCTTCAGCGGCGGCGGTAGTCTCCGAGGCCATTGTGGCCCCGAGATAGACTCCGGACGACCAGTTGAAGGATTGAAAGACGAGCGGGATGGAGGCAGCGCGTCTGCCACCGAATACGAAGGCGGCGATGGGCACACCGTCTGGAGACTCCGAGGCGGCCAGATCAAAGGACGGACACTGGGAGGCAGGGGCGGTGAAGCGACCGTTGGGATGGGCCGCAGTGCGCCCATGCTGGCGGCCGATCTCCGGCGTCCACCTTTCGCCGCGCCAATCGATACACTCAGCGGGCGGCTGATCGGTCATACCTTCCCACCAGACGCCGCCCTCTGGGGTAAGGGCGACGTTGGTGAAGATTGTATTGCGGCTGAGGGCAGCCATGGCGTTGGGATTCGTCTTGACGCTGGTTCCGGGAGCGACGCCGAAGAAGCCGGTTTCAGGATTGATGGCTCGGATCTGGCCGGTCTCGTCGGGCCGAAGCCAGGCGATGTCGTCACCGACGGTCCAGGTCTTCCAGCCATCGAATCCCCGGGGAGGGATGAGCATGGCGAGGTTGGTCTTGCCGCAGGCAGAGGGGAAGGCTGCGGCGAGATAGGTTCTTTCTCCTTGAGGAGACTCCAATCCGAGGATGAGCATATGTTCGGCCATCCAACCCTCATCGCGGGCGATGTTGGAGGCGATACGGAGAGCAAAGCATTTTTTGCCAAGCAGCGCGTTGCCGCCATAGCCGGAGCCGTAGCTCCAGATCTCCCGGGTTTCCGGGAAGTGGACGATGTACTTGGTGTCATTCTGCGGCCAGGGCACATCGGCTTGACCAGGTTCCAGCGGAGCTCCGACGGAGTGCAGGCAGGGGACGACGCGGTGGATGTCCTTATCGATTTCGGCGAAGACGGGCACGCCGATGCGGGTCATAATGCGCATGTTCACGACAGCATAGGCAGAATCCGTAAGCTGCACGCCGATGCGGGACATGGGTGAGCCCACCGGGCCCATGGAGAAGGGAAGGACGTACATGGTGCGGCCACGCATGGAGCCGCGGAAGAGGTCCTTGAGCTTTTTGCGCATGGCGAAGGGAGCTTCCCAGTTATTGGTGGGCCCGGCGTCGTCTTTGGAGAGGGAGCAGATGAAGGTGCGATCCTCCACACGGGCCACATCTTTGGGGGAGGAGCGGGCGAGATAACAGCCGGGCCAAAGCTCCTGGTTGAGGCGAATGAATGTCCCGGCGTCCACAAGCTGCTGACAGAGGTACTGGTTCTCTTCCTCTGATCCGTCGACCCAGTGAATGGCTGCCGGCTGGGTAAGATTGGCCATCTTTTCCACCCAGCGGATGAGGTGAATATTCGTTGACAGGACACGCGTCGATGTGGGGCGTTGCGCTGTGACTGTATCCGGGACCGTCGCCATGATCTTCCTCCAATACCCAAGGATTGCTCCACTTGGGTTGCGCCAAAGGCGCAAATAACTGACTTGAGATTTATAGTCCATTGGATAGGGTTTGCGCCTGTGGAGTAGCCGGATGGATGCCTCACCGAGGCGATAACCGGCTGCCCGCATGGAGAGCTTGGATCGGGAATTGCGAGGAGCCCTGTTGCTGGAGGCAGAGGTTTATGGCTGGAGGGATTCTTCTGCCGAAGCGAGACGGATTGCCTATGTTGGGCGAATTGCGCAGGGCATAGCTTTGCCGATACACTTGCGTAGGAGTGAGCATCGGTTCCCTGGTGCAGGGAGGACTGCTCGGTTCCAAAGCTATTTGTGGAGTCGCTGATCATTTGCTGCGAGGGTTCTGAAGGGAACGGGCAGCAGTCAAGCTCGCGGGTTGGGGGACGGGGTTGTGAAGAATACCTGTCGCGCTTCAAGCGAGGAATCAGCCGCCACGGCTTACAGCGGAGAGTTGGCAGAGCCCGGTTGAATGCACCTGACTCGAAATCAGACATAGTCGCAAGGCTATCGGGGGTTCGAATCCCTCACTCTCCGCCAGTTTTCTTTGGAATTCACTGAAAAAACGCAAGTTGATGATGTTCCATCTACTTAGTTTGTCGGGCACCCAACAACATCTGCGCAGATTTCACCAAATTTGCACTGCTTCTAGTCACCATGGAGTGACCGGTTCCTTTCCGCTTGTGGCTCTGCGTTGAAGTTTCTTTCGACTACAGCGTAACCCACGATCAGCGCATCGGCACCGGTCACTCCATGGTGACTAAACCCTCACGCAGTTCGCGCGGCTGGATACAGGTAGCATCCGGTTCTGGGCCTCTGAAGTGAGCCGAAGTGGCGGAATTGGCAGACGCGCATGGTTAAGGTTCATGTACTCGCAGGGGTACGAAGGTTCGAGTCCTTTCTTCGGCACCAATCCTCTCTAAAAATCAAAAGTTTTAACGCCAGGGCGCCCTTCACGATGGGCGTCGCAGCGCGCCTCGCGATGTGCCTGCGGCACTCCCAACCCATCGCATCCAGCGGTCACCAGAGAAGCTTCAGGGCAAGCTGGATCTGGCGAGAGGTCGTGGAGGTGCTGGTGATCACCCCGGCGGTAGGCGAGACACCGGACGGGGTAAAGGTCACCAGGTTGGGAGTATTGAAGTTCGCGTGGTTCAGCAGGTTGAAGAACTCGGCGCGGAACTGGGCGGTCAGAGTCTTGCGGATGGGGATCAACTTGAGCATGGAGTAGTCCCAGGTGGCGATGCCGGGCCCGGTAAGGTTGTCGCGGCTAAGGTTGCCGTAAAACCCGCTGCCGCTGGGCGGCGGCAGGAATGCTTCCGGGTTGAACCACTGGGTCGGCGTGCCCTCAATGGGTGAGCGGTGGAAGTCGGGGTTGGCAAATGGGCGCACGGGGTTGCGGATGTCGCCGTTATTGGAGGGGTTGTAGCTCAACTGCGGCGTGAAGGGGAAGCCGGACTGGAGTGTAACGATCGAGTTCAGCGTCCAGTCGCTGACCACGGCGCTCAGGACATGCCTGGCATGGCGCAGCATGGCGCGTCCGGGACCGAAGGGCAGATCATAGATGCCTTCGAGCACGGCAACATTGCGGACGTCATAGGTAGCCGGGCCCCAGTCCGCGTGGATGTCAAACGGATTGGATACCAGGCCCGGAGCGTTGCCGGCGGCGGTGGCGTTCAGGGAATCGCCGTCGTCAAGAGCCTTGGACCACGTATAAACAGCGCGAACCTGCAAGCTGTGGCTCATGCGGTGGTTCAGGTCAACCTGGAGTGCGTTGTAAGAGGAGCTGCCTTCGGAGAACCATGCCCAGGCGGCTCCAAGCGACGGATTGGCCAGCGGAGTGTTGGCTGGGATGTAGTAGCTGCCTGCGGGAACGGCCGACCCGGCGAGCGGTGAGGGAAAGTTGCTGGAGTAGCTGGCCGGGCACGTCGCGGACGGGCAAAGGTCCGGGGTCGGCTCGTTGTCGTCCAGGCTCACAATCTGGTGGTAGCCGTGTGAGCCCACATAGCCCAGCGTAAAGACGGTGTTCGGGGTCACCTCGCGCTGGACGCGCAGTGACCAGGAGATGAGCGTTGGCGTGCGAAGATCAGGCTGGACGCCGCCGGGCTCGATCTTCGCGTCGCCGGGGATCGTCGAAACCGGCAGCGGAAGCGAGGCGACCGGCAGGTTGGCAATCGAGTACGACGGGTTGAACGGCGCATTCTGGTCCGTGCGGTAACCCAAGGCGTCCTGCAACTCGTTGTACATGCCGAAGCCCGCATGGAGGATCGTCTTTGGGTCAAGGGGTGCCCAGGCGATGCCGAGGCGCGGCTGGGGCAAAAAGCGCGCGTGGTTGGTGGTGAGGGCCGAGCTGGCAATGCGCGGCTGGGTCTGGATGATGCCGTTTTTGAAGATAAACGTCGAGGCGCGTCCGTGGGCCTCGTTCCAGCCGTCGGTGAACTCGTCGCGGAAGCCCAGGTTGACCGTCAGCGTGCGGGACACGCGGAAGGTGTCCTGAACAAACCAGGCGCCCAGCAGCGAACGCCAGTTCATCTCGGTCGGCGTCGGATCGTACAGGAAGCTCCCCGCTGTGCCCTCAAGAAACTGCTGGAGTCCGGTGAAGGTGGCCTGCCCGAACTGCGTCAGCGCCAGGTCTTCGTTGGACTGCAACTGCTGCAGCCACACCCCGGCGCTCACGTTGTGGCGCCCTGCGTTGCGGGCCAGCTTGTCCTCATAGGTGAACAGGTTGCGGTGAATGTTCAGATTGCTCCCGGTATTGCTTCCGGCCAGGCTCACCTGCGCCGCCGGGTTAGCCGCGGCGCTGCCTCCCACCACAACGGTGCCCACGGGCCTGCCCGCCACAAATCCGTTGACGGCCGCGGCGGGTGTCCCGGGCGTAGGTTCACCGGTGTAGTAGTAGGCCCCACGCGAAAAGCCGAAGCGCGCCAGATTCAGCAGCGCGGGTGAAAAGACGTGCGTCTCGCTCACGCTCGCCACCTGCTCGCGCAGGGATTCAATGTCGGTGCTGTAGAGGTTCGTGCTGGTCGGCGTTACGTCCGCGCTGTCGTCAATGGTGTAAACGCCGGTCAGCATGTCGGACGTGGAGAAGATCTGGTCGATGCGTGTCGTGCCGAAGTCGTCCCGGATCGTCTGCAGCGGGCTGCTGAAGACTTCGGCGATGCCGCCGAAGTCCGGCGCGCCCGCCGTGGAGACCGGCCATAGCGCGAGCAGCGGGGCCACGGAGCTCGCTACGCCCACGTAGTACAGGCCGCTTGCCGGGCACGGGTCAGGCGCTGGCGTCACCAGCTTGCAGGGCAGGTATCCGTTGCGCGCGTTGTTGTC
Source organism: Granulicella sp. (assembly GCA_027365345.1). Lineage (GTDB taxonomy): Bacteria > Acidobacteriota > Terriglobia > Terriglobales > Acidobacteriaceae > Granulicella. The sequence goes on from DAHXNO010000017.1 coordinate 14,523, forward strand.
CGGCACCAGCGCAACGCCGGTCTGGTCAAGATGCTGCATCAGGCCCTCAAAGTTAGCAAAGGCAAAGGTCTTGTCGTGGCGAATCGGCATGCCCACGGCCGCACCAAACTGATTGCGCCGGAACGGCGGCGCGGATCCGGTGTCGAAGTAGTTGGCCGCGTCGAGCGCGTTGTTGCGCAGGAACTCGTAGAGCGAGCCGTGGAGCTGGTTGGTGCCGCCGCGCGTCACAATCAGCACCTGGGCGCCGGGGCGCTTGCCATATTCGGCATCGTAGCTGTCGCGGAGCACATTGAACTCCTGCACAGATTCAACGCCCAGCAGCTCCTGGCTCACGCCACCGGGCTGCATGTTGTTCTCCGCCGCGCCGGTAAACTCCACCCCATTCAGCAGGAACAGGTTCTGCTGCGGACGATTGCCGGAGACGGAGAAGTTGTTGCCGACAGTGGAGTTGGTGATGCCGACGCCGCCAATCTTCTCGAAGGTAAAGTTCATAATGCCGGGATTCAGCGTCAGCAACTCGTCGTAGCTGCGGCCGTTGAGCGGCAGGTCGCGAATCTGCCGGCCGCTTACCAGGCCGGAGATGTCGGAGGTGGACAGGCTGACGGGCGATGCGTTGTCATTGACGACCACCCGTTGCGGAGCCGCGCCGGGGCGCAGCGTAATGTTGATCTCAGCATCCTGGCCCACCACCAGCTCGATCCCTGTCCGGATAACGGGGGTAAATCCCGGCCGCATGATCTGGGCCTCATAGCTGCCCACCGGCAGCGACTGTACCTCGAAGCGGCCGGAGCCATCGGTGGACACATTGCGCTGCATGCCGTTGTCCAGGCTGCGCACGGTCACGGCTGCGCCGGCAACCAAGGCTCCGGACGGGTCGCGCACCACCCCGGCGAGGTTGGCGGAAGCCTGTGCCCAGGCAGAGGGTCCGGCGAGCCCAGACACCACAGCCAGCAGCAGGCCGGAAAAGATAACCGGTAGACACCGGGACGTACGCAGAGAAGCGGAGCGCACAAAGACCTCACAGAATGGGCAGGGGCACGACAGAACGGCACGGATGCCGAGCGTGCATGGTTGGGAACGGCAGAACATCGCCTGGGAGCTGCTTCCGGGCCGAAGTCCGCCCAGGATGCAATCATATTTTAATGGGTATCCGCTTGACTCACCACGCCTCAAGCGGTCATGTTTTCCCATCTGGTTTCTCTTCGCCGGGGTGAACGATTTGATGGCGAGTGACAGGATCGACGGCCACAGATTGTTACGCCAAGCGATGCCGATCCAAAGGGACGTCCAGTGGTTACAGAATTCACCAGCCTATAAATTTTGCTAACCTCTTATGCCTAGGAATCTTGACCAAGGGCACCCAGGGTTGTGGCGTGGGAGTGGTTCTTCGAGCAGATTGCGGGGGCGGGGGTTGCCTTACAGAAAATCGTTACCTGTAGCGTTGCCCAAAGTATCTCCCAGCATTTATAGTGGGGCAGATCCACCCGAGGTGATTCATGCGACGTCGTGATTTCTGCAAACTGGTAGCGGCCGCTGCTGCATCGGTTGCCGCTCCTGAAGCTGCCACGCTCTCAGCCCAGACTCCTGTTCCAACTTCCACCGATGGCGCTGCAAGCAGCGCCTCTGCTGGGGAAGCTCCCGGCTTCGACCAGTACACCCAGGACTACGCTCAGTTTTGCGCAACACCGGCTGACCAGCGCGTTTTTTATGCTCTGGTCGACGGCAAGATCGTAAGTGAAAGGCTCGATGAGAGCACATGGAAGCCTACCGGCTGGGGCGATTCTCCCGTTCTGCCGGTTCCTGGCGGCTCCTGGGACGGGGTCCCGATGCGGTCGCCGATTCCTGATCTGGCGGGCAGCGGTCCTTACCAGCCCACCTGGGATTCGCTGCTCCAGTATGACGCCCCTGAGTGGTACCGCGACGCCAAGTTTGGCATCTGGGCACACTGGAGCCCGCAGTGCGTCCCGGAAGACGGAGACTGGTATGCACGCAAGATGTATATACAGAGCAACGATCCGAAGAGCCAGTACGCCTATCAGAGCCAGCACTACGGCCCAGTCTCGCGCTTTGGCTACAAGGATCTCTGCGCACAATGGACCCTGCTCAATTGGGATCCTGAAGCGCTGATTGAGCGTTACAAGAACGCCGGGGCAAAGTTCTTCATCACGCTGGCGAACCACCACGATGGCTTTGACGCCTGGAACTCCAAGCACCACCCCTGGAATGCGACCAACATTGGCCCGCATTGCGATGTTGTAGGGCGTTGGGCCAAGGCTGCCCGAGCGCAGGGGATGAGGCTGGGAGTTACGGTGCATCAGGCCCGTAACTGGTGGTGGTTTCAGCCCTCCCATGGATCGGATGCTACCGGGCCGCTTGCCGGCGTACCCTACGACGGCCACCTGATCGCGGCCCAGGGCAAGGAACAGTGGTGGCAAGGGTATGACCCGCAGCAGCTTTACGGCGTCAAGCACCCCTTCAACGCCTTACCGGACGTCTCCTACGTGAAGGACTTTTACGATCGCACGCGGGATCTGATCGACCAGCACGACCCCGACCTTCTTTATTTTGACAACTCGCTGTTCCCCCTGGGCTGGGGCGGCATGAACATTGGCGCTTACTTCTACAATCACAACCTTCAGACTCATGGAGGGAAGATGGAAGCCGTCGTCACGATCAAGGAGGTTCCCGACAAGTGGCAAAAGTCAGTGGTTGCCGATATCGAGCGGGGCATCAGCAGCAAGATCAGGACTTATCCGTGGCAATCGGAGACCTGCATCGGCGAGTGGCACTATAACCGCGCGCTCTACAACAAGCCGGGTGAGTATGGCGGCTATCTGCATCCGCGCGAGGTGATCCACTGGATGATCGACACGGTGAGCAAGAATGGCACCTTCATTCTCAACGTTCCCGGCAAGCCCGACGGTACGATCGACTCCAAGGAGATCGCCGTGCTGGATGGCGTGACGGCCTGGATGAAGACCAATGGAGACGCCATCTATGCGACGCGCCCATGGAAGGTGTTCGGCGAGGGGCCGAATATGATCAAAGCCGGCAGCTTCCAGGGCAACAGCATCTCCAAACTGGATGAGAAGGACATTCGATTCACGCGCAGCAAAGACGGCAAAACGATCTTCGCCTTCGCTCTGGGATGGCCCTCCGGCGAGGTGGTGATCCAGTCGCTCGGCCTGAACAGCGCAACTCAGCCCGGGAAGATCCACAAGGTTGAGTTGCTGGGGAGCAGCGCGAAGGTTCACTGGAAGCAGGCCGCCAGCGCTCTCCGCCTGACTCTTCCAGCAGAGGGCCGACCGGACGCCGACTATGCTGCTGCGCTGAAGGTGACCTTGGGCTGATGCTCTGAGCCGCCGCAGGCCCGAGCGCCTGCGGCGGCCAAGCAGGTTTGGCGTAGGCGAGTTCCAGTGTTTGGCGTGGAAGGTTTTCCTTTCCGCCGGAGGGTTGATGGGGTTAGCCGAGCTGGTTTTCGGTAGCGCTGATCCGTAGATCCATGAACGCATAGAAGGCGATGAAGATATATGCGGCCAGCGGTACCAGATAGGCCAGCGCCTGGCTCCCGGTGCGCTCCGTGATGAGCCCCATCAAGGGAGTTAGCACGGCCCCACCTACAATGGCCATCACAATCATGGATCCACCCAGCTTGGTGTTGGCTCCAAGTCCTCGAATGCCCTGGGCAAAGATGGTGGGATACATGAGAGACATAAAGAAGCTGGTCAGCAACAGCGACCAGACTCCCAGCCATCCTGGAAACACGACCCCCACCAGCACCAGAAACAGGTTTGCGATGCAATAGAGCGCCATCAGCCGGCTGGGATGAACGAAGCGCATGAGCCATGCCGAGACAAAGCGGCCAACCAGGAAGGCGATCAGAGAGGTGGTCAAGAGAAATCCAGCCGCTTTGTCCTGGTCGTGGGTGTAGGAGAGAACGTAGGGAATGAAGTAACTCCAGGTTCCTACCTGAGCGCCGACATAGGCGAACTGGGCCCCCACGGCAAGCAGAAAGCCAGGGTGGCGCAGTAGCGCTGGAAGGCTGCCGCTGTGTTCCTCCCGAGCTTCACTTTGGGTAAGGGAGTCAGGAAAGTGGGTTGCGGCAATCAGCGCCAGCATGACAAGCGTGGCCACGGCGAGCGCCAGGTAGGGACCGATCACGCGCATCGTCTCGACGTGCAGATATGCGGCATAAGCGTGACGCGCCTTGAGGGCCGCTACCTGGGACGCATTGAGATTTACCCCGGAGAAGATGAAGATGGTGCCGATCAACACCCCAGTGATTGCGCCCAGCGGATTGAATGCCTGGGCCATGTTTAGCCGGCGCGCCGCGCTGCGTGGATCGCCCAACTGCGCGATGAAAGGGTTGGAGGCCGTCTCCAGGAAAGACAAACCACTGGCGATGACAAACAGAGCCGCCAGAAAGTACGCATATCGATTGGCCAGGGCCGCAGGCCAGAAGAGAAAGGCTCCCACACTATAGAGTCCCAGCCCGATCAGGAAGCCGGATTTGTAGCCGAAGCGGCGCATCACCAGAGCGGCGGGCATCGCGAGCAGAAAATACCCCATATAAAAAGCCGACTGAACCAGCCCAGCCTGCAGCCGCGTCATCACAAACGACTTCATGAACTGGCGGATGAGCACATCATTCAGGTTGTTGGGAATACCCCATAGAAAGAACAGTGCGGCGATCAGAAGGAATGGAATCAGCGTGGCCCGAGTGAGTAGCGGGACGTCGAGATCGCTTTCGTCGGCAGGGGACGGTGTGAGATTCATCCGTGAGGTCCTTGGAGTAATTCTTCAGCGTAGTTCTTCAGCACCATCTTGCAGAGCTATTTTGCAGCGCAAGCTTCCAGAGCCGTCTTCTTGCGGATGGATCTGTGAAAGCGTCCGTGCGGCAGTGCCTTCCCCGGGGTGAGCGCTGATCCATCTTGTGGTTCCGCATACTGCGGGAAGGGAAATGAATCCAGCGCGGGTCTGGGAGCTCATCTGGGAGCTCATCTGGGAGTTCATCTGGGGGGCGCATCAAGATCAATGACGATTTTGGTAAAACGTGTGGGTTCCGCACTCCAGGCAGCGAAGATCTCCGGCGCCTGTTCCAGAGGAACCGTTCTGCTGATCACATCGTCGACGGGAAATCTTCCAGCCTCCAGCATCGCGATCACCTGGCGGAAGTCCTCCGGCAGCGCGTTGCGCGTGCCCAAGACATCCAGTTCCTTCTGGACAAAGAGCCGTGTCTCGTAACAAACCGGTTCCTTGGCATAGCCGATGTAGACGACGCGTCCGGTGTAGGCCACCTCTTCCACCGCGGCTCGAAAGGTCTCCGGCATGCCGACGGCTTCGATGATGACATCCGGCCCGAGGCCGCCCGTCAGGTCTCGCAGGGTCTTGGTGAGGGGTTGCCGTTGGGAGTGGATTGTGTGGGCTGCACCCGCCTTGCGGGCGATGGTCAGCTTGGTATCGTCCACGTCGACTGCCACCGTAACGGCTCCACGAAAGGCCGCCGCCGCGATGGCTCCCAGGCCAACGCCGCCGCAACCCACCACCACGACCGTCTCGCTTGCGGCAACGCGGCCGCGAGCGACGGCGTGGGCGCCGACCGTCAGCGGTTCCACCAGGCATAGCTCCGTCAGGCTCAGCTCTCTGGAACTGGGATCCATCGGATCCCGAAGCGCGGGGAAGAGTTTTTCCAGCGGCACAGCAATATATTCGGTGAGCGCTCCGTCGCGCTGGACCCCCAGCGTCTGGTTTGACTCACAGGCATTGGGACGTCCGCGGCGGCAGGAGGCGCAGCTTCCGCAACTCGTGTAGGGGGAGAGGGTGACGTTGCTTCCGACGCTGAGCGTGGGGTGTGCGCCGTGAAGCTCGACGATGGTGGCTGCTACCTCATGCCCGGGAACACGTGGAAATGTCACCATGGGATTGCGGCCGCGAAAGGAGTTCAGATCGCTTCCGCACAACCCAATCCGGCGAACCTTGAGGAGAGCCTGCCCTGGCTCCGCGGAGGGCTTGGGTCTTTCCACAAGTTGGGCCCTTCCGGGCCCGGCAAGAACAACAGCTTTCATATTTCTATCCTTCCTCGAACAGCTTTCGCAGTCTCTCCCCTTGATTTAGCGGGGCGGAGGAGCTTTTCATGGATGTTCCTCCTGACCGGCCCGGCGAGCGCAGACGCGGCTACCGGCTTGCCGATGGGGACTGGAAGTTTGAGACAGGCTTGCAACAGATTCGAGACAGTCTTCCGGCCAAGTTCGCGGTTTTGCGTCCGTTCAGGCTGACGGAGAGATGGCTCCAACTGCACGGGGACTGCGCCTCGCCGGCGTGAGCACTCACTCCAATCCAACCTTGAAATACCTTACAGGAACCGATAAAGTTATTTCAATAGACTTTACTCGAATTCTTCGGATGCACTTTCGCTTTTGCGTCCGGGGTTGGGATGGGTATTCACTATGGCTGTTCGGATGAAGGACATCGCGCAGGATCTTGGTCTCTCTGTGGTTACCATCTCGAAGGTGCTGCGCAACCATCCCGATATTGCGGAAGAGACTCGGGAACGGGTGATGAAGCGAGTGAGCGAACTCGACTATCAGCCCAATCTGCTGGCGCGCAGCCTGGTTACCGGGCGCAGTTATCTTATCGGACTGGTGGTTCCCAGCCTGCTGCATCCGTTCTTTGCGGAGATTGCCAAAGCCATCTCCGCGGCTGTTGGAGCACAGGGGTACTCGATTCTGCTCTCTTCCTCGGAAGAGGATCCCGCGCTTGAGTCTCGCGAGATTCAGCAGTTGACTGCCCGCAGGCTGGATGCTCTGGTGATCGCGACGACAGGGGCCGACCGATCGATCTTTGAGCGATTAGCCAACCATCGCGTTCCCTTTGTTCTTATCGACCGCGAGATTGCGGGCCTGGCCGCGAACTTTGTCGGCATCGACGATGAAGCTGCGGGGCGGCTTGCCACGGAACATCTGATTCAGCTTGGCCGCCGCCGCATCGCACACATCCGCGGACGCGAAAACAGCACAGGCGTTCACCGCTTTGAGGGATACCGCAAAGCATTGGACAAGGCAGGGTTGAAGTTCCGTGAAGACATGGTGATCCCACGTTCGAACGTGGATGTGGACAGTACCCGGATGGGAGCGGAAGCCATGCGCCTGTTGCTGGAGCACAAGCCTCTGCCGGATGCGCTCTTTGCCTACAACGATCCTTTGGCCATTGGCGCTATGAATGCTATCTTTGAGGCCGGCCTTCGCATCCCTCAGGACATCGCTGTGATTGGCTGCGGCAATCTTCACTACGACGCGCTGCTGCGTGTCCCGCTCTCCAGCATAGACCAGCGCAGCACCCAGATCGGCGAGCGGACAGCCGAGGTTCTGCTGCGCATGATCGGGTCTCGCAAAGAGCAGCAGCCCATCAACGTGATTCTGGAGCCGACGCTGGTTGTCCGTGACTCCACCAGCGGTCCTTGAGGCATCTGATGATATGACCGAAGAGGTTCGCAGCGGGTCGGCTCGCGCTTGCACTCCACGGAGCGGGGGTTGTCCTCCAGAGAGTTAAAGATCTTCACCCTCGCCCGCTATGGGCGCGCATCTCAACCTCAGGATTTTTCTATGCCCAAAGTCATGCAAGTCGATCCACGTGATCATGTGCTGATTGCACTCGAAGATCTGAAGGCCGGTGAGGTGGTCCGGCTGGGCGGCAAGAGCTGGACCCTGGCGACCCCGGTTCCACGCAAGCACAAGTTTCTGAGCGAGGCGCGCCAGACAGGCGACCCGGTACTGATGTACGGCGTTCTGGTTGGCCGCGCCAGAGAACCGATCCCCGCGGGCGCGGTTTTGACGGTAGCCAATCTGAAACATGACATCAGCGAGTTCTCGTCTATTCGTCATCCCCAGCCAGAGGCGATGGGGGCTCCCTCTGGCTTGGAAGCATGGAGGCAGAAAACGTTCTTGGGCTATCACCGTGCGGATGGTCAAGTGGGTACGCGGAACTACTGGCTGGTGATCCCGCTTGTCTTCTGCGAGAACCGAAATATCGCCACGCTGCGGCAGGCCTTTGAGGAAGAACTGGGATATGCCGCGCCCTCCAGATATCGGCGTCAGGTGGCGCATCTGGCGCGTCTTTACCGGGAGCGGGGAGCGGATTGGATGGCCTCTGCCGACTCTACGGCCTTGGAACAAGCCCTTGAGGATGCATCGGAACGTCTGTTCCCCCATGTCGATGGTCTTCGCTTTCTGCTGCATGAAGGTGGCTGTGGCGGCACGCGTGAGGATGCACGGAATCTGTGCGCTCTTTTTGCCGGTTACCTGCATCACCCCAATGTTGCAGGAGCTACCGTGCTCAGCCTTGGCTGCCAGCATTCGCAAGCTTCCATCCTTATGGAGGAGCTCGGCAAGCGCGACCCGGAGTTCAACAAGCCTTTGATTCTTCTGGATCAGCAGACCGTGGGGAGGGAGTCAACCCTGATGGACTGCGCGATCCGAGAGACATTCGCCGGCCTGGTGGAGGCAGATGGATGCAGCCGCGCGCCTGCGCCGCTGAGCAGCCTGACCCTTGGGCTGAAGTGCGGCGGCTCGGATGGTTTCTCTGGCATCTCTGCGAATCCCGCGATTGGTTACACCTCCGATCTGCTGGTAGCTTTGGGCGGTAAAACCATCCTCGCGGAGTTTCCGGAACTATGTGGGGTGGAGCAGAGTATCGTGGACCGCTGCGCCGCGCAGGCGTCTGCGGATCGATTTGTGGCCCTGATGCGCGACTATGCTGCTCGCGCGCGAGCCGTCGGCTCCGGTCTGGAGATGAACCCTTCCCCTGGCAACATTCAGGATGGACTGATCACCGATGCCATGAAGTCCGCAGGCGCGGCTCGCAAGGCGGGCACCGCTCCGGTCTCCGCGGTTCTGGACTATCCGGAGTATGCCGTCCGTGCCGGGCTGAATCTTCTCTGCACGCCTGGCAATGATGTGGAATGCGTGACAGGTGAGGTTGGGGCCGGGGCCAGCATCGTGCTGTTTACCACCGGACTGGGAACACCCACCGGCAACCCGATTGCTCCTGTCCTCAAGATTGCGACCAACACGCCGCTGACGCAACGAATGCCTGACATCATTGATATCGATACGGGCCCGGTTATCTCCGGCAACACGACCATTGAGCAGATGGGAGAACAGATTCTGGACCGGGTGATCGATGTGGCCAGCGGTACGGTACTGACTTGCGCTGAGCAACTCGGCCAGCACGACTTCATTCCCTGGAAGCGAGGCGTCTCTTTGTGACGAACCGCCTCCGCTCCGCATGCATGGAAGACAGGGATTCGAGCAGCAAGCGAGGATCTCTGTGACCGTGGCAAGGCGTCGGCTTCGGCGTGGTCATCCTGCACCAACCAGAATCGCTCTAGTGCGGTTTGATTAACCTGAAAGGCTGGTTCCCTTGGACCTTGGACTGAAAGACAAAGTCATCCTGATCACTGGCGGAGCGGAGGGGATTGGCGCGGCTATCTCCCAGGCTTGCATTGCTGAAGGCGCCGTTCCGTGCATTGTTACGCGCGACTCTGAAGGTGTGCAGGCGTTTGCGAAGGGCTTGCGCGCCAAAGGCGAGCGATTCGAGCTGATCACCATGGAACTGCAGTCGCCGGAGAGCTGTCGCCATGCTATTGAAGGGGCTATGCAGCGGCTCCAACGCATTGACGCCCTGGTGAACAATGCGGGCATCAATGACAAGGTGGGGTTGGAGTCTGGTACTCCGGAAGGATTCCTGAGCTCTATCCAGCGCAACCTGTGGCACTACTACTCCATGGCGCACTATGCGTTACCGTCTCTGAAGGCGGCGCAGGGCTCGATCGTAAACATCGCGTCAAAGACGGCAATCACTGGACAGGGAGGCACCTCTGGCTATGCGGCGGCCAAAGGCGGGCAACTTGCTCTTACCCGCGAGTGGGCGGTTGAACTGCTTCCATTTGGTATCCGTGTGAACGCCGTGGTTCCTTCTGAGGTGATGACGCCGCTCTACCGTAGCTGGATTGCTACCTTCCCCGAGCCGGAGTCTAAACTTCGTACCATCACAGGCAAGATCCCCTTGGGGAGACGGATGACGGAGCCAGCCGAGATTGCCAGCATGGTTCTGTTTCTGCTCTCAGAAAAGGCCAGCCACATCACCGGGCAACATCTCTTTGTCGATGGCGGCTACGTTCACCTGGATCGCGCCATCGACTGAATCCTGTTCCAGGATGTGTCGGCTGCTGCTGTGGTGGATTATGAATTTGGCGAATAGGGCTGTGATGCGGCGGCGTGGCGGTCAAGCGCGCAGTGGAGAGCCCGTACGGGCCTTGCAGTGGAGGGTGCGGGGGAGGGAGCGTGATTTGCCGCGATTCTCCATGGACAACCACGGCGGAGACTGATTTGGACTGACCAGGCCGAATCGGCTCTCAGTCCGTTCCGAAGGGGCTTGAACAAAGCTGTGACGGCGCGGATAATGGGCGCAATCGCTGGTGCGCGTCCCCCGCAATGGAGTAGATTGGTTCCAGGCACCGAACATCCTGCTGCGCGTGGTGATGACCTGGCAGTTGAACGAGGGAAACAATGAAAAATGAAGGTACCGTTGATCGCGTGATCCGTGTAGTGGTAGGGATTGGTCTATTGTGTCTGTTGTTTCTGCTGCGTGTGCATGGTCCAAATTACTGGATTGGCTGGCTTGGGCTGATCGGTCTGGTTCCGCTGTTGACAGGGCTGGTGGGCGTCTGCCCGATGTATAGTTTGTTGGGCATCCGCACCTGCAAGCTAAGCCAGCCGAGCAAGTAAAGCACTGGGAACGCCTGCATGGTGCGTTCCGCTGGAGACAAAGGGAAGGGTGTGCCATTTCTCGCGTGTTCTCCGATAGGCCTTGATCCCTTCAATCCGTGCTTCCCGGCGCGTGATAAGACCATGTGGGATGCATGCGGGACGCGCAGCGCCCGAACGGACTTCGAGACAGCGCAGGAGCACGCCGCGCGCAAGGGAGCAGGGGGGCGACCTCCGTACGCCGCGTCACGATCAGCCGCGCACAGCGCAATGTTTCGGTTTTGCGATGTTGGGGGCTGACTGTTTCTGGTGAATTGCCCGGGGTGCGGTGTTGGGACAGGCCGGGACACGGTCGCACGCATTCCGCAGCCAGCGGATTACTCTTTGGTTTTGAGCCGCAGTTCATTCTCGCGGATGAACGCCTCGATCTCTGGCGCAGCGGCCAGTAGGCGGATCCACTGCTCTTTATAGAGCGTGACCGGAAAGCGGCCCATGCCATAGACAGAAACCGCGCCCTTCTCGCTGACCTTCAGGCTGATGCCGCCCTTTTCCTTGTTCTTGAGTTTGGCATTCTCCGCCCGCAGACGTTCCAGTTCCGCCTGCATCTCTGATTCATTCATTCGGCAATCTCCCTTTCACTTCCAATCTAAATGGAATGCGCTCGGCGCGTCCTTCCTGTTGCCGAGGAATGCTCGCAGTCGCCGGACAGTTGGCGTCAGGTTATGGCTGGAGCGGGCCACTCAAGCCGCGGGCCAGAGCGTGGCGCTCTGGGGCCAGAGGCGGGGGGAGATCGAAGCAGCTCGCGAAGGTGATACGTTGGTCTTGGCCGCCATAGCGATGGGTCCAGCGCCAAAACCTTCCGCCCGAGGGTGTGCCCACCCATACAGCCCGCCACCGTTGCTGACCTTGCACGGCTTTGCTCCTGGCTGGATGCGGTCTACTTCTACGGCGCCCCGCTGGCCGGAACTGTTCCGTCCATCTCCCATGTTCGGAGATGAACTTGGTTGAGGTTGGACCGGGCAGGGTGGCATCAGTAGAATTTGTGGCGGAGAGACAGGGATTCGAACCCTGGATACCTTGCGGTATACACGCTTTCCAAGCGTGCGCCTTAAGCCACTCGGCCATCTCTCCGCTCAAGCACCAGGCAACGTTTTGACTGTATCACAAGCAGGGAATGAAACGAAGGAGTCCATGCATTGCGTGATGACGCAAGGAAGATGGCTTTATCAAAAACCGCCGCTCAGGCTGTAGAGCAATACCAGCAGAACGATCGAGCTGACGGCCACATACAAGCGATCTCTCTGTCTGGCAAACCCAACCACGCAGAAGACAACGCGCGCTATGGGTGTCGCGATCAGAAGAACAAGCCCAAGCTGGATCAAGGATCTGGGATCCAGATGAACCGCGCCATGCCATATACCTGAGATCGTCCTCAAATCAAGGCTGCCCGCATGGAACGTTTTGTAGTGAGAGACGGGAAGATGAGGCTGGCGCAGGTAGAGAAATCCGCCCACGGCAGATACAATCGCCGCTGCGGTTACACCGAAGCGCAGCATCCCAGCCACAGAGAGTTCGAGTTCATGGTCGGTCGGTACACTCATCAGATTCTCCCCGTGATTCCGCTATAGATCATCTCGCAGCCAAGCACCACGACAACCAGAGCAAAGAGCTGCTTCAGGATAGAGACCCTTGCTTTGACCAGAACCCGTGTGCCCAGCAGCGAGCCGCACAAGACGCCCAACATGACCGGCAGAGCAATGGTTGGGTTGATATACCCGCGGGCCAGGTAGATGCCAGCGCTGGCGGCGGCAGTGACTCCGATCATGAAGTTGCTGGTGGTGGTTGAGACCTTGAAGGGCAACTTCATCACCTGGTCCATGGCCAGCACCTTGACTGCGCCCGAGCCGATCCCCAGCAGTCCGGAGAGCGTGCCTGCCCCAAACATAATTCCAAAGCCGAGCGGCACGTCTTCCGCCGAATAAGCGTTGGTTCCTTCGAAGGAGGTAAAGGTCCCAGTGAGTTTTAGTTTGCTGGCCAGCGTATTTGGGTTTACGGGGATAAGATGATCGACTTTGCTTCGATAGGACGAAAAGGCGGAGTAAAGAAGGACGACGCCAAAGATGATGGCAATCCAGTGACCGGAGATCTTGGCGGTCAAATAGGCTCCGAAGACGGCTCCCAGCGTGGTGGCCACCTCCAGAAACATGCCGATGCGGATGTTGGAGAGACCTTCTCGCACGTAAGCGATGGCGGCTCCGGAAGACGTTGCAATCACGGAGACAAGGGACGCTCCGATCGCGTAGCGGATATCCACCTTGAAGAGGAGGGCCAACACGGGAACGATGACCACGCCGCCACCTAAACCAGTCATGGCTCCCAGTAAACCCGCCAGGATGGAAATGAAGAACAGAAGGGAACTGAAAACCAATGCACTCACTCTGGATCCTTGGGGGCTGCCCGCAGGCGGCCACTGGCGTGGGTTAAGGATATGGGCGCTTCTAACGCCCTAAAAGCTGTTCTTCCTTAAGCTTACCCATGGTTTGCATCCCACACCTTCGCAGGGTGCTCTTGAGCTAGACCAAGCAGATGCCTTGTGCCTGGAATCCGCTCCGTGTCTTCACTCAACGTTAGGATACCAGAGGACAAAGGCTGGATAATGGAGGGCGCAGCGAGCAAGCGATGCGACAACAAGGGCAGATGGCGATAGCGAACGCCGCGTGGCGCTGGATGCGGATCCGTTGCTTCGGCTGAAATAGGTTTGGATCTGGGTAACGAAGCGAGGCAGGAACGAGGGGAGGGTTGCACGGCAGAAGATAAGGATGAATGGTCGGGGCGAGAGGATTTGAACCTCCGACCCCCTGGTCCCGAACCAGGTGCGCTACCAGACTGCGCTACGCCCCGAACATGACCCTCTGGATACGCTCTGAGGGTTTGCTGATCTTCAGCCGATGGCGCGGGCGTTGAGGCAACAACAGAGCAGCAAGGCCCGGCAACCACCCCTCTGATAGTAGCAGAAGTTGAGCAATGCTGCCGTCGATTGCCGCCTGCACTCTGGTAGGAATTTTGCCGTTGCCGGGTATCGTGGAGTGGCATGCGGCGGCGCTTGCCTGGAGGAAAAAGCCGGGCATCCAGCGTCCCGGCGCGTTCTTGCTGCCGGCTGCTTTTCCCTCGCCATGGTGGCTCGCTCAGGTTCCATCCTTGACGCCATTCCTGCGCCGGTATGGGCTGCGTGGCCTTTGGAAGCCGCTCCTCTGAAGCGTTCCCCTGTAGCGATCATCGGTAGATCAGATGGATGGTTGTCTCCGTCGATGGACAGGTGACCTGCACAGCCGCAGCGGAGAAATGCGGCGGGCTCAGAAAGGCGTGTGGATTATTGGCGAAGCCGAAGCCTTCCTTGGGAATGCCGAGGAAGTTGCGATCGAGCTTATGATTACTGTTCTCGTCGTGCAACACGGCGATGGAGTAACGGCCGGCCGGAACCTGGAGCGTGACGCTTGTCGCTGTTCCAGTGATCGGATAGCCATGATGGAAGTAGGCTTTGTTGTTGTTCTCCGGCCAGCCATCCGGAGAGGTGAACAAGGTGATGCCGAGATCCCCTTTCAGATTGCGAAAGCCATCGACATGGATGGTTAAAGAGCAGGTGGCGCTCTGCGCGGCAGCCGACGAGGGCATCCACAGGAGGATGGTAACGGCAAGGAGGGCAAAGAATGCCTTTTGCATGGTGCGGCCTCGCTATGCGGGACGGCGGAGAAGATGCCCTCCGCCTTCCGGTCAGGTTGCTTTTGCTTAGTGGACGTTGTGGCCAAAGTGGATGGCAGGACCGACGGAGAAGCGATAGACCCAGCCGCCGTTGGCCAGCAGATCATTCATGGGGTGAGTATGGGCGATGTCGATGGTAAAGCGAGCGCTGAAATGCTTGCTGAAATTGACATCCGTTCCGCCGCCAACTCCGTAACCGCCTGTCCAGTCCAGCTTGACGCCGGAAGTCGGCACCAATCCCTGCTGCTCCAACGCGCCCACCACTGCCGTGGAAACGGCGTCCGTCGGATGCGGCGTTGCGCTAACGCGGAAGGCGCTCAGCACCGGATGGATAAAGAACGTCTCCTTGACGAAATGCCGGTAGACGAGCTGCGGACCTGCGGTGAAGGTCTGAATGTTCACGTGCGTTGGGACACTCAGACTGTATCCGGGCGGCAGGATCGCGGCCAACTCCATCTGCAGGGCTGTGGGCAGCAGAGACGGCGTCAGTTGCGTGCTGCCCGTTTGGACGCTGTAATCGAAGCCGCTGGCTAACCAGCGGGTATTGTTGACTCCAAACTGCGTGCCGACTCCCTGTTGGTTCAAGTCATTCACAAACGGAGCGTAAATGCCTGAGAATCCAACATAGGCGTCGTAACGGCCTACATAGGTGCTGTTTCCTGGGGCCTGCTGTGCCAGGACGCCTTGTCCGGTCAGCAACGCCAGGCCGGTCAGTAACATGAACCTTCCCATTGCTCGAAAGTGATTGTTCCGCGTCATGGTTTCTCCTTGCTTCGTTCGAATGCTGTGATGGGTTGGGATGGCCGAGTGCAGAAGTCCCTTGCAGAGAGGAACTGAGCCACCTGCGCAATGAGTGCGCTGGTCTGCTCACGGTGCGGGAGGTGGCCCGCCTCGGGAAAGACATGTGATTCAAGATTTGGCAGATATTGCCGCAGTACATCGAGGTGTGCGTTGGTTCCAAATTCGTCGCGGCCGCCTTGGAAGACCTGGACGGGACATTGGATCCGACGAAGCAACTCGCGGGGGAAAAAATCTTCCAGCCTCATGCGTAGAACCCACTTGGCCCAATGGCTGAAGACTCCGTCGGCGTCGCGATGATATTTGGCTAAGTTGGCCTGGAGTCTGCTGCCGGGGTAGGTTTCCACGAGATTCTGGACATAGTGGTGCACAGCTTCATCCGGATTGAGGTGCGGACTTTCCAGAATGAGAGCGCGGGGGGAGGCGCCGGATGCGGCGTACAGCATGGCGATGGCTGCGCCTTCGCTGTGGCCGTACAGAACCGGATCGGAGATTCCGTAGATTGCGAGCAGAGCTGGAATCACTTTTTGCACCTGACGCTGGTAATGCGCGGCATCGCGCTCTTCGAGAGGACCTTCGGAGCTTCCATGTCCAGGCCGTGAGTAGCTCAGGACGTGGTAGCTGGTAGCTCGGCATAATTGTTGGGGAAAATCTTTCCAATAGCTCACTGAACCAAGAGCCTCGTGCAGCAGGAGGATGGTTCCGCGGGCTGCCGGCGCGGCCTGATAGGCCACTTCGACTTGTTTCCCGAGGATCAACTGAAATTCCGGTGAGGACAATGCGGATGCCATTATTGCGCCTCCAGCCAGAGAATTCGTTTGCCCGCAAGCTCCCATTGCCGGAACTGCGAGGAGTAACGTTGTTCCAGAGCGAATCGGCGCACCTTGAAGGTCGGGGTGAGATAGCCGTTGTCTATCGTCCACGGCTGCTGCGAAACAGCGATGAAGCCGAGATGCTCCGCTGTCTCCAGATTTGCGTTGACACGCTGCAAGCAGGCTTCGAGCTCGGCTTCGACCTGGGCGCGATGCTTCGGGTTTAAGCAGGCTTCACGCCGTTCCGGCGAGAGAACGGCGAGGGCAAAGGGCTGATTGACGCCCTCGCCGAAGACCGCTACGCTCTCAAAGATGTTGGTCACGGTCAGGAGTTCCTCGATGCGAGCCGGATAGACGTACTTGCCTTTGGAGGTCTTGAACTCTTCCTTGAGCCGGCCAACCAGGCGGAGGCGGCCTTCGGCATCGATCTCTCCGCGGTCGCCGGTGCAGAAGAATCCATCCGAGGTAAAAGCAGCGCGGGTCTTTTCCGGATTGCGGAAGTATCCCAACATATTCATGGGTCCGCGAATCTGTATCTCCCCTTCGGGCGAGATTCGGGTTTCCGCATAGGGGCTGGCCTGGCCGACAAAGCCCACGCGCTCCGAGCCCGGCAGGGGAACATGCGTGATGCCGGTTTCCGTCATGCCGTAGCCTTCGATAAAGTTCAATCCCAAGCTGCGGTACCAGCGGATCAGATCCACCGGTGTGGCGGCTCCGCCACCGGCCAGGATGCGGGTGTGGTCCAGCCCGAGGCCGCGCCGGATCTTTCTTCGGGTGAGTGCGCCCACCACAGGCAGCGCCAGAAGCAGCCGCAGCCGTTTCTCCGAAACGCGCTCGTAGACCTTCTGCTGAAAACGAGCGTAAAGCCGAGGTACGGAGAAAAATACCGTGGAACGGGCGCGGGCAAGATCCGTAGGGAATGTTTCCAGACTTTCGACAAAGTAGATTTCAACCGGCGAGAAGAGCGCGTTCATCTCGATGAGAGCGCGTTCAGCGATATGGGCCAGGGGCAAATAGGAGAGGACGCGATCAGTCTCCGTCAGGCCGGCAGGAAACTGCGACTGCATCGACAACCCCATCATGCTGAGGCCCTGGAAGGAGTGGATCGCGCCTTTGGGCTGGCCGGTGCTGCCGGATGAGTAGATGATGGTGGCGACATCCAGCGCGTCGCGCAGCGGGCTGTGCTGGAGCGGCGGCTGGGCTGTCAGCAGGTCATTCCAATGCAGGCAATGAGCGGGGAGGGAGGCGGGATCGGCGTCCGGGCATGCGATGGAAACAAAGGAATCTGTGCTTTGGGGCGAGTTGGGGATCGCATGCTCAAAGCGCCCCAGGAAGCAGGCTACCGGACCGCAGTGCTCGCAGATGGCTTCCTTGGTTTGCAAGCTGGCGGAAGGAAAGAGCGGAACGCTGACGTATCCGGCCATCCAGATAGCAAAGTCAGCCATGAGCCACCATGCGCTGTTTTTGCCCAGAATGATGATGCGCGATCCGGCAGGCCAGCGCTGCGCCTTGAGCCATGCCGCCATCCGCCGAACCTCCAGCATGGCTTCGCCCCAGGTCCAGGTGCGGGTTGTGCCCTGGATGGGCTGGACAAGAAAGCGCATCCATCTGCGCTCTTGCTCAAATGCGTAAAGCCTCTGGAGGGGAAGCTCTCGCGGGTTGAGCACAGCCGTGGCGGCGGGGTTGGCGCCGATACTCTCCGTAACGATCCGTTCCATAGAAGAACGCCTCAACCGTAAAAATCTAACCACCGGGTAAAATAATCATTCTTGTAGACGTTTGTCACGAACTTTTTTACTATCGGGACAGAAAAAGCTTTCCAGTATTCGGTTCGCGGGGCGGAATGGGCTGCCCACTATGCCGGATCATTGATAGTATTTATAAGAAAATAAAGGAGATAATACTTTGTCGAGCCTAAAGGGAAAGACCTTGCTGATTACCGGAGCCAGTCGAGGGATCGGGTTGGCCATCGCTCTGCGAGCAGCCCGGGAAGGCGCCCACATTGTTCTGCTGGCCAAGACGACCGAGCCGCATCCCCGTCTGCCGGGCACCATTTTTACGGCCGCCTCTGAGATTGAAAAGGCTGGCGGCAAATCGCTTCCGCTGGCCGTGGACATCCGGTTTGAGGATCAGATTCAGCAAGCGGTGCAGCGCGGAGCGGAGCACTTTGGTGGGATTGACATCCTGGTGAACAACGCCAGCGCCATCAGCCTGACCGGCACGACAGAGACCAGCATGAAGCGGTTTGACCTGATGATGGGCGTGAATGTGCGCGGAAGCTTCGCCTGCGCGCAGGCTTGTCTTCCGTATCTGAAGAACGCGGAAAACCCACACATTCTGATGCTGTCGCCGCCGATCGATCTGCGTCCCAAGTGGTTTGCCCCGCATACGGCTTACACGATCTCCAAGTATGGAATGAGCATGTGCGTGCTGGGCATGGCCGAGGAGTTTCGTTCGTTGGGGATTGCGGTGAACGCACTTTGGCCGCGGACCGTGATCGCTACCGCGGCGCTGCAGGCGATTCCCGGAATGGACGGCGCACCGGCGAGAAGTCCGGAGATTGTGGCGGACGCGGCTGCGGTTATTCTGAAGCAGGAGGCGCGTTCGACCAGCGGCAATTTCTTCATTGATGAAGAGGTGCTGCGGGCCGCGGGCGTCACGGAGTTCAGCAGGTATGAGACACAGCCAGGGCGGCCGATGCTGACCGACCTGTTTCTGGATTGAGCGCAGCAAAACCCTGCTGGTTTGGGCGCAAGCCATGTTCCTGGGCTAGCCCAGGACAGGCAAGCAGGGACAGACACAGGGTGGTGAGCCAAACAGGGTTTTGAGATTGCCTACGTTGCAGGCGCGCCCGACGCCGATCGACTTGGAAGGAGATGCGGATTGCCGACTGAAAGCAAGGACACTGAATCCGTTGTATCGGCTCATGAGCCATGGAAGGCGTTCAATGTGCGCTCGCAGCACCGCATGGACACCAAGCGGGATGCGGTGTTGCAGACCGCCGCGAAGTTATATCTGGAGAAGGGGTACCACAAGACCTCCATGAGTGAGCTTGCCGCTCGGCTGAACATCACGAAGCCGGCGCTGTATTACTATTTCCGCAACAAGGAAGACCTGCTAGTGGGGTGCTATCGGGCGGGGATCGAGTCAATCGAAGCGTCTCTGCGCGAGGCCGGGGACTGCAAGGGTACGGGCCTGGAAAGGCTACGTGCCTATGTGGAATCGTATGCGACGGCGATCGCGACCACCGACTTTGGCCGTTGCGTGCCCACGCTGGACGACGCCGAACTCTCCAGTCCCGCTCGCCGCCAGGTGCGGGATTTGAAACGGCGCATTGACGCCGCCATTCGAGCCAATATCGAGCAGGGAATTGCAGACGGATCGATTGTCCCCTGCAATGCCAAGCTGGCCACATTCGCCATTGCCGGCGCGATCAACTGGATCGGAACCTGGTATAAACCGGGTGGAGGGCTGGGCGCAGCGGAGATTGTCTCAGAATTTTCGCGGCTTTTGATGTCAGGATTGGCCACAAGGTCCTAGTGTTGGAATGAGGAAACGACCTGATGGTGGGCTGTGACGTACTGCGTTTTTGTGTGGCAACACCTGTGGCTCCTTTCACCACTCGTCCCGCATCCTCAGCGAGATGGGTTGCTTGTTGACTTTTGACCGCACGTTCAGTACTATTCATTCGCCAAGGGAGATGGAGTTTTATTTGACCTGAAGGTCAGCTCCGTCTGAACGCAAGTTTTGATGAGTACGCGAGTCGCCTCAGTCTTCCCTGGCAAGAAAAGGAGATCTCTCGATGGACCTACAGTCCAGTCCAGTTGCCGTTTCCCGGCCGGGAACGAGCGAGTATCCCATCCGGCGTGTGGCCGTGCTGGGGGCGGGAACCATGGGCGCGCGCATTGCCGCGCACGTGGTTGATTCCGGAGTTCCGGTGTTGCTGCTGGATGTGGTGGCCCCCGGAGCGGATCGCAATGCGGTTGTGGCGCGGGGTATGGAGGCTCTGAAGAAATCCAAACCCGCTGCTTTTGCCCTTCCCTCTCTGGCAGGCATGATCGCGATCGGCAACTTTGAGGATGATCTGCCGCGCCTGCACGATTGCGACTGGGTGATCGAGGCGGTGGCGGAGAATCTGGAGATCAAGCGTAGCCTTCTGGCTCGGGTGATTCCGCACCTGCACGCCAGGGCGATTTTGACCACCAATACGAGCGGATTGCCGGTGACGAAGATTGCAGCCGAATTCCCAGCCTCGGTGCGGCAGCGATGGTTTGGCGCGCACTTTTTCAATCCGCCGCGGTACATGCGGCTGGTGGAGTTGATTGCGACCGCAGAGAGCGACCCCGATGCGCTGGCGGCAATTGCCGACTTTTGCGACCGCAAGTTGGGGAAGGCCGTGGTTCCAGCGCACGATACGCCCAACTTTATCGCCAATCGCATTGGCACCTTCGCCATGCTCAATACGGTCCGCATCATGCAGCAGCAGGGGTTGACCGTGGAAGAGGTCGATCTGCTGACTGGCCAGATCGTAGGCTGGCCCAAGACCGGAACCTTTCGGCTTGCGGATATGGTGGGCATCGACGTACTGGGGCATGTGGCGCGGAACTTTGCCGCCAACGCCAGCGATGAGCGCCAGGATGTGAAGCTGCCCGTGGTGATTGAGAAGTTGATGGAACACAATTGGCTGGGCGATAAGACTGGCCAGGGCTTCTACAAGAAGCAGCGCGGCGCGGGCCGTGACCAGCTTGAAGTGCTGGACTTCGAGAGCCTCCAATATCGTCCCGTGGCGCGGGCCTCTCTGCCGGAGGTGGAGATGGCGAAGACCAGCGATTCGCTGCCGGGGAGGATTCGGGCGCTGCTGGGTGGCGATCCGCGTGGCAAGGCAGCGCGCTTCTATCGGCAGATGCTGCCGGAGCTGTGGATCTATGCCGCCAACCGTATTGGCGAAGTGGCTGAATCCATTGTCGACATCGACCGTGCGATGAAGACCGGCTTCAACTGGGAGCTTGGTCCCTTTGAGATGTGGGATGCGGCCGGGGTGACGGAGACTGTGGCTCTGATGCGGGCAGCGGAGATGCCGCTCCCTGCGGTGGTGGGAGCGGTGCTGGCTGCAGGCGGCGCGTGGTATCGCCAGGGTGGCGATGAGTACTTTGATCCCGCCAGCGGTGGTTACAAAAAGCGGGAACTGGATCTCGGCCTGGCGCCAGTGAACTTCTACAAGAAGAGTCGTGGTGAGGTAGCGGGCAATTCGAGCATTTCGCTGGTCGATCTGGGCGATGGAATTGCCTGCTTTGAGTTCCACTCCAAGATGAACAGCCTTGGGCAGGACATTCAGCAGTTCATCCAGCAGGTGCTTACCCCCTCCAGCGAACACGTGCGCAACTTCGAGGGCTTCATCATCACGAGCGATGCCGCCAATTTTTCGGTGGGCGCCAACCTGATGCAATTGTTGATGGCGATTCAGGATCAAGAGTGGGACGAGATTGACCTTTTCACGCGCGCCTTCCAGGCGATGACGCAGGCCATCAAGTTCTGTCCGCGGCCTGTGGTGGCGGCTCCCTTTGGGCTTTGCCTGGGTGGGGGAACAGAGATCTGCCTGCACTCGGCGCTGCGTCAACCGCATCTGGAGCTGTACACCGGGCTGGTGGAAACCGGCGTGGGTCTGGTTCCAGCCGGCGGAGGCTGCAAGGAGATGGCGCTGCGCGCCCTTGCTGCAGCGAACGCGGTGAAGGCGGATAGCCGAGGAGAATCCGTGGAGGTCTATGACGCGTTCCGCAGCATCTTCGAGACCATCGCCATGGCGAAGGTTTCTACGTCCGCGCTGGAGGCCAAGGCCATGCGGATTGTAGAGGCCGGCGAGATGGTGACGATGAATCGCGAGCGGCTGGTGGCCGATGCCAAGGCGCAGGCGTTACGTCTGGTGCGGGCCGGCTATCGTCCGCCGCTGCCGGAGACGGCGATTCCCGCACCTGGTGAGAATGTGCGCGCCACGCTGCAGATGGGCGCTTATTTCCTGCGCCAGGGTGAGTACATCAGCGATCACGATGTGAAGATCGCCAATCACGTAGCGCATATTCTCGCCGGCGGAAAGCTGCCGGCAGGAACTCTGATCAGCGAACAGTACCTGCTGGATCTGGAACGGGAAGCCTTTGTTTCGCTCTGCGGTGAACCGAAGACCGCTGAGCGGATCGCACACACGTTGAAGACCGGCAAACCACTGCGGAACTGATCCAGCGTCGTGCTGAAACGAACAGAGAGGGAGACGACCGGTGAAGACCGGCAAGGAGGCGAAACAATGCGGGATGCAGTGATCGTGAGCGCGGTGCGCACGCCAGTGGGCAAGGCTCCACGCGGCATGCTGAAGAATACCCGCCCGGATGAGTTGGGCGCAGTAGCGGTTCGCGCCGCTGTCGAGCGGGTTGCGAATCTGGAAACCAGGGAGATCGACGATGTGATCATGGGCTGCGCGATGCCGGAGGCAGAACAAGGCATGAACGTTGCCCGCGTGCTTGCGTTGCGCGCAGGACTGCCGATCACGGTTTCGGCGATGACGATCAATCGCTACTGTGCGTCGGGTCTGCAGTCGATCGCATTGGCTTCAGAGCGAATCCGTTGCGGCGGCGCCGAGGTGATTGTGGCCGGTGGTACGGAGTCGATGTCGCAGGTGCCGATGGGCGGCAACAAGGTCACCATGAATCCGTGGCTGGCGGAGAACTTTCCCGGCTCGTATATGACCATGGGTCTGACTGCGGAGCGCGTGGCCGCGCAGTACAGCGTGAGCCGCGAAGATGCGGACCAGTTCGCCTTTGAGAGCCATCGCAAGGCTGTGCAGGCCATGGCGGCGGGTGATTTTCAGGACGAGTTGGTTTCCGTTCCGGTCCGCGTAGCCGCGCCCGGTGATGGCAAGCCGGTGGTGACGGAGGTTGAGTTCAGCGCCGACGAAGGACCGCGCGCGGATACTTCGCTGGAGGCGCTGGCCAAACTGAAGCCCGCCTTCCATGCCAAGGGTGTGGTGACCGCGGGCAACAGTTCACAGATGTCCGATGGCGCCGCGGCTGCGGTGCTGATGTCGGAAGAGCGAGCCCAGGCGATTGGCGCGCGGCCCCTGGCGCGGCTGCTGGCCTATGCCTATGCCGGCTGTGAACCGGAGCTGATGGGCACTGGCCCGATTTATGCCATTCCCAAGGCATTGAAGATGGCGGGGCTAAGCCTGGATCAGATGGAAGTGATCGAGCTGAACGAAGCCTTCGCTACCCAGTCGCTGGCCGTGATCCGGACGCTGGGAATTGATCCGGCGCGGGTGAACCGCAGCGGCGGCGCGATCGCTCTGGGCCATCCGCTGGGATGCACCGGCGCCAAGCTGACGGCAACGCTGCTGGGTGAAATGAAACGAAGCCATGCCCGCTACGGCATGGTAACGATGTGTGTTGGCGGTGGCATGGGCGCGGCCGGCATCTTCGAAAACCTGCAAGACTAAAGGAGAAGCGATGAGCACGGAAACTGTTTTGCATTCTTCCCGCAAGGTGAGCGGTGGCGCTTTTCTGGTTGACGATCTGCTGCCCGAGGAGATCTTTACGGCAGAGGATCTGAGCGCTGAGCAGAAACAGATGGCGGAGATCACGGCCGACTTCGCCGAGAAGCAGATTTTAGGCAACATTCAGGAGATTGAGGCGAAGAACTATAGCTTGTCGCGGAAGTTGATGCGCGATCTGGGCGAGCTTGGCCTGTTGAGCGTGGATGTGCCGGAGGCCTACGGCGGAATGGGGCTGGGACAGGTGACCTCGGCTTTGCTGACCGATAGGATTGCTGTCTCCGGAAGCTTTTCGGTGACCTTCAGCGCGCATGTGGGCATCGGCATGTTGCCTTTGATCTGGTACGGAACTCCGGAACAGAAACAAAAGTACCTGCCCAAGCTGGCCAGTGGAGAGTGGATTGCGGCCTACGCGCTCTCTGAGGCTTCAGCGGGATCAGATGCGATGAACATCCACACGCGCGCGGCTTTGTCGCCGGACGGGAAACACTATGTGCTGAACGGCGAGAAGATGTGGATTTCAAATGCCAGCATGGCAGGCCTGTTTACCATCTTCGCCAAGGTTGACGGGGAACAGTTCACGGCTTTTCTGGTGGAAGCAGGAACGCCGGGATTGACGGTGGGGCCGGAGGAGCACAAGCTCGGCATCCGCGGTTCTTCTACCTGCCCGCTTGCGCTGGTGGATTGCGCCGTGCCGGTGGAGAATGTGCTGGGCGAGATCGGCAAGGGGCACCACATCGCTTTCAATGTGCTGGATGTTGGCCGCTACAAGCTGGCGGCCGCGGCCGTGGGCGGGGCGCGTACCGTGCTCCGCGACGGCATCCGCTACGGCAGAGATCGGATTGCATTTGGCAAGCCTGTCACTTCATTCGGCCTGATCCAGGAAAAGATTGCAGAGACGGCAGCGGACATCTATGCCTGTGAAGCTGCGGTGTATCGCACGGTGGGCGCCATTGACGCCGCCATGCCTGAGGGAGAGAGGACTCCGCAGGAGATCCAGAAGGCGATTGGAGAGTTTGCGGTGGAGTGTTCGATCCTGAAGTTCTGGGGCTCGGAGATGCTGGAGCGCGCCGTGGACAAGATGTTGCAGATCTTCGGCGGCTACGGTTACGTGGAAGAGTTTCCTGTGGAGCGCGCCTATAGGGATTCGCGTATCAACAAGATTTTTGAAGGCACCAATGAGATCAATCGCCTGATCACCACTGGCTGGATGATCAAGCGAGCGATGCAGGGCCGTCTGGCGCTGCTGCCGGCGATCAAGAAGGTGATGGATGAGGTGATGGCCGGCCCAACGCTGCAAGCGCCGCCAAGCGGAGTTCTGGGCGCGGAGAGAAACCTGGTGCGCAACGCCAAGAAGCTGGGCCTGTTCTGCTCCGGCGCTGCCTCACAACGGTTCGGTACGGAACTGAGTGAACAGCAGGAGGTGGTGGGCATGCTGGCGGATATGCTGGCCGAAATCATGGTCTCTGAGTCTGCGTTGCTACGCGCCGAGAAGTCCGCCGAGCGAATGCCCATGGGCGTGCGCCTGGCGAAGTACTTTATCGCCAACTCCTTCCGGCGGATGGTGCTGCTCGCAGAAAAACTGGTGGCCGCGATTGCGGAGGGCGATACGCTGCGCACGCAGATGGCGATTGTGCGCAGATTGGCCAAGCACGAGCCGGCGAACACGGTGACGCTGGGCCGGGAGATCGCCGCAACCATGGTGGCGGCCGGGCGTTACACAATCGAGGAAGTCCGCGGTTCGTAGCAGGAAGCAAGACGG
>DAHXNO010000009.1 GCA_027365345.1 Granulicella sp.
CACCGTGGACTCGCCGACAACGATCTCCGGCTTCTCCTGCCGCAATCGCGTCCAGATGCGATGCGCTGTGTGCCGCTGCTTCCGCGGGGCCCGCCGATCGGCCTCCAGGATCGCATCGATAAAACCCAGCGCCGGGGCCAGCTTCGAACGCTCTCGTTCCGGCTTCTTCCGCTCCGCAGGCACTGCGCTGGCCAATGCCAGACGTACGTCCCGACGATATACACCAAATTCCCGTGCGACCGCGCGGATCGTTCCGGCCCCATGCTCATACTCCCGCCGCATCTGCTCGAATAGTTCCACCTTGCTCCTCCTTGTGGCCAAGCCGTCCTCGTTTCCGGGTCCAAAACCCTCAAAACAAGATAACGGGCTCCGCCTTCAGGTGGGGCCAATTCAGACCATCGAAAGGGGCCAATTCAGAGTAGCGAAATCAAAGGGCCGTGCTCGAGAAGCTGGCCGCCATCCAAATGCCCGATGTGTGGTTGCCCACCACCGACGACCGGTGGCTGGTGATGCCACGCTATACGCAGCCGGAGGCGGAACAGGCAATCCTGTTGCACAAACTGCAGCTTCAACTGCCTCCCCAGCCGCCGCAGCGCATCCGGCTGTAGTCCGCCTCGCGGCTGCCAGAAATCTGCTTCACTTTAGTGCCGACTTTTTGAGCCCCTCTACCAGAAAGAAACAAATCACGGTTATGCCGCGGCGGGCGTGAGCTGTCGCCAGCCCGTGGCACAATCCGGGGTGCTCCAGGGTTTCGGGTCCGACTAGAAAACGGGCCCCTGCGCACCAAGAGAAAACCAACCTCGGTGCCCACGGTGCCTCACCCATCTACGCCGCCAGCAACACCCGTTTCATCTCCCGTGGGTCGGCTATGCCGGTGGATGACTCAAATGAAAAAGGTTAGCTCTATTCTTCAAAGCTTATTGCGAAAGTTCGGTTAACAGCAATAGGCCGCACCGTGGCGCGGCCTATTGCTGTGAAGACCTGCGAAAGTTTCGTCGGCGGAGAGATCCCGACGAACTAGAAGTGATACGCCACGCCGAGTGACGGAGTCATCAGCGCATAATAGCGGTTTGTCTGGGTCAACCCGGCAGGGTTCCCCATCGTCGGAGCGCGGGAGGCGAAGATGCGATACTCGACACGGAGGTCCCAGCTTGGGCTAAGTTCATAGGCCAAGCCGCCTCCGAAGAGGAGGCCTGGTACCATATCCGTTTTGAAGTCCAGATTGGTCGTCTGATAATCCAAGATCGGAAGATAGACCTCGGCGCCAAGCCCGCCCTCCACGAACGGGTTGTACCGCTTAAAGGTGCGCATATAGACGTATGCGGCGGTCACCTCCTGAACACGCACAATCGTCCGGGTGTTCGGCTCGGCAATCGCGTTGTACTTGAGGGAGTTCCCGAAGTACCCGTAGTTGACCTCCACCGCGCTGCGAGGGGTCATCATATAGCGGTAGCTGGCGAGGAATCCGCCAGTGGTGGTCGTGATCATGGGATGAATATCCAGACCATAGACTGGCGGCGCGTACACCCCGAACAAACTTATGCTGGCATCCTGTCGGCTCTCCTGCGCGTGTCCAACAGCGGCGGTGCACAGCAATACCAGTGCACCTAGCAACATCATTTTCTTCATGCTTGACGAAATCCCTTCGCATGCTCGCCGCCGGCCAGACACTTCCAAGGCGTCCAACCGGTAAACGCGGCGTGCTTTTCTCCTAATTGTACCCGCACTGGACGCCATTCCGCGCGTCACCTTTGATTCTGCCCCATCGTACTGGTTGGAACTTCCTGATAGACGCTTCAGACCCTGCTCCGGTATCACGAAATGAACTCCAAACCTCGAAATTCTTTCTGTCTACTGTTGCTCCAGCCTCCGCGAAACCTGCCGCCCACCGCAGTTCACCCCCCAGACCGGCCTCGACGCCCTCGTCGACGCTTTCTCCCGACAAGCTTTGGAGCCGCGGCGTCCAAGAGCGGTGCCCAGACCCGCCCTCCTCAATGAAAGGCGCCGCAGCACGCCCCATCCAGCCCGCTCATTTCCACCCAGCAGCCCCTACCCTCTACCCTCCGCCACAAAACAAAATGGGTCTCCGTGTTCCTGGGCATGCGTCCGCACCACGCCCAGAAACTCCTTGGCTGCATGGGACAGCGCAGTTCCCCGGCGATGAACCAGGCGCAGCTTGCGCTCAATCTGCAACTCCGGCACCTCCACGGCCACCAGCGTCCCAGCCTCCAATTCACCCTCCACCGTCAGCCGCGGCACCATCGCGACCCCGTTGCCGCGCTGTACAAATCGCTTGATCGCCTCCAGCGAGGGAAGTTCCACCTCCATCTGCAGAGGAATGTTGCGCCGCTGAAACGTCTCAATCACCCGCTGCCGCAAGGGTGAAGGCACATTGTGCGCAACAAACGTCTCTCTTCCCAGCCGGTGCAGCGCAGCCTTGCCCGTCCTGGCCAAAGCGTGCGCCGGGCTCACCACGCACATCAACTCGTCGCGGTAGACAACCGTTGAAACCACCTGCGGATCAGCCGGCCGGAAGCTCACCACTCCAATCTCGACCTCGCGCGATTGAACCTCGTCTGCGATCCGGCTGGCCAGCGTCCGTTGTACCGCCACTTTGATCCGGGGATGCTTCCGGCGAAACGCATCCAGCACTGGCAGCAGATACAAACAGGTATATTCGTTCGCCGCCAGATCCAGCCTTCCTCGGTGCAGCGACCGCAGATCCACCAGCGCCGCTCCCGCATCCTTGCGCAAATTCAGCATCTTCTGCGCATACTCCAGCAAAACGTAGCCGGCATCGGTGGGCTGTCCCGCGGCGCGCTCCAGCAGCACCTCTCCCAGCTCCGTCTCCAGCTTGGCAATCACCTGGCTCACCGCTGGCTGGGTCCGGTGCAGACGCGCCGCCGCTCGGGAGAAGCTTCTCTCCTCGGCCACCGCCACAAAGGTTTCCAGTTGAAATAGATCCACGCTCTCCCCCCCCGGACTTGGCTGCGAACGATTCCCCTATAGACCTATTAGAAATAGTAATACATCTGGTTATTGGCATAAGAGCGCGTTATGATTCTCTCCAGCAGGAAAGGTCTCTCTTATGTCTACCGACACTCCGATCGTTATCTTCGACACAACCCTGCGCGACGGTGAACAGTCGCCCGGATGCACCATGCATCATGCGGAGAAACTGCGCTTTGCTCATCAGTTAGCACGCCTTGGCGTGGACATCATTGAAGCCGGCTTCGCCATTGCCTCGCACGGCGACTTTGACTCCGTCCAGACCATCGCCCGCGAGGTCGGCGGCGCTGAGGCAGCTCCCCGCATCGCCTCTCTGGCGCGCTGCAAGCGCGAGGACATTGAGGCCGCTGCGCGCGCCGTCGAACCTGCCCGCAAGAGCCGCATCCACGTCTTTTTGGCCAGTTCAGACCTGCATCTGGAGGCCAAGCTTAAAATCAGCCGAACCCAGGCGCTGGACAATGTGGGAACCTCCGTCCGTCTGGCCCGCACCTTCGCCGACGACGTGGAGTTTTCCACTGAGGATGGCACTCGCTCCAACCTCGATTTTCTGATTCAGATGATCACCGTCGCCATCCAGGCCGGCGCTACCACCATCAACATTCCAGACACCGTGGGCTACACCACGCCGACCGAGTACAAACATCTCTTCGAGACCGTCCGCAGGCGCATCCCGGGCAGCGATCAGATCGTCTTCTCCACCCACTGCCACAATGATCTCGGTTTGGCTGTGGCCAACTCGCTTGCTGGCCTGGAAGGAGGAGCCCGCCAGATCGAATGCACCATCAACGGCATCGGCGAGCGCGCCGGCAACGCAGCCCTGGAAGAGATCGTTGCCGCCATCGCCACGCGCCATGACCGCTACCCGTTCAAAACCAACATCGTCATGAATCAGCTCTACCCAACCTCCCGCATGCTGGGTGAGATCATCAGCTTTGGCGCGCCTCCCAACAAGGCCGTAGTCGGTAAAAACGCCTTCGCTCACGAGTCCGGCATTCACCAGCATGGCGTTCTCTCCAACCCGCTCACCTATGAGATCATGACCCCCGCCTCAGTCGGCTTCACCGGCCAGAACATCGTCCTCGGTAAGCACAGTGGCCGCCGCGCCCTCGAGTACCGTCTGGCCGAGATGGGATACAAGCTCTCGCACCAGGAGATCGACGCCGTCTATGAGCGCTTCATCGAACTCGCCGACCGGAAGAAGAACATCTACGACCAGGATGTCATTGGGCTGCTACAACCCTCAGTCGGCGAAACCCTGGTCAGCAACGTCCCTTGACCGGCAACCGGCCCGTACCTCAGGCTGCCTCTGAATTCAGACGCCGCAGCCTGCCATTGAGCCTCGCGGCCGTAGGCCAAACATAGCCGAAGTTGGCATCAAACGACACGTTCCAACGGAAGCAACTTCCACTCTTCGGCGGCGGAGCAGGACCGGCTGCCTCCGCCATCGCTCTCCAGGCTGCCACGCTCCACTCACAAACACACTACCAAACGGACGGATCACCCATGAAACTCAAAATCGCAACTCTGGCTGGTGACGGTATCGGCCCTGAAGTCACCCACGAAGCCATCAACGTCCTGCAAGCCGTCGCCGAAGCCGGCGGCCATGAGTTCACCTTCGCCGAGGCCCTCCTCGGTGGCGTAGCCATCACGGCCAAGGGCACGCCGCTGCCGCAGGAGACCATTGACATCGCCCTCAACTCCGACGCAGTCCTGCTCGGAGCCGTGGGCGACAACAAGTTCAATCACCTCACCCCGGATAAGCGCCCCGAATCCGGCCTGTTGCAAATCCGCCAGATCCTCGGCGGCTTTGCCAACCTGCGCCCCGCGGTCGCCTTCCCCGCCTTGGCGGAAAACTCTCCGCTACGCCCGGAAGTCACCGCGGGAGCCGATATCCTCTTCGTCCGCGAACTCCTCGGTGGCCTCTACTTCGGCCAACCCCGCTTTTGGAACCAACAGACCGGCGAGGCTGTCAACACCATGCGTTACACCCGCGACGAGGTGGTTCGCGTCGCCCGCATCGCCTTCGATCTGGCGTCCCGGCGCCGCAAGAAGCTCACCTCGGTCGACAAGGCCAACGTCCTGGAATGCTCTCAGCTCTGGCGCGCCACCATCGACTCCCTCAAGCCCGAGTACCCCGATATCACCGTCGAGCATCAGTTGGTGGACTCCATGGCCATGCATCTCATGAACGTACCTCGGAACTTCGACGTGGTCCTCACCGAGAACCTCTTCGGCGACATCCTCTCCGATGAGAGCGGCATCATCACCGGCTCGCTCGGCATGTTGCCCTCGGCCACCATCGGCGGACGCATCAACCTCTATGAGCCCGTTCACGGCAGCGCGCCGGACATCGCCGGCCAGGGCAAGGCCAATCCGCTGGGCGCTATCCTCACCGCCGCCATGGTCCTACGCCACTCCGCCGGCCTCGAACAGGAGGCCGCCGCCGTGGAGGCTGCCGTCCAGCAAGTCCTCGCCGCCGGACACCGCACTGCCGACATCGCTCGCGGCAACACCGCAGCCACCGTCAGCACCCAACAGATGGGCAAACTGGTCCACGCTGCTCTGGCTGAGTCCATTGATCGCAGCCAGTCGCTTCACGCAGTCTGAACCGCACCCTGAACCGGGACGCCTCCGCTGTCAATGAGGCGTCCTCTCCAAGCCGCATCGCTGCCGCACTGATCTTTCTTCCCTCTGTCCTCCTTTTCAGGAGGTCCACCTGCACGGATCCGGCTTAGCTCTCTCCCTATGCGCTTAACCCTCTATGTCGCCACTGCTCTGCTGGTCCTCCCGGCGACCCAGATCCGCGCCCAGATCACCAGTCCAGACAAGCTGATCTCGCCCCCGCCACGCAACCCGGCAGAGCAACACCAGATCCACCCCCCCGCTGACTCTTCCGGCGATCTCCAGTGGCTCTGGCGGTACGCCCGGCCCGCGCCCATCGGGGAGGCCGCCAACCTGCGCCTCGACGAGCGCTTCCAAGCCTTTCTCCAGAGCGCCTTCCACCAGCCCCAATCCATGTGGGGACCGCCGGGCGCGCAGGAGCCTCTGGCCACCATCATTCCGCTCTTCCTCACCCAGTATGGCCAGGTCCGGTCCACGGACAATCGCTACATCACCGTGGACGGCTGCGTCCCCAACTTCTGCGCGGCCTCCGGCCTGCTTTGGATTGATCTCGGCCAGGTCCACCCACTCTCGGTCTTCGCCGCCGTCAACTGGAACCCCAGCGCCCACACCACCGATCAGCCCCAGGCAAACTATAACCTGTGGCTCTTCGCCTCTCGTCCTCTCTCACCAGATGCGCTGCCCTACGCTCTCACCCAAGCCATCGCTCACTGGAACTTTCGCCTGGCCGCCGCGCATCGCCTCGTCCCGCACATTCAGTACGCTCTGCTCGTCGAGCCCAGCGGTAACCAACTCCCTCTTCATCCTGAGCTGATCGGAGCCAACGTCATCGCGCCCCAACCCGAATCAGCCACTCCCCAACCCAACTCCAACCCTCATCAGGCGGATAACAACTAACTATGAACCCATCTACTCCCCGCACCATGTTTGAGAAGGTCTGGCAGCAGCACGTTGTCACCGAGCCCGCTGGCGAACCCACCATCCTCTACATCGACCTCCAACTCGTCCATGAGGTCACCAGCCCGCAGGCCTTCGAGGGGCTGCGCCTCAGCGGCCGTCCCCTGCGTCATCCGGAGCGCCATGTCGCCACCGTGGACCACAACGTCCCCACCACGTCCATCGCAGACCGCCTGGTCATCGCCGACCAGATCGCCAACGCGCAGGTCAGCGCGCTGCGCAAGAACTGCGCAGACTTCGGCATTGAGCTTTTCGACGTGCAGGACGCCGATCAGGGCATCGTCCACATGATCGGGCCCGAACTGGGCCTCACCAAGCCGGGCATGACCATCGTCTGCGGCGACAGCCACACCAGCACCCACGGAGCCTTCGGAGCCCTCGCCTTCGGGATCGGCACTAGTGAAGTCGAGCACGTCATGGCGACCCAGACGCTTCCCCAATCCAAACCCAAGACCTTCCTCATTCATGTTGAGGGAGGGCCGAACGGCGCTTTGCCTTTCGGCGTCACCGCCAAAGACATCATCCTTGACATCATCGGACGCATCGGTACAGACGGCGCAACGGGCTGCGTCATCGAGTATGCCGGCTCGGCCATCCGCGCGATCTCCATGGAGGGCCGCATGACCATCTGCAACATGAGCATTGAAGCCGGAGCCCGCGCCGGCATGATCGCCCCCGATGAGACCACCTTCGCCTACCTCAAGGATCGCCGTTTCGTCCCCAAGGGCGCTGCATGGGATCAGTCCGTCGCTCACTGGCGCGCCCTCGCCACGGACCCCGGAGCCGCCTACGACCGCGAGTTGCACATCGACGCCACCCAGCTCGCTCCCTCCGTCACCTGGGGAACCTCGCCCGGCATGGTCACCTCCATCGATGCCGCCGTCCCCACCCTCGACCAGGCTCGCACCGACGCGGATCAGAAGTCCTTCACCCGCGCCTACGAGTACATGGGCATCCGACCCGGAACTCCCATCCAGCAGATCAAAGTGGATGCGGTCTTCCTCGGCTCCTGCACCAACGGCCGCATCGAAGATCTCCGCGCCGCCGCCCGGGTCGTCAACGGCTATCACGTCGCCGGCAGCGTCCGTGCCATGGTCGTCCCCGGCTCCCAGGCGGTCAAGCGTCAGGCGGAGGCCGAAGGACTGGACCGCATCTTCAAATCCGCCGGCTTCGAGTGGCGCGAGCCCGGTTGCTCCATGTGCCTGGGCATGAATCCAGACATCCTGTCTCCGGGAGAGCGCTGCGCCTCCACCTCCAATCGCAACTTCGAAGGACGCCAGGGCCGCGGAGGACGCACCCACCTCCTCTCGCCCGCCATGGCCGCCGCCGCCGCCATCACCGGCCACTTCACGGACGTCAGAACCTGGAACTTCAAAGCCTAGAAAATCATTCGAGTCCCCAAAAACCTCCGGCCCGCATCTGCAAGAGGCGAACCGAACCTACAGAGAATCGAGAGCGAACATGGAACCCATCAAAATCCTTACCTCGACGGCTGCGCCGCTGCCGCTGCCGAACATTGACACCGATCAGATCATCCCCAAGCAGTTCCTCAAGCGCATTGAGCGCACCGGCTACCAGGACTTCCTCTTCTACGACTGGCGCCGCATCCAGGAGGGCCCCGATGCCGGCCAGCCTGACCCCAACTTTGTGCTCAACAAGCCGGAGTACAAGGGCGCGCAGATCCTGCTCGCGGAGCGCAACTTCGGCTGTGGCTCCTCCCGCGAGCACGCCGCGTGGGCCATTGCGCAGTTCGGCTTCCGCGCCGTCATCGCTCCCTCCTTCGCCGATATCTTCTTCTCCAATGCCGGCAAGAACGGCATCATCCTCGCCACTCTCAGTGAAGCTGAGGTGCAAACCCTCATGCAACGTTCCATCGCCGATCCTCGGCACAGCATCACGATCGACCTTGAGGCTCAAACGGTAAGCGACCAGCAAGGCTTCCTCGCCAGATTCCCCATCGACCCGTTCCGCAAGCACTGCCTGCTGAACGGCCTGGACGACATCGGCCTCACCCTGCTGCACCAGGACAAACTTCAAGCCTACGAATCCGCGCGCCAGAACCAGTTCTGGCTGGACCCCAAACCCCAAATCGTCTGAAACTCCGCAGCGGCGTTGCCATAGACCCCGGCAACAGGCGCGAATCGCAACCGTAACCAGACAATCCAGTGAGCCACGCAACCCGCCCCAACCGGGGCGTCCCAGCAGCAGAAGTAGCAGGAGCAGCATGAACACCACCGGAAAAACTCACTCCAACGTCCTCACTGAAGGTCCCTCCCGTGCCGGAGCACGCGCCATGCTGCGCGGCGTCGGCTTCACCCCGGAGGACCTGCGCAAGCCCATCATCGGCATCGCCAACACCTGGACAGAGATCGGTCCCTGCAACTTCCATCTTCGCCAGATCGCAGAGGCCGTCAAGCAGGGCATACGCGAAGCTGGCGGCACGCCCATGGAGTTCAACACCATCACTATCTCTGACGGCATCACCATGGGTACAGAGGGCATGAAGGCCTCGCTGATCTCCCGTGAGGTCATCGCCGACTCTGTCGAACTTGTCGCCCGCGGCAACTCCTTTGACGGCCTCGTCTGCATCGCCGGCTGCGACAAGAACATGCCCGGCGTCATCATGGCCCTGGCCCGTCTGGACATCCCCGGCATGATGCTCTACGGCGGCTCCATCCTGCCCGGCCATCTCGCCGTCGGCGAAGACGGCGCCCCCTTGCCCGGCAACCCTCCTGGAGCAGGCAAGCAAATTGACATCACCATCCAGACCGTCTTTGAGGCCATCGGAGCCCATGCCGCTGGCAGGATCAATGACGCTCAATTGGAGGCCGTCGAAGCCTCCGCCTGTCCCGGACCTGGAGCCTGCGGTGGCCAGTTCACCGCCAACACCATGGCCATGTCCGGAGAGTTCCTTGGCATCTCGCCCATCCAGATCACCGGCGTGCCGGCCATGAGCCCAGAGAAGGATCAAGCTTCGCGCCAGGCTGGCCGCCTGGTCATGGATCTGGTCCGCAGCGGCCTCAAACCCTCGCAGATCATCACCCGCGAGTCCCTGGAGGACGCCATAGCCGCCGTCTGCGCCTCCGGCGGCAGCACCAACGCCGTCCTGCATCTCATCGCCATCGCCAGCGAACGCAACATCCCCCTCGGCGTCGATGACTTTGATCGCATCTCCCAATGTACCCCGCTCATTTGCGATCTAACGCCCGGCGGAAAGTACGTAGCCAAGGACTACCAGGATGCCGGCGGTAGCCGCCTTCTGGCCCAGCGACTACTGGCGAAGAGCCTCATCCACGGCAACACCCCCACCGTCACCGGCAAGACCCTCCGCCAGGAGGCGGCAGACGCCCAGGAGACCCCCGGCCAGCCGGTCATCCGTGACTGGTCCAATCCGCTCAAGAACACCGGAGGTCTGGTCATCCTCAAAGGCAACCTCGCCCCCGAGGGCTGCGTTGTCAAGGTGGCCGGCCACGAACGCATGCACCACACCGGAACGGCCCGCGTCTTTGATAGTGAAGACGCCTGCTTCCACGCCGTCGAGGCTGGCAAGATCCTGCCCAACGACATCCTTGTCATCCGCTACGAGGGCCCCCGCGGCGGTCCTGGCATGCGAGAGATGCTGGCCGTCACCGCCGCCATCAAAGGCATGCCGGAGCTCTCCAAAACCGTCGCTCTGCTCACCGACGGCCGCTTCTCCGGAGCCACCCACGGCCTCATGGCCGGCCACGTCAGCCCAGAAGCTCAGCTCGGGGGCCCCATCGCCGCCGTCCATGAGGGCGACACCATCACCTTTGACATTCCCAACCGCAAGCTCACCCTCAACGTCCCCGACGAAGAGATCGCGGCGCGATTGCGGACCATCCAGCCGCCCGCCCCGCGCTACCAGCGAGGCGTCTTCGCCAAATACGCCCGCTCCGTAAGCAGCGCTAGCCGGGGAGCCGTCACCACCTGAAGTTGGCTCGCACGCCGCCGCAACGCCGCATCCACCAACCCAGCATCAGCAACCAGCACTACCAAGAAGCAAGCTCGATCTGCAACCGGCGCAACCGCCGGCCTCGCGTCCATCCAAGGTTCGCAGCAGAGAGACAGGAGAGACCGCCATGGCTGACAGCAACAACGCAAACCCAACCCTAACCGGCTCCGAGATCCTCCTGGCCACTCTGGCCGGGGAAGGGATCACCACCGTCTTCGGCTACCCAGGCGGAGCCATCCTGCCCGTCTACGACTCTCTGCGTAAGTTTCCCACCATCCATCACGTGCTGGTCCGCCATGAGCAATCCGCCGCCCACATGGCGGACGGCTACGCCCGCGCCACCGGCCGCGTGGGCGTCTGCATGGCCACCTCCGGCCCCGGAGCCACCAACCTCGTCACCGGCCTCGCCACAGCGATGATGGATAGCATTCCCATCGTCGCCATCACCGGCCAGGTTTCCTCCAAGGTTCTGGGAACAGATGCCTTCCAGGAGATCGACATCACCGGCATCACCCTCCCCATCACCAAGCACAACTTCCTGGTCACGCGCGCCGAACAGATCGCAACCGCCGTTCGCGAGGCCTTTCAGATCGCCCGCTCCGGCCGCCCCGGCCCCGTTCTGGTCGATATCACCAAAGACGCGCAACAGGCCACGGCAGCCTTCGACTTCGACGCCGCCCGGCCCCGCCCCTATCGGCCCCACCCCATGCTCCGCGCCGAATCCTCCTCCATCCAGGAGGCCGTTACCCTCATCCAGCAGGCCAAACGGCCCGTCATCCTGGCCGGCCACGGCGTAGTCGAATCCGGCGCGGAAACCCAGGTGCTCGCCCTGGCGGAGGCTCACCAGATCCCCATCGCCAGCACCCTGCTCGGCCTCGACGCCGTCCCCGCCAACCACCCTCTCTCCCTCGGCCTCATGGGCATGCACGGCGAGTCCTGGGTGAACCACGCCATCCAGCAAGCTGACCTGCTGCTGGCCTTCGGCATGCGCTTCGACGACCGCGTCACCGGCAACCTCTCCAAGTACTCCCCCAACTCCAAAAAGATCCACGTCGAGATTGACCCCTCGGAGATCAATAAAAATGTCTGGGTGGACGTCGCCCTCATCGGCGACCTCAAAGAAGTT
The DNA here is from genome assembly GCA_027365345.1 of Granulicella sp. GTDB lineage: Bacteria > Acidobacteriota > Terriglobia > Terriglobales > Acidobacteriaceae > Granulicella. The sequence continues at coordinate 11,688 of DAHXNO010000009.1, forward strand.
CTCAGCCTGCTCACGCCGCTGCTCTCTGCCGGCAACCAACCACGCGGCGCCGACGGCTCTGAGTGGCTCAAGCAGATCCGCGCCAGCAAAGGCAACGCCTCCGTGCGAGACATCATCAACCTTCCTGACAACGGCCACCTCTACGCCGCCCATGTCATCCACGACATCTGGCATGAGGCCGCCGCCGCCGGCCGCCTGGACCAGACCATCATCGTGACCGATGTGGGCCAGCACCAGATGTGGGAGGCGCAGTACTTCAAACACCAGGCCCCACGTTCCCTCATCACCTCCGGCGGCCTCGGCACCATGGGCTTCGCCCTTCCCGCAGCCATCGGAGCCAAGACTGCCTGCCCCGAGAAAGACGTCTGGGTCATCGTCGGCGATGGCGGCTTCCAGATGACCGCCGCCGAACTCTCCACCATCGTCCAGGAAAAACTGGCTATCAACATCGCCGTCATCAACAACGGATTTCTGGGCATGGTGCGGCAGTGGCAGGAGGCCATCTACGACAAGAACTACTCTGCCAGCCCCATCCTGTCTCCAGACTTCGTCCTTCTGGCCGCGGCGCACGGCATCGCTGGCGCCACCGTCCGCAAGCGTGCCGACGTCATTCCCCACGCAACCCTGGCCCGCACCAGCGGCAAACCGTTCCTCATCAACTTCCTCGTCGAAAAGGAAGATGGCGTCTACCCAATGATTGCGCCCGGCAGCGCTCTCCACGAGATGCTTCGCCGCCCGCAGCATGACCCCCTGCTCGAACTTCCGGAGGATCTATGAGACCAGCCCGGACCGGGCGCGGAGAACCTGCACAACCGTCACCCGCCTTGGCCCTCCTCTACCCTCGCCTTCTTCCCTCTACCCCTGTTCTCTGAGGTTCTCTATGCTCCACACCTTCGTTGCTCTGGTTCAAGACCGGCCCGGCGTCCTTACCCGCGTCGCCAGTCTCTTTCGCCGTCTCAACATCAATATCGTCTCGCTCACCGTCGGCGAGAGCGAGCGTCCCGACACCTCTCGAATGACCATCGTCTGCGACGCCCATGAAAATGCGGCGCATCGCATCCGCGCCTCACTCTACAAGCTGGAGACCACCATCAGCGTCGATGAGGTCAACCGCACCGAAGCCGTCGTCCGCGAACTCTGCCTCATCAAGGTCGCCGCCGGCCCCAACCAGCCCCACGGCCTTCACTCCCGCTCTCAGATCTTTGAACTCGCGCAGGTCTTCCGCGCCCGCGTCGTCGATCTGGCCCCGGAGTCCATCATGCTGGAGATGACCGGCTCAGCCAGCAAGATCGAAGGCCTCCTCCAAGTCCTTGGCGAGTCCGGCTACAGTATTCTCGAGGTCTCACGCACGGGCCGCATGGCTATGCGGCGCGGCCACCACACCAGCCGGGTTCTCCAGGCCCTCGGCACCCGGCCAACGCTCAACCCCTCTGTATTCGCCGAAGACCCAGACGCCCTGCCCAGCGATCAGACCCTCCCCAACATCTTCGATGAGTAACTTTCAACCTCATCCTGCGACATCCCACCGATCCATTCGCTACACTAAGCACAACTCGAAGGAAAGAAGATCCCACATGGCAAAGACGTACCACGACGCAGACGCAGACCTCACCCTCATCCAGGCAAAGAAAGTCGCTATCATTGGCTACGGCTCCCAAGGCCACGCCCACGCGCTCAACCTCAAGGACTCCGGCGTGAATGTCCGTGTCGGCCTCCGCCCGGACTCGCCCAACGTCCGCAAGGCTGAACTGGCTGGCCTGAGAGTCCAATCCGTCGCCGAGGTCTCCAAATGGGCTGACGTCATCATGAACCTGGTTCCTGACCAGACCGCGGCCAAGGTCTACCACAACGAGATCGCGCCAACCATGAAGCCGAACGTCACCCTCATGTTTGCGCACGGCTTCAACATCCGCTTTCGGACCATCACCCCGCCGCCCACTGCGGACGTATCGCTGGTGGCGCCCAAGGCTCCCGGCCACCGGGTCCGCGAGATCTACACCGAAGGCGGCGGCGTACCCGCGCTGGTCGCGGTCGAGCAGGATGCCAGCGGAACCGCGCTGCCCCTGGCGCTCTCCTACGCCAAGGCCATCGGCTGTACCCGAGCTGGCGTCCTCCAGACCACCTTCACCGAAGAGACAGAGACCGACCTCTTTGGCGAACAGGCCGTCCTCTGCGGCGGAACCTCAGCCTTGGTCAAGGCGGGCTTTGAGGTGCTCACCGAGGCTGGCTACCAGCCCGAGCTGGCCTACTTCGAGGTGCTTCATGAACTGAAACTGATCGTGGACCTGATGTACCGTGGCGGCCTAGAGTACATGCGTTACTCCATCTCAGACACCGCCGAGTGGGGCGACTACATTGCCGGCCCTCGCATCGTCACACCCGCCGTCAAGGAAGCCATGCGGGGCCTGCTCGCCGACATCCAATCCGGAGCCTTCGCCAAGCGCTTCATTGAGGATCAGAACAGCGGACGCGAACAGTTCGAGGCCTTCCGGGCCAACGAGCGCCACCACCCCATCGAAAAGGTGGGCGCGAGACTGCGCGCCGGGATGCCCTTCCTGGACCCCGTCAAAGTGGTCAACGGAGCCGTCGTCAAGGCCTGATCCAGCCACCTCCGCAACATCACTCCAAGCCCAGCTCCGGTTCTCCGGAGCTGGGGCTTTTTATCGTCCGGATCAGTCCAGCCCCGCCACGCACCTTCATAGTGACTGTTCGCTGCTGGTTCCCAGTCGCTACTGGTTAATAGGGATCATGATGTGGGCATGGGGGGTGCCGGCAAGCATTAACCAGGGCAGGCCGTGACCTTGAAGTGCGGCGTCTCGCTGGCTTTTCGTCGATACACCGATCGATTGGGTGGTGGCGTTTGGCACGCTCAAGACCCATAGCCACTTAATAACGCCCGGTTTTGTTGCCAGACGGTAATACATGGTTCCGAATGGAGGTTCGTTAAGTGTGCCCGCCTTGATTTCCGCAGCCACTTCCTTGTCAATTTCCTTGTCTGTCTTCTTTTGGGCGCGCAGTTTTGCTTCCAGCTCGCGGCGCGGCGCGGCCAGTTCGCTGTAGCAGGTAATGAATCCGCCAGGTGGATGCGCCGGCTCACATTCCAAAGAATTCGTTCCCTGACGGAGTACGGTTCGAGCGCCGGTCTCGGGATTGTAGATGACAACGGTTGCGTCCGCGCGCAGTTCCGGAGGCAATGCCATCACAGCCTGCGCAATCTGATCCAAACGGGAGTTCCCCCGGCTCTGCCGGGGAGGCAGTAGAAGTTTGACATTTACGGAAGTCCACCCAGAGACTCCGAGTCGTGAGCCGCCAAGCACACTACAAGGAGAAACTGGATGGATGAATACGAGAGTTTAAGC
>DAHXNO010000040.1 GCA_027365345.1 Granulicella sp.
GGATAAGGAAAGGGGAAAGCCATGGAGGCTAGTTCCATTTCAGCAATTCAGCGCAGGAATTTTCTCAAGCTGCTTGGCGCGGCGACAGCCTTCAGCCTTACCAATGACGCCTTTGCATCTGCCAGCCGGCGTATTGACATCGTGATCGATGCCGAGGATCCGATTGCATGGAGCGTGCCTGTGAGATGGGCCTCCGAGCAACTTCGTCAAGCGATTGCCGATCAAGGAGCCACTGCCCGAATTGTCCATCCGGAGGCCGACATCCAATCTCCGGCATTGGGTGTGGTGGTGACCGGGCCGGAGTCCAGGATGGGTAAAAGATTTTCCCATGCGGATGCATCCTTGCAGAAGGCCGAAGGCATCTGCCTGGCGCCCGACCGGTGGGGAGAGACGCCGGTGACGCTTGTATGTGGAAGCGATAGAAGGGGCTGCGTCTACGGCCTTCTCGAACTGCTGGAGCGAGTGCAATTCAGCCATGATCCCTATGCCGCGCTGCGCCTTGATCGGCCGTTGGTGGAGCAGCCCGCGAACAAGGTCAGAAGCGTGGCGCGGGCGTTCTGCAGCGATATCGAAGACAAAGTCTGGTATTACGACAGGAACTTCTGGCGGGGATATCTTGATATGCTGGCGACAAGCCGGTTCAACCGATTCAATCTGGCATTCGGCTTCGGATACGATTTCCCCACAGGCGTTACCGGGGACTATTTTCATTTTCCCTATCCCTATCTTGTGGACGTTCCCGGCTACGATGTCCGGGTCGTGCGACTGGCCAGCCCGGACGGAAAGGAACTTTCCACTCCGGTCCCGCTTGCTGCCGAGGAGCGGGAGAGAAATTTTGAGATGCTGCGCTTTGTTGCGCACGAGACGGCGGCCCGCGGACTTGAATTCCAAATGGGCATTTGGAACCACGCCTACCAATGGACAGACAGTCCGCACGCCCATCACCGCATCGACGGGCTGACGCCGCAGACGCACGCCGCTTATTGCCGAGACGCTTTGGCGATGATCCTGAAAGCGTGTCCTGAGATTCAGGGTCTCACCCTCCGCGTCCACGGCGAAAGTGGAATTCCCGAAGGAAGCTATTCGTTTTGGAGCACTCTGTTCGAGGCGATCTCCGGCAGCGGCCGCAAGATTGAGATTGATATGCATGCTAAGGGAGTCAACAGCACGATGATCGACACGGCTGCCCATACCGGCATGCCGGTAAAACTGAGCGCCAAATATTCCGCGGAGCACCAGGGACTTGGGTATCAGCAGGCAGACATCCGGAAGCAGGAGATTCCGCAGGCCGGTCATGTGGGCAACACAGAGTTGTTCAGCGTGAGCACCGGGGAGCGCCTGTTCACTCGCTACGGCTATGCGGATTTTTTCCAGCAAGGGGCCCGCTACGAATTGTTCTTCCGCCTATGGCCTGGAACGCAGCGGCATCTGCTGTCAGCCGACCCGGAGATGGCTGCTGCGTTTGGGCGGAGTTCTCACTTCTGCGGAGCCGCCGGATTGGAAGTATGCGAACCCTTAACGTTTAAGGGACGGGAGGGCTCCGGACTGCCGGGCGGACGCTGCGCTTATGCCGACGAATCGCTTAACCCCGAATACGACTGGCAGAAGTTTGCCTACTACTATCGGGTGTGGGGGCGAAGGCTTTACGACCCGGATGCTGATCCGGAGAGCTGGCGAAGATACCTGAGACGCGATTTCGGGCCGGGCACGAACTCGGTGGAAGCCGCAGTTGCCAACGCTAGCCGCGTTCTTCCCCTCGTCACGAGCGCCCATTTGCCCTCTGCCTCAAACCATGCCTTCTGGCCGGAGATTTACATGAACATGCCGATTGTACCCGGCAGCGAACCTTCGCCGTATGGAGACACACCCACTCCCAAATTGTTTGGGACCGTCAGCCCTCTTGATCCGCAGTTGTTTTCGACGATCGACGAGCATACTGCGGATCTGCTCGCGGGCCGTCCCAATGCAAAGTATTCGCCGATCGAGGTGGCACAATGGCTGGAAGAGTTCACGGCGGCATCGGCGGCGGCGTTAGCCTCTGCGCGGGTGAAGGCGCCGTTTGATGGCTCGCCGGAATTTCGGCGGATGGAAGAGGATGTGCTCATCCAAAACGCAATTGGGCGGTTTTTTGCGGCTAAATTACGCAGCGCTGTTTTATTCCAGATTTATCAGCAGACCGGGTATCCGAAGGCCGGCCAACTGGCGCTCGACGAATACAACAAGGCGTGCGAGGGATGGGCCGCGATGTCTGAACGGGCCAACAACGTGTATCGTGCGGAGATCACCTATGGGCGTGTTCCTATGCGGCGCGAAAACTGGAGCGCTCGTCTTCCCGGCATCGATCGGGACGTTGCCGCCATGCGAGACAAGATGAGCGGTCGGAACGCGGCAAATGGGGTCGAGCCGAAGGTTGAGCAGGCCGTGCGTGCAGCGGTGGGCAGGCCGGTTCGCTCATCCATCCCTTGCAGCCATAATCCTCCGCAGGCGTTTCGTCCTGGACAACCACTTTCTCTGTCTCTCGTTCTTGCCGTCGGAACTGCACACGGGGTTGCGGTTCCATCCGAGGTGAATTTGTGCTATCGGCATGTCAATCAGGCCGAACGCTGGCGATCGATCAAGATGGAGCGGAGGGGCCAGAGGTACGTATCTTCCATACCCGGCGCGTACACGGACTCTCCCTATCCGCTGCAATATTACTTTGAACTGCAGCGAGGTATGGATGCGGCATGGCTCTATCCGGCCTTCAATTCGACCCTTTCCAACCAGCCCTATTACGCCATCTCCAATAGAAGTTGATGTCTCGTTCGCTGTTTCAGCGAAGAGGTGCTGGAAGAAGAGATGCTGGAGATAGTCTGGGATGGATAGAATCTTCTCCAGGAGCGGAAGGATCATTGGCGAGGGTCGACTTTCGCAGGCCGGGCCAGAGTCAAGGTATGCTCTCTGTTCTTTTGGCTACTGGAATTGAGTGCGCGAACCAAATTGTCTACTGCGAAGAAGAACCCTTCATGCGCTCGCTTACCCGCCGCCGTTTTCTTCTGAATACCTCTACCCTCGCCGGATCGCTTCCCTTTTTGCGACGCTTCAGCCGGGCTCAATCCGTTGACGCCGAGCCTGACGGCCTGACCGTGTGATACAGACGACCAGCAGACCAATGGCTCGACGCACTGCCCATAGGGAACGGCCGCCTGGGCGCCATGGTTATGATGGCGGCGCGGTGAACCCAGCAGGTGAACCCAGCAACCGACCCCATCCGCTATGGCGCGCAGAGGACCGATTCCAAGATGCAGGGCGATTCCGCTTCCCTGCTCACCGATCCCGCTAAACAGACTCTGCATCTGAATGAAGACACGCTCTGGTCCGGCTTGCCCGTGGACAGGAACAATCTGGACGCCCCACGCTGGCTGGCTCCCATACGCAAAACCGCGCTGGAGCAAATGGACTACGAGCCCGCCGACCGGCTTTGCCAAGAGATGCAGGGGCTGTTCGCCGAAGCCTACCAACCGCTCGGCAATCTGCACGTGGATTGCGAACACTGCGGGGAAGTTATCAACTACCGCCGTGAGCTGAGCCTGCGCAATGCCGCGGTCAAGATCCGTTACACCGCCGGCGGCGTTGACTTTGATCCGCGTTTCGCAATCAAGCAACCGATCAAGCAATCCATGAGCGCAGGCCAACCTTCCTGCACCATGTCTTCGAAGCAACCGAAGCAATGGTCCTTGCAAATCTCCGCCGTGCACATTGGCCGCGTGAGGCGTGCGGGGGCTGGAGCCGGTTTTGCCGTTTGCGACTCTTTAAGGATTCGCGGGATCCTTCGCTGCGGCTTAACTCTCGATCTAAGGCTGAGCGCAACCCATCCTGGAGGATTGCGGCACGGCAAGCGCGGGCAACTTTGCATCGGCGGGACAGAATCGCGAGTTGCTGAGCCCTTCCGCACCATACAGCGGAGATCCAAGCAAGAAAAAATCCCGCCGACGGATCTCCAGGCCAAGCAACGGCGGCAAGTGAGGGAGCAGTCGCGCCAGCCTCCGTTGCAGACTGCTTCACGGCCGGCTGCCCGCACAACCCAAGGCCCTGCATATCCCCGTTGAGAAGTTCCCGCGCATCTCGCCGCAGTCCTTTGGACTACCATTCTTCGTCTTTCTTTCGCCTCCTTGCGGACCTCGCTGGTGGGTGCTCAGCGGCGCCTGCCCGGCAATCGATCCTTCGCCAGCGGTCAAGCAGCCTTCGCCCACCCTGACCTAAAGTGGCTGAAAACAACAAAAACATTACGATAGATCGTTATCGATTGACTTTTGTGTTCGCGGCAGGTTAGGATTCGCCTTCGTTGGACGATTCCTTGCACGCGCGTTGCGAAGTTCGGGGAAGTCATCCATTGGGATCGAATCCAATCAATTTAATTCCGCGAGGATCAGAGATGATGAGCCATTTCGTCGTTTCAGGAAGACGCATACGCGCTGCATTCGTCGGGTTGACCCTGTTCTGCCTGTTTATCACCGCAAGCCTATGTTCCGGGCAATTTCTCGATCAAGGCGCAATCACGGGCGTGGTGCAGGATCAATCCGGCTCGGTTGTCCCCGGGGCCGCCGTCACTCTGACCAGCCCCGACACGGGTCAGGTTCTGCATGTGACCACTAACTCCGCAGGCGTGTACGAATTTTCACCCCTCACCCTCGGCCGCTATCAAATCAGCGTCACTTCACCCGGGTTTCGAACGGCAAAACAGGAGAACATCTCCCTCCAACTGGGGGAGCGGATCAGCATTCCCATCACCCTCCACCCCGGAGGCGTCAACCAAACGGTTACCGTCACCAGTGCGCCGTCGCCGCTTGCGACGCAAGACAGCTCCGTCTCCCAGGTCGTTGACACAAATCAAATCAACGATCTTCCGCTCAATGGCCGCAACGCGATGTTTGCGGCCCAGTTCACGCCCGGCGCTGCTCCGGCCTCCACTTCCAGAAACAAGACGGGTGATTTCGACGCGAACGGGTTGCGCCCCGAGCAAAATGATTACATCCTCGACGGCATGGAGAACATGGCGCTCTCCGCCGACGGCCTTGGCGGCTCAAGCTTCCTGGTAAATCCACCACCGGATGCCCTGGCCGACTTCAAGGTATCTACCTCGGACTATGGTGCGGAGTTCGGGCACTCTGCGGGAGCCGTGCTGGATGAGAGCATCAAAGCCGGCACCAACCAAATTCACGGCGACGTTTGGGAGTACTGGCGCAATAGCGCTCTGGACGCCAAGGATTTTGACGCCCTGACCATCCCCGAGTTCCGGGAAAATGAATTTGGCGCGACGCTGGGCCTGCCCATCATCAAAAACAAGCTGTTCTTCTTTGGAGACATCCAGGAGATTCGGATCGCCGCAGCCCAGCCCTACACACAGAGTGTGCCAACTTTATTGGAACGTGAGGGAAACTTCACCCAATTGCTGAGCCCATCGTTGACCGGCCAATCAAAGCCCATCACGCTCTACGCGCCCAACTCCGGGGTCACCCCTCTGCAATGCAACGGTGTTCAAAACGTCTTCTGCACCAGCCAGATCGACGCCGTGGCTCAGGGTATCTTGAAGCTTTATCCCCAGCCCAATGCAAACGGCGACGATACCTATGACAACAATGTGCAGAATCTGAGCCAGCCGCAAAATACATTTCAATACGATGTCCGGGCGGATTGGACGATTTCGCCGAAAGATCAAGCCTTCATACGCTTCAGCGACTTCAACCAGATGGAGAACTACGCCGGTCCTCTTGGCCCAATCCTGGATGGAAGCTGCGGCGAGGGCTCGGATTGCGTCAGCGGACTGCAACTGGATTTTGGCAATAACTTTGTCATCAGCGAGACGCACATCTTCACCCCCACGCTGGTCAATCAACTCCGTTTCGGCTTCTCCTATGGGCACTTCGACACCTATCAATTGAACTATGCGCAGGATGTTGCCTCCACTCTTGGTCTCGGCAACATGCCCTTTGGTCCTGGATTCACAAACAACGGAGGTCTGCCCACGCTGGAGATCGGTAGCGTCGCGCAGGCAGGCACGCACCAATACCGTCCGGAAGAAGAGCGGGCGAATGTCTTCCAGATCCTGGATAACCTCACCAAGACTCTGGGCAAACACACCTTCAACATCGGCGTTGACCTGGAGAACGGCCGATCCTACACCTTGGAACCGCCGGTCTCGCATGGTGTCTATGACTTTAGCGGCTTCTTTACCTCAAATTACGGCAAGGCATTCACTGGCAATGGTGTCGCCGACTTTCTCGCAGACCAGATGCACGACGGTTCGGTCGGACCCTCCGCGGCGTTTAACGATGCGCAGTGGCATAGCTCCGGTTACGTTCAAGACGACTGGCGGGCCAGCCATAACCTGACCCTGAACCTTGGAGTCCGCTATGACTGGTTCCAGCCCTACAAGGAGATGGCAAACCGCCAAGGGAACTTCTATCCCACCGGCGCGCCAGGCATCTCAACCGGAGCTGGCGTCTATGAGTTTCCCTCGGCGGACCAGGGAAACCTTCCCTTATCCCCGGCATTTCTCGCCAATTTGACGGCCAATAACATCTCCTTGCAGTACACACAGCAGCAGGGATTGACCAACGAGCAGGTGATAAATATCTCGCCGCGGCTGGGTTTCGCTTACTCCACTGATCCCACAACCGTCTTCCACGGCGGGTTCGGATTCTTTTACCAGGGTGAACAGATGGCGGGAGCGGCTGACAACCTCGGCACCAATTACCCGTTCGTGTACTCAGATTCGTTTGTCACTCCAAGCTGCGTCTCTCCCAATCCCTGCGCAAGTGACGGATACAACCTGGAGACTGGATTCCAGAATGCGATCGCCCAAGGTCTGGCCAGTTTTGTCTCCAATCCAAGCCTGGTTGGCCAAAGCCCGAACCTGAAGACAACTTTGGTGATGGATTACAACTTCAACATTCAGCACTCCATCACGCCCAATCTGGTGGCGTCCATGGGCTACGTAGGCGACACCGGCAGGCATATACCGTATGGATACAACCCCAACGAGACGACTGTGCTGGTGCGCCCCGGAATCAATCTGCAGCCATTGCTGCCGTTTCCAAAGTTTGGCGGCTTCACCTTCCTGGATTACGAGGGCGAATCCTCTTATAACTCACTCCAGGCGAAGGTAGAGAAACGCTTCTCCCATGGCGTTCAACTTTTGGCTACCTATGTTTGGGGCCATGCCATGGACGACGCTCCCGACCCCTTGGACGGAGGAATCGGCCAGCGGGATCCGAATATCATTCCCGAGCGCGACGACTACACGAACTCGGTTTGGGACGTCCGCCAGCGCTTTACCGTGATGACCTACTATCAGGTTCCGTTCGGCAAGGGCACCGCGCACCCCATCCAGTCGAAGCTTTTGGATGCGGTGCTGGGAGGCTGGGCGGGGGATCTGGCATTTCAGGTTCAGACGGGCGAGCCATTTTCCGTCGGCGTGGCAGACATTGCTACGGCCAATGGAGGATCGTCTTACGCCATCCTCAAGCGAGATCCGTTTAGAGCAGGCGGCTCTCCGGATCCCACCAATCCAACCATTACCTGCCCCACCAAGGTGCGCACACTGGCGCACTGGTACAACCCCTGCGCCTTCGCCAACCCGCTCTCAGGCGATCTGATCAGCCCGGGAGCCAACAATGGCAGCTTCACCACACCGCAGCCAGGCTATACCTACCCGGCATACGTCACCGGCATCACCAACGCGGAAGCCTTCCTCGGTGGCAGAAGCGAACAGATCTACGGCCCCGGCTTCAACCGGGTAGACATCTCTATCTTCAAGAACTTCCACACATTCAGACAGCAAGAGTTGCAGTTCCGCGTGGACGCATTCAACCTGTCCAATACGCCGGAGTGGTCGAACCCCTCCACCTCCAACGACAGTCAAACCGGCGGATTGATCACTACAGCGCGGATCACGCAGTCCTACACCCCAGACGCTCGCTGCTTCCAGCTCTCCGGCAAGTACATCTTCTAAGGAGTTGCATAGCCAGGAAAGATAGCCTGCGTTCTTCCCGGTATGGCGCGGAACTCGTCTTGCATTGCGGGTTCCGCACCTCGCAGGCTGAAGCTCTTCCAGCTTTGCACGGGAAAGAGCATCCCTTGTGCAAGAGCCATTAGGTGCGCAAGCGCGGTTAGGCGACGGTTGCCGCGTGCGGGCCTCAACTTCTCCCAACAGGCAGAGAGCGCCGCGCGGACGCTCTCAAACTTCGCCTTTCTGACATTCGCTTAAGGAGCAGGTGAATGAAGAGCGTCAAACATTTTTGGATAGCAGGCATCCTGGCCGCCACCTCGCCTCTTCTGGTTGCGCAGTACCAGTATCCATTTCAAAACCCAAACCTTCCTGACAACCAAAGAATCCAGAGTGTGCTGTCGCTGCTTACCCTGCAGGAAAAGATCAACCTCCTGGGGAAGGATCTCAACGTCCCCCGGCTCGGCATCTATGGATCACCTAAGATCGACACCATCCCGGGTTCGAGCGGCCAGTTTGAAGGGCTCCACGGACTGGCCGTGGGTGGGCCAAACAAATGGGGCGGGCATTCACCGGGAGCGCCCAGCGGACCTTGGCCGGGAAAATCCACGATTCCAACCACGCAGTTCCCTCAGCCCGCGGGCCTTGGCCAGACCTGGGATCCCGCGTTGCTGAAAAAGATCGCGGCTCAGGAAGCCTATGAGGCGCGCTACATCTATCAGAGCTACAACCGCGGCGGCCTCATCGTCCGCGCGCCGAACGCTGATTTAGCCAGAGATCCCAGGTGGGGCCGGTCGGAGGAGTCGTACGGAGAAGATCCCTTCCTTGTCGGAACCATGGCGGTGGCGTTTGTCCAGGGACTGCAAGGGAATGACCCTCGCTACTGGATCACAGCTTCACTGGTCAAACACTTCTTAGCCAACAGCAATGAGGACGGGCGCAGCGGTTCCTCCTCGAACTTTGATAGCCGCCTGCTCCATGAGTACTATGCCGTGCCCTTTCGCATGGCCATTGAGCAGGGACACGCTGATGCGTTGATGACCGCCTACAACGCCTATAACGGCATCCCCATGGCCACCAGCCCGCTCCTGCGGAGCCTCGCCATGGCCCAGTGGGGATTCAACGGAATGATCGACACCGACCGTGGCGCACTCACCTTCATGGTGACCAAGCACCACTACTACCCTGATATGGCGAAGGCTGCCGCAGGGGCGATTCATGCGGGGGTCAACCAATTTCTGAACCCGTACCAGGATGCCGTGAAGGCGGCCTTGCAGCAAAACCTGCTCACCCAGGCCGATATCGATCGCAATCTGCAAGGCGTTGTCCGCGTGATGCTCCGGCTTGGATTCCTGGACTCGTCTTCGCCCGCGGCCTACACCGGAATCAAGGCAAACGGCGCGGCAGCGCCCTGGGATCAGCAACCGGCAAAGTCGCTTGCGCTGCAAGCGACGGAAGAATCCATCGTTCTGCTGAAGAACTCCGCAAACTTGCTTCCTCTGCATCCTTCCACGGTTCATTCCATCGCGGTGGTCGGTCCTTCGGCGAACATCGTGTATCTGGATGGATACAGCGGAACTCCGCCCTTCGCCGTCACTCCGCTGCAGGGAATCCAGAACAAGATGGCCGGAGGAAAGGCCGCGGTGCGTTATAGCCCTGGAGGAAGCGAGGCCGTTCAACTGGCAAGGAGCTCTGATGTGGCCATTGTCGTTATAGGAAATCGCCCCTTCTGCCGCAGAAAAACCGACCCTCTTCCCTGTCCCGATCCCACCGAGGGGCAGGAGGGAGTCGATCGCCAGGAGATTCACCTGAAGCCTGACCAGGAGAAGCTGATTCAGGATGTCTATGCGGCCAATCCGCGCACCATTGTGGTTCTTGTATCCAGCTTTCCCTATACCATTCGCTGGGCAAAGCAGAACGTCCCTGCCATTCTGCAGATGGCCAACAACAGCGAAGAGGAGGGGGACGCCCTCGCCAACGTGATCTTTGGCGACTACAACCCGTCCGGCCATCTCACGGTGACATGGCCGGAGTATGGACGGCAACTGCCTGCCATGATGGACTACAACCTGCTGGATGGCCGCACCTATATGTACTGGAAGGGTGACCCGCTGTTTCCCTTCGGCTTCGGGCTAAGCTATACGAACTTCCGTTTATCTGGGTTGCATGCAAGCGCCTCAACGCTCTCCGCAGGCGGAGCGATTCGCTTCTCTGTTAAGGTTGCCAATACGGGCCGGCTCGCGGGAGATGACGTCGTGCAACTCTATGTGGAACACTCCGGGTCAAAGATCCAGCGCCCCGGATTAGAGCTGAAGGGATTCGCCAGAGTTCATGTGCCGGCCCACGCAACCGTCACCGCGACCATTCCTCTGTCTGCGAATTCCGTACGGTATTGGGATACATCCAGCGACGCCTGGGTGCTTGAAAAAGACAAGATCCGCGTCCTGGCTGGGGACTCCTCCGCCAACCTGAAGCTTTCCAAGCTGATTACGGTTAAGTAACGGATCAAGAAGAGGAGGAATCGTTACGGCCAGGGAAATCTGCTTGCGAAGACTACGCCGGTCGATTGAAAGACCACACTTTCTCGATTCATCGATACTGCGGGGAAGTTCGGCAGAGCGCGCACCTTGCCGATTTTTCGCCAAATCCAGGCTCGCGGCCGAGGTCGTTCTTGACAGCGTCTCGGCGCGAGTCTTATACCTCAATGGTGGCCCTGCACGGCTTGGGCCTCCTCTTTCGCCATGCACACACACATAGACATCATCGCCGACGACGGCAATCTCTGCGGGGAGGGCCCGTTCTGGGATGACCGTGGCCAGGCTCTCTACTGGACAGATATCACCGGCAACCGCGTCTTCCGCTATGACTGGAAACAGCAGCGCCACACAGTACTGCATGACGGTTTTCAGGTGGCAGGGTTCTGCCTCCAGAAGGACGATGGACTTGTGGTGACCAACCACCATGGCATCTGGCTTTGGCCGCCGGGAGCAGAGCCGGTTCTGTTGGCCAAACAGGCGGACGGGCAGGAGTGCGTGATGAATGACTGCACCGCCGACCCGATGGGACGGGTGTACGGCGGGTCCTGGCATATAGACGAGCAAGGCCGCTCTAGCCCAAGTTTTCTCTTCCGCGTCGATACCGACGGCTCCGTTCACATCGCAGATGAAGGCATCTGCTTCTCTAACGGGCTGGCGTTTTCTCCCGACGAAAGTACCCTCTACTTTGCAGACACCGTAGCGCGTTGCATCTATGCCTATGACTGGCGCCGCAGCGACGGCGTGCTCAGCCGTCGCCGCGTGCTCACGCGCATTGATCGCTCGGAAGGCTTGCCGGACGGGCTGGCAGTGGACGCAGAAGGGTTTATCTGGTGCGCACACTGGTTCGGCGGATGCATCACCCGCTACGATCCGGAGGGCAAGCGGGAGCGCCGCATGGAGATGCCTGCGGCGCAGACCTCCTCGCTGTGCTTTGGCGGACCTGATCTCGACGAGATCTATGTCACCTCTGCGGCGCGAAGTAATTCGCTGGTCCTGGCGCCGGAAGGGTACGATCCCACACGGCAACTGATCGGAGGCGCGCTGTATCGCTTGCGAAGCGACATTCACGGACTGACCAGGTACCGGTCGAATGTTTCGCTGGCGGGGGCTGGCCGCTCATGACGTTCGCTTCCCCGCATCAGAAGGAGTTATGAAAGAAACATGGCGTTGGTTCGGCCCGGAAGATCCGGTCCCTCTGCGGTACGCCTCCCAGGCGGGGGCAACCGGGATTGTCAGCGCGCTTCACCATCTCTACCGGGGTGAAGTGTGGCCTGTTGAAGAAGTCCTCAAGCGCCGGGATCAGATCGCCGCCGCAGGCATGGACTGGTCGGTGGTAGAAAGCATCCCCATGCCTACCTCGATCAAACTTCGCACTGGCCCATTCCGGAGCAACATTGACACGTGGATTGACTCCATGGCGGCGATTGCGAAGGCCGGCGTGAAGATCCTTTGCTACAACTTTATGCCGGTGGTGGACTGGGTGCGCACGGATATTGCCTTCCGGCTGCCTTCCACTGGTTACGCGGTGCGTTTCGATGCTCTGGACTTTGCCGCCTATGATCTGTTCATCCTGCAGCGGAGGGGAGCGGAAGACGGCCTCTCGCAAGAGCGCATCGCGGCTGCGCGCAGGCGCTTCGAGAGCATGACGCCAGAGTTCATTGAGCGGCTGGAACGTACACTGATCGCCGGTCTGTCCGCCTCTGAATCGTCCTACGA
Organism: Granulicella sp.; assembly: GCA_027365345.1. Classification (GTDB taxonomy): domain Bacteria; phylum Acidobacteriota; class Terriglobia; order Terriglobales; family Acidobacteriaceae; genus Granulicella. The sequence goes on from DAHXNO010000040.1 coordinate 12,241, forward strand.
TCGGGAATCGATGCGCGCCGCTATCGCGCAGTTCGATGGCGTAACAGCCGAGGACCTGCGAGGAAATCTGTTGAGCTTTCTGCAGGACGTAGGTCCGGTGGCGCAGGAGTTGGGGATTCGCCTGGCGATCCATCCGGACGATCCGCCCTGGCCGCTGTACGGTCTGCCGCGCATCGTCTCCACGGCTGAGGATCTGCGCCGCATTCTGGACGGATACAACTCGCCGGTGAATGGATTGACGTTCTGCGCCGGCTCACTCGGGTCGCGCGCAGACAATGACCTTGTGGCCATGGCGCGAGAGTTCGGACCGCGCATTCACTTCTTGCATCTGCGCCAGGTGCGGCGCGAGGACGATGGATCCTTTTACGAGTCCGAACACCTCTCCGGCAGCAGCGATATGCTGGGCTTGATCCGCACGATGCTGGAAGAAGAGTGCCGCCGCGCGCGGAACGGGCAGCTTGACTGGGAGATCCCAATGCGTCCGGATCATGGCCATCTGCTAGGGGATGATATTGGGAAACCCGGCAACGCCGGCTACTCCTTTGTAGGCCGGTTGAAGGGCCTCGCGGAGTTGCGCGGAGCCATCCGCGGGCTGCAGTTCGCTTTGCCGGAACTGCTTCCCGCCGAGCGATAAGGAGATTGGACATGCAAGAGTTCCAAGGAAAAACAGCGCTCATAACCGGCACGACCGGCATTGGCCGGGCGATAGCCTTGCGTCTGGCTGCCAGCGGCGCGCATGCCATGGCCTGCGGCATTGATCTCGCCGCCAACCAAGAGCTGAACGCGGAGGCCGAGCGCCGAGGCTTGCCTCTCCGCGCTGAGGCCGCCGACGTGTCCGATCCACAATCTGTGCAGAGCTTCATCGACCTGGCCGTGCGCGAACTCGGTGGCATTGACATCCTGGTCAACGCAGCGGCGATTCAGCCCTTTGGCTCCGTACTGGAGACCGATCCGACAACTTGGAACCGCTGCATGAGCGTGAATGTGGGCGGCATCTATCTGATGGCGCGTGGCGTGATTCCAGAGATGAAGAAGCGGGGAGGCGGAAAAATCGTCAACCTCGCCTCCGTTCAGGGCTACGCCTGCCAGGTCGGAGTGGCAGCCTACGCCACCTCCAAGGGAGCGGTTCTCAGCCTCACCCGGGCGCTCGCCCTCGATCATGCCCGCGATCACATCACGGTCAACTCCATCAGCCCTGGCTCAATCAGATCACCCATGCTCGCCTCCTCCGCCCAGCACTTTTCTCCGGGAGCTTCGCAGGAAGAGGTCTTTGCACGCTTCGGAGCCATGCACCCCATAGGCCGGATCGGAACACCGGAAGAGGTGGCTGAGCTGGCCGCATTCCTGGCATCAGACCACGCCGGGTTCTGCACTGGCAGCGATTTTGTGGTGGATGGAGGGCTGCTGGCAGCCTTGGGAGTAAGCTGAAACCGGGCCTCGACCGGAGCGCGAGAGTAGGTCGATTTTCCCTGGTCTACTTTTCTTTCGCCATAAAAAAATAGTTCTGCTATTCTTTTTATGTGCAAAACGTCGTTCAGTCTGTCATGAATCGGCCCACGGCGTCTCAGCGGAGGCAAGCATCTCCGCCGTCCGCCGCACGCTGCATGGCGAGTCTGCACTGCATCCAAGCCGCCTGGCGCGACGAGCTTTGCCAATCCTTGGCGGATCTGCGGCCATGAAGATTCTGGCTGTAGATCTGGGGGGTACGCACGCCACCTGCGCTCTGGTGGAAGGCCGACGCATCCTCGCCCGAGAGACGATTGCCCTGCCCGGCTCGCCGTTGTTGGCCACTTCGCTTGAGACGATAGCAGCTTCGCTGGATCGAGTTCAGGCACAGAATCCAGCCAATGCGATTGGCTTTGGATTCTGCGGGCTTGTGGACTCCAGATCGACCCGCATTGCTTCCACCAACGGCAAGTACACCGATGCAGTGGACCTGGACCTCTCTCACTGGGCCGTGCAGCGCTTTGGCCTTCCTCTCCGGCTGGAGAATGACGCTCGGCTTGCCCTGTTGGGCGAGCGCTTTGCCGGCGCAGCTCAGGGTGAGACCGATGTGGTGATGTTTACGCTCGGCACCGGTATCGGCGGTGTGGCCATGATCGGCGGCCAGTTGCTGAGGGGAAAGCACGACCAGGCAGGAGTCCTTGGGGGGCATATCCCCGTCAACTTTGCCGGCCGGCGTTGCACCTGCGGCGCTATCGGGTGCGCAGAATCGGAGGCTTCAGGATGGTCTTTGCCGCTCATCGCAACCGAATGGCCGGACTATGCCTCCAGTCAACTCGCCTCGCGCCGTCTTGATTTTGAAAAGCTGTTTGCCTGCGCCACGGCGGGAGATTCGGTTTCACGCGAGATTGTGGATCATTGCCTTCGTGTGTGGGGAGCCGCAGCGGTTGCCGCCATCCACTCCTTTGACCCGGAGTTGCTCGTCTATGGCGGCGGCGTGATGAAGAGTTCCGACCTCATCCTGCCTTTTCTTCAGGAATACGTGGACGCGAATGCCTGGACGCCCTGGGGCAAGGTTCGGGTCCGCGCTGCGCAACTCGGTAACGACGCCGCGCTCTTCGGTGTGGTTCCCCTATTCGATCAGGAGCTTCCCCTTGTACGATAAGTTTCCCTATGTTCCCGCGGGCTCCCGTGACGAGTGCCTTTCTGGCTGGCCAGAGATCGGCCGGACGCTTCGTAGCCAAGCGCCCTCCGGCCAGTGCATCGTCGTGGAGTGTTATCCCGGCGTCTTTCTGCAGGAAGTGCTCCGTGAACTGACCGCCGCTTTGCCGGATGCGGTCTTCGTCTCTACCCCCGATCTCTTTCGCCCGGCGGCGGAGATCGACCGCATGCTGGAGCCGCTGCTCGGCGACGATCCTGTCTTTGGCAGGATGAACACCATCGAAATCGAAGATTTCATCGACCCCGTCAAGCTGGCGGAAGCGCGCAACCGCTGCAAAGCAGCGGCGGCTACGGTGATCGTGGGACCAGGAGCGTCTCTGGTTGCGCCCAGAACGGACCTGCTCATCTACGCGGATATGGCGCGCTGGGAGATTCAGATGCGGCAGCGCCGCAACCAGATCGGGAGCCTTGGAGCGGACGATTTGGAGGAGCGTGCTTCGCTGAAGTATAAGCGCGCCTTCTTTGTGGATTGGCGTGCGGCCGATCGGCTCAAGTCGCGGCTGCTCGACAGGATCGATCTGCTGCTGGACACCAACATTCCCAATCAGCCCAAGGCGATCTCCGGAGATGTCTTCCGCCGCAGTCTCGCGGCGGTGGTCAAGCGCCCCTTCCGCGTGGTTCCTTTTTTTGACCCCGGACCCTGGGGTGGACACTGGATGGAACGTGTCTGCGGCTTGTCTGCGAGCGACGCACCAAATCATGCCTGGTGCTTCGACTGCGTGCCGGAGGAAAATAGCCTTCTGCTCGGATTCGGCGATCTGCGTGTGGAGATCCCCTCCATCAACGTGGTGTTGGCCCATCCCGAGCCGTTGCTGGGCAGCGCCATCTACTCGCGCTTCGGAGCGGAGTTCCCCATCCGTTTCGATCTTCTGGACACCATGGGAGGCGGCAACCTCTCTCTCCAGGTTCATCCTCTCACCGCCTACATTCGCGAGCATTTCGGTATGGATTACACGCAGGACGAGAGCTACTACATGCTCGACGCCGAGCCGAACGCCTGTGTCTATCTGGGCTTGAAAGAAGGTATCGACCGGCATGGGATGCTACAGGATCTGGAACGCGCCCAGAAAGGCGGCTTCGATTTTCCAGCCGACGAATACGTCAATCGCTTCCCTGCCCGCAAACACGATCACTTCCTGATCCCCGCAGGCACCGTTCACTGCTCTGGCAAAAACAGCATGGTGCTTGAGATCAGTGCCACGCCCTACATCTTCACCTTCAAGCTGTGGGACTGGGGCCGCCTCGGCCTTGACGAGCGTCCACGGCCCATCCACCTGCAGCACGGAGCAGCTAATATCCAGTGGGACCGAACCACCGCGTGGGTTCGCCGCTCGCTGGTGAATTGCGTGGAGCCCCTCTCCAGCGGGGACGGTTGGCGCGAGGAAAGAACAGGCTTGCACTCCCTCGAGTTCATCGAGTCGCGCCGACACTGGTTCACCAAACCGGTACCGCACGATACCGTCGGCACTGTTCAAGTCTTTAATCTGGTGGAGGGTGAACAGGCTGTTGTTGAGAGCCCCTCCGGAGCCTTTGAACCCTTCATCGTCAACTACGCGGAGACCTTCATCGTTCCCGCTGCGGTCGGCACATATACCATTCGTCCCTGCGGCTCGGATCGCGGCCATGAATACGCTACGATCCGAGCCCAAGTGCGAGCGTAGCAACAGCTCTCTATCTCCGCTCCCTTCAGAACGGAGCCTCGCCCAGGGAGCGCCTGCCTTGTCTCAAAACATCACCTTGACGGCGAGTTGAATCTGGCGCGCGGTACCGGTGCCCACCTGAGTCGAGTTATCGTCAGCAACAGTCTCGCCCGTCTGACCAAAGTTGGCATCTGGGACGCAACTGGCCGGAGTGGTCCCGGAGGCGGCTGTGAAAGAGGTACAGATGCCCCCATCCGGAGTAGAGAAGTTGGGATGATTCAGAATATTGAAGAGATCGACGCGGAACTGCAGTTTGGCCCGTCCCGTCAAGGAGAAGTTCTTCATGCCGGAGAAATCCCACTGGAAGAAGCCAGGACCTTCCAGGCTGTTGCGGCCAACATCTCCCAGTGTCGTGGGATCTCCCGGAACTCCATCAAAGTTAGGCTCGATCTCAAATGCCTTAATGTTGTAGCTTTGGTCAGGCCAGGAGAAGTTGCGCAGGCGGACTGGCTGTCCTGTGGAATCCGGCCGCACGGGCAGCCCGAAGATTCCGCTCTCAATAGACACGTTCACCGGAGCGCCCGAACGCGTCTGAAGGATGCTGGAAAGCTGCCATCCCCCCAGAACACCCTTCAGAATCGGATTGCCTCCCCGCATGTCGGGCAGGGTATACACCACACTGGCAGTGAAGTTGTTCCGGATATCCCAATCGCCGGCGCTCATATCCTTCGCCGCATCGTATGGGTCAGAAAAACCATTGAACACGTTCACCATGTCGTTGATTTCTTTCGACCACGTATAGTTCGCTTCCGCAACCATGCGGCCCACGCTATGACGGATCTGAGCTTGCAGAGCGTTGTAGCTCGAGCTCAGCTCGTCGGCATCGTAGTCCTCATTGGCAAAGCCAGAAAGAGGATGGATGTCCGTGACATAGTTCCCTGGGTTCAGATTCACAGCCGCAAAATCAACGCCGGCCTGCATCCGGTGATCCTGGTTGCCGGTGTAATTCAGCGTGAATACCGTATTGTCCGGCAGTTCCTGCTGAATACCCACGAGCCAGTTTGGAGAATAAGGGTCGTGCGGATGCGATGGGAAGATATTCACGTTCTGAGTGCCAGGCGGTAGAACCGGGTTCGATTCCGGATACGTCAGCGCCTCCTGAAATACGTTCACGGTATAACTCTGGTACGCCGGCAGATTGGTCACCAGCGTGTCATCGAAGTGCATCGGATTGTAGAACAGCCCGTAGTACGCGTGGATCACCGTCTTGCCGTGGCCGGTAGGATCGTAGGCCAGCCCAAGGCGCGGCGCCACATCGATCGTCGGCCCGGAATAGGCCGGCTCCGTGGTCGGCAGGAAAGACTGGGTGGCAAAATCAAAATTCTGCTCCTGGTTGTCTCGCGCGCTCCAAACCGTGTTGAAATCGGTGCGCAAGCCAAGATTTACGGTTAGCTTCGATGTAACTCTCCAGTCATCCTCTGCATACACGTCCCAGTTGGAGTTGTGCACGCCGACAAAGCCCGGATAACCAATCTTTTCCAGCGCGAAAGGCTGATCATCCTCAAGATTCGCGAAGCTGGCAAACTCGTAGTTCTGGTACTGCCGCAGGAACGTATCCAGCCGGTTGAACTGCAGTTGCAGGCCAAATCGAATCGTGTGCCTGCTGGTCGTCTTGGTGGCATTATCCAGAACATCCACGACAGTGTTGTAGTTCACCTGGTTGAAGTCGTTTGCTCCGGGCAACGCGCCCAGATCGGTGAAGAAGCCGGAGAACGCCTCGTATGGCCTGGGAGTATCCGAATTGGTATTGGAATTGAAGCGGTTGGAGGCTACGCTGGCTTCGTTCAGGAAGGTTGGACTGAAAACGTGCGTCTCGTGCAGCATCAAAAACTGGGTCTGCAAACTCAGCGGCGTCGTCTGTCCCTGGTTCAGCCCGTACTCCTGATTCGTCAATGAATTGTCGATGCTGAAGCGCACGAACGTCTGATCGCGCGTCGACGTATTGTAATCCACCCGCACCTCTCCGCTGTCTTCGCCCAGCGTCGTCGGTAAGGCCGCCGGATCGTAGACCAGATCAGCCCCGGCAGAGGGGCCGGCCGCATCCTGGGTATCGGGCACGGCACAGGAGACAGGCGCGGGAATCGAGGTGCATCCCGCAGGCAGCGGCGCCATCTGCGCCAGCACCGACTGCATGGACGGCAGGAACTGTGAGCGAACATAGGCGCTGGGGACCTCATACAGCGAGTTCACGTCGGTGGTCTTCTGGCGGATGCCTTCGTAGTTCACGAAGAAGAACAGTTTGCTATGCGCTATCGGACCGCTGATATTCCCTCCAAACTGATTCATCTGCAGCGGCACCTTGGGATTGGTCAGAGCATTCGCAAAGTAGTCGTCCGCATCCATGGCGTCGTTGCGGAAGAAATCGAAGATCTCGCCGTGATATTGATTGCTTCCACCCTTGGTAACCATGTTCATCTGCGGCCCCAGCGAATGTCCCACGTCCGCGCTGTAGCCGCTGTTGGAGAAATCGATCTCCTGAACGCTATCGATGCTGCCCTGCATCAGGCGGCCCTGCTCGTTCCCTTCCGTCTCGTCAAAACCGTTAATGTCGCCGCGCGAGGCGTTCTGTCCGTCCATGGTCACATCAAGGCCGGTAAAGAAATTCTCCTGCCCATTAATGCTGCCCTGAAAAACTCCAATCGAATTCACTGATCCCGGTGCAATCTCAAGGAAGTCCATCACATCGCGGCCGTTGGTGGGTAAATTGCGAATCTGCGTCTGGGTCAGCGTCGTTCCGGAGGTCGCGTTGGCCGTATCCACCGAAGCAGCCGTGCCTGTGACCTCCACCCTTTCAGAAGCTGACGCGACAAACAAACTTATGTGGATGCGCACGGTAGCGCCCACCGTCAACGCGAATGGCTTGGTGGTCGCTTTGCTGAAGCTCTTGGCCACCGCAGACACCTGATAGTTGCCAAAGGGCAGCCCTGGAACCGTGAAGGCGCCGTTGCCGCTAGTAGAAACATGGGTTTGCCGAGCTGTGTCCAAATCGGTGATCACCACGCTGGCGTGCGGAAACACAGCGCCCGTGGAATCCGTAACCGTGCCTGCGATTGTGCCGGTATCGAACACGCTCACATTCTGCGCATCCATCGGCACAGGCCGCGTGAGCAGGACACATGCTGTCAACGCCACCGAACACGGTCCCACAAACTTCCATACGCGGATTCTCGTGCGCGCACTAGCCAAAATCCAGTTCCAGGTCTTCGACATCGCCCCTCCAGCAGCGAATGGTTCCCTAGGTGGTTATCCCTTTCCAGGACCATTCGGAACATGGGATTCATGTTCTGTTTACCGCAATAAAGACTATGTTGACTTTCACTTCACTGTCAATAGTGATCTGTACTCTTTCTTTTCATGAATCCTCCACTATTGCCCTTGGCGCGCAACCTGGCGTGCCGCAAAGCAACATGGGATGCTCTGCTGAAGTTGCAACCTCTTTGCTATGTGATGGTTACCGCGAGGTGACGCAGCCGATAAGCGGCCAGCCGGCAAGGGGCTTCGGCCATTTTCCCGCGCGGTAAACCCGGACAGCATCTGCTCCCGCCTGGCGGCGGGGCTGGCCATGAGTCGATCTCCGCGGGGAAGCGGATGATCTGTTCGGCAGGCTGCGGACCACCATGGGATGATCCAACTGGCGCTGCTGTAAATTCAAAGCCTGGCCGCAGCCGCCAAGAACGTTGCTCGATCCCCATCAATCCCGGCAAGGAAGAATCGACTGACTCTTACGGCGTTATCTGAAGCGTCTGTGTGGCTCGGATATCATCTGATGAACTTCCGATGCGGACCTGCACCTTGTCTGGCTCCAGCACCCACCGGTTGGCGGCTGTATCCCAGTAGCGCAGCGCATCGGCAGTGAGCGGCAGACTCACGGTCTTCGTCTCTCCAGGAGCAAGGTGGATGCGATCAAAGCCTTTGAGCTCCTCAATGGGTCGCTCCACTTTGGAGTTCAGGTGCTTCACATAGAGCTGCACCACTTCATCGCCGCCACGTTTGCCCGTGTTGCGCACATCCACGTGGACATGGAGCGTGCCGTTCGCATGCAGCGTCGCAGAACTAAGGTGAAGGTTCGAGTAACGGAAGGTGGTGTAGCTCAGTCCGTAGCCGAATGCGTACAGTGGTTTCTGGCTTAAGTACATGTACGTGCGGCCATGACGAATATCGTAATCCTTCATGGGCGGCAACTGATCCATAGAAGCCACCCAGGTCTGCGTCAGACGGCCCGCGGGATCATAGTCGCCAAACAGAACGTCCGCCAGGCCGCCTCCCTCTTCCTGACTGCTGTGCGTCATCTCCACTATGGACGGTACATGTTCCTGGGACCAGGTGGTGGCGTATGGAAAGTTCGCGTTGAGCACCACGATGGTGCGCGGATTGGCGGCAAATACGGCCTTTGCAATCTGCTCCTGCTCCAGCGTGAGTGAGGTGCGGTCTACCCCTTCATGACCTTCGCTGGGCAGGGCGCAGTGATGCCATCCCCTGCCACCGCAGGTGGGACTGTTGCCGATGATCACAATCGCTACGTCCGACTGCCGGGCTAACTGAGCGGCCTGGCTAAGATCCGTTCCCGTTGCAAAGTTGACCGTGACCCCGGAGCCTACTCGTCCGCGGATACCTTCAAGCGGACTGATGGCATAGGGCGGCGTTCCGCCGTAAAGATCGCCAAGTACTGTGTCCGCGCTGGGACCGATGACCGCGATGGACTTGAGCTTCGCTGCGTCGAGTGGCAACAGGCCGTGGTCATTCTTCAGTAACACGATGGATTCATCCGTGGCCTTGCGCGCCAGTTCCTTCTCCGACGGCCAGTACCATGGATCCCCCTTCGCGGGATTTACGTCGGTAATGCCAATTCCCGAATAGGGCACGCGGCTTGCAGGGTCCAGCAGGCCAAGCCGGATCATCACGCGGATCAGTCCGCGGAGATCGGTGTCGATATCCGCCTCAGTCAACAGCCCTTCTGCAACTGCCTGGCGCGTTGCCTGCGTGGTCTTGGCGTAGTTGTCAATAAACTCATTGACACCCGCATGAACGGCTCCCGCAACCGCCTCCGGTAGCGTCTTGTAGTAATGGTGCTGCGTCACCAGATTGGTAATGGCCCCGCCGTCTGAGCAGATGATGCCGTCAAAGCCCCATTCTTTGATCACCACTTGTTTCAGCACCGGCTGCACGGCCATAGGGATACCGTTCCAAGCGTTATAGGCGGTCATAAATCCTGAGACATGGCCTTGCTCAATCGCCATGCGGAACGGAACCGAATAGTACTCGCGAAACAACCGCTCATCGAAGTTCGACGAACCGCTGGTGCGTCCATCTTCGTTACTGTTCGCAAGAAAATGCTTCATGAGCGACGCCGAAAGCAAGTATCGCGGATCACTTCCCTGCAGGCCTTTTACGTACGCCACAGCCATCGTGCCGGTTTGATACGGGTCTTCGCCATAAGACTCTTCTCCCCGTCCCCAGCGGGGATCTCGTGCCAGGTCGGCGTTGGGAGCCCGCACAATCAAGCCGCCACGATGATAGCGACCCTCAATGTAGCGGGCTTCAAAACCCTCTACCCCCGCAACCTTCTGCAGTAACACCGGGTCCCATGTTTGGCCAAGCCCGCGGGCCTGTGGAAATTGCGTCGTCGGAATCTGCACCTTGCCCGGCCCCTGCCAACCACCCGGACCACCGAGAGAAACCCCATGTAATCCTTCGACATGCCCCGTCCCAACCACCCCAAGGCGCGGAACATCGGATGTGGACATCATGCCGCGTGAGAGCGCTTCGTTGCTGAGCATATCCACTTTTTCTTCCAGCGTCATGCGCGCCAGCAGATCCGTAATGCGCTGCTCAGTGGGTAAATTGGGGTTTTGGAACGGATACTGATACTGCTGCTGCGCGTTGGAGAGTGCCGCGGAACCGATACACAGCAACGCTATCTGGGCCAGCATCGCACTATACAGCCTGACACGGAACAAACCAAAACATGAACGCATGAAGGATATCCTTGGTTGGAATGTGGGAATCGAATGTGCCAGGCGCACTACAGATCTAGCCTTCGTTCGGCGAATGCTCTGGGTGAGATTTCATTCCCCAAATGATCCACCCTGGATTCTCAGTCCGGCTAATGATCGAACACCACTGTGCCGCGTGCATCGCTCAGCCGTTACTGAAACTCGGCAGCCGCAATCATAGCGTCTAGCGCTGACGTTTGATTAATGGCATTGGTTGTATCGAACGGCCCTTGCCATAGAGCGCCAAAATACACACTTGGCTCTGATGAATACATATCGTTCGTCCAGATGCTATTCGCATTCGTAATGATGAACGTCAGGTACTGCGGATTGGAGTCGGCCTTGTATAGGACTGCTAAATTCCGCATGAATATTCCTTTGAACTGAGGAGCGTCACCCGAGGTCATCGACGGGTTCCCCGGTTCGACCAGAACGCCGTTCACGCCGAGGTTCGTGATAGCCGCGGTGGCAATCGCATCTGCTTGCGGCAAGAGCGTTGGATCCTGGTCGGCTTTGTAGAGCGATACAAGACCACCGAGAATCACGCCCTGATTATAGGTCCATGTCGTTTCGCCATTGTTTTTGCAGGAAGGGTCGGAGCCGGCTGAAACCAACCCATCATTGATCAGGTTTTGCGCATTGATCATGCCAGACGCCTTGAACCAGGTCCACTCCTTTTGCGCCCACGCCAGATACCCTGCCGATGCGGTTCCAGTCGTCCTGTTTGCCAGTTTGGCAGCGACCGTAAGAAACAGTTCGTTTGCAATGGCGTTCTTGTATATGGTAGCGCCCTTGACGCTTGGTTTCTCCCACCATACTCCCCCTCCGCACGTGGAGGTGTTCCACTCGGTGGCGATGTTGGCGAAGATGGTCTCAGCCATATCCAGATAAGACTGTGTCCCGGTCAGGTCGTAGGCAGCGATCCACGCGAGCGCCCACCAGCCTTCATCATCATCGTAGTCGTCAAGGAAGTTCGTATTACCCGCTGACGCATTGGCATTGGCAAATGTAGAGGCAAATGCGGAATTATAAGATGTATCACCAGTAACGCTCGCGTAATCCGCAAGCACCGTAATTGAGTTTGCAGCATTCCACCAGCCAGCCGGCGCGAGATAGAGACCCGTACCAGCGTCGTAATAATTGCTTTGCAGCGACGCGACGCCTTCAGTTGCCTCTTGCTTGTAATTGGTGGTGCTGGAAGTAGCCGAGCTGCTGCTGCCACACGCTGTCACCTCTATGAGACATAAGCTGGACAACAGTGCACTGATTATGACTACGGTTATTCCTTTCTTCATGACGTCTTCTCCGTTTGCATTCCATGAGCGCCACCACGGGTCCAGATCCTGCACGAAACCGCCGCTCACCAGCAAGTATCACAGTTTGGGATCTCGATAGGCTATCCGCGAGCATGATTTTCCAGATCGCATGCACCGAAGCGGCCCTCGATCTATACATTTCCGTTTTTGGTGAGCATTCACAGCAGTTATATCGTTCTCTTGAAATATTTGGTCCTGCATGCTTCCGCTCCTTTGAAACGTATGCACCTCGAAACACGAGTACTAAACATCGACGCACACACGAGTGGCTCTTGCACCTAGAACACTACCTTAGCGGAAACTAGAATTTGGCGTGGCGTATTGGCTTGGGAGTTCGGCAATGTACCAAGGCCGACCCAACTCGTCCTGGGCGTAAAGGTTGGAAGGACATCAATATTTGTACTCGCTTCCCGCCAGGTTGGGTGATTTGCGCCGTTGATTGCCTCCACGCGGAGCTGAAGGTGCATCCCACGGCGATGAAGTGGGAACACTCGATTGATCGCCGGATTCCATTCGGTTGCGGAGGGACCGCGTATAGTTCCAATTTCCGGCGGCGTTGTATTAGGTTGCCAACTGGCTAGCGGGGTCCAGCAGCCGGGGTTGTTGTTGAACCAGTGGGCGCGCGTCTGGCCCCCTACCGGCAGATAACTGGCACAGCCTGGCGCTCCAAAGTGGAACGTGCCCGAAGGAAGAAACAAGGGGGCTCCAGTCATCGTCGTCACCGTAGAGTCGAGGAGCCATCCCTTAGTTATATATTCCACCACTGATCCGCCATGCCTAAGGCCGGGGATGGGAAACACCAGATTCACATTCAGATAATTTCTTCGATCGTTGCTATCGAGTTCGCTGATCAGGTGGTCGGGATAGATAAAGGCTGAGGCGTTTAGATAGGCGTCTCTATCCATCCAGTTTTCATAGACATAGTTGAATACAAAGTCGAAGTTCTTGACCATGCGCTCAACGCGAACGTTAAGCGAGTTGTAGTGAGTGTTCCCCTCAGGCACCTGATCTTCGGTGACGCCGTTGAAGAGCGGAAAGCCTCTCTGCAACTCCCAATCTTGAATGGTTCGAGGCGCGCCTAGAGAAGTGCTCGATGGGAGAACGCCATAAAATGGATTCTTCACCTCAGTGTCGCAGAGCGCAAGGTCTGTATAGCACTGCTGCTGCAATGAAGTGGAGATGATGCCAAGTGGCACATTGACGGGGACATGCTGGACCTGAGTTCCCATATACTGTACATCCAGCAAGATGCCCCAGGGAATCGCGCGCTGCACGCCCAGGCTCCAGTGCTGCGTCATGCGCGGGTGGCGGTCCAGGTCATTGAAGGAGATGCCATTGCCCGCGTCAGTCTCAAGTCCTAGGGACGCGCCGCTCGGCTGAATCGCTCCACTCGGGTACGGAGTGCCCGAGTTGAAGTAGTTATCGGGTGTGTATGGAGTCGGGGTGCCGAGAGTATCGACAAATGAGGTGGTCTGGCTGAAACCGATATCGCCAACATCAAGGGATGCCCATGGGTAATAGATTCCATAACCTCCCCGTACTACGGTATTACGCATGGCTGCCCAGCTGAAGCCAAACCTTGGCTGCCAGTCATTCCAATAATTCTTGAACGGAGCACTGGGTTCACCGTTGACGCCGGCAAACTGGAGCCCTCCCAACAACGGGCTTGAGAGGTCGGGAGACTCGCCGAAATTGACCGCATTACTCAGCGGGTTCGTACAAGTGAAGCAAAAACCGGCATTGATGCGGTCGTGGCGGTCTCTTGGAGACTTGTTGACATCCCAGCGCAGGCCAAGGTTAAGCGTTAACTTTGGAAAGACATGAAAGTCATCCTGGACGAAGAGCGCATAGTAATGCATGGTGATGAATGTCGGTTCGTCCCAGTCCACGCTCCCTGATGCTGGATAGCCGAGCAACAGGTCGGCAAACGAGTTTCCCTCACCGGTGACAGGCTTATTGGGGTTTTCCTGAGAGTAGGCGGGACTAAAGTCGAAGCTTCCGTACGGCTCTCCTAGCACACCCGTCGGGGCTTTTTGGATATCCTCGAACTCGCCCCCGTAGTGGAAGCTGTGGCGGCCAAGAAGTTGGGTGACGCTTCCGGAAAAGTCAGCGTCGGCGTCCATGGTTCCGTTATCAGTATTACCGAAGATTTGAGTTGCATCGGTCATATCGATCTCTGGCACGATCCCGCGCGACGAGGTGCCTACGGCTGGATCGGTAAGGCCCACTTTGCTTGCCGTGTAATCCTGCGAAACGGTCGCCCCCGTCTCATTCAACGTGGAGTCGTGGCCATACGATGCCTTTAGGTCAATCACTTTCGTTGAAGAGAAGATGTGAGTCCAGTCCAACACGCCGTCGTAATCTACCCCAGTGTCGTGGCTGCCGTCCCACCCCACTCCGGGAAATCCGTTGCCGCCGGTCGTATCATCGTTGTACTCGTATAGAAATATTCCGTAAACGCGGTCATTCTGGGAAAAATTTTGATCCACCCTGCCGATGAACTGCGTGTAACCGTAGAGATTGGGTGCGGCCACAATGTAGTTGTCAAGAATGGCCGAGTTATTTGGAGCTGGGAACAGCTTCATGATCGCCTGCCCGATTGGGCTGATATCGGCGGCAGGAATGGTGTCATTGGGGAACTCTGTTCTTCCGTATGTGGTACAGCCTCCGGAAGAGTTCTTTGTGATGCAAGTGGTGGATAGTGGATCGTAGACGGTATAGCCCGTTCCGCTGAAATCTCCGCTGGCTTCCGCCGCTGTCGGCACGGTAGAGGTTACGTCCATCGGCTCATGTTGGTCGAATTGTTCATAGGACGCAAAGTAGAAGGTCTTGCCCTTTCGAATCGGCCCACCGCTTTGCGCGCCCCACGTATTGCGCGTGTTGATCGGTTTGCGAATGCCGCTCAGGTCATTCTCCCATGTGTTTGCGTTCAAAGCGGCATTTCCGAAGTAGTCGTAGGCCTCGCCATGGAATGCATCGGTACCGTCTTTGACGTTTGCATTGAACACACCGCCCCCGGTTCTACCGTATTGAGCATCGTAAGGCATCACGCTGGACTGCATCTGCTGCACCGAGGCCTGGTTGGGGGTAATGTACCAATTGCCCTGATCGCTGATCGGCACGCCGTTGACGAAAAAGGCATTCTCATCGCTCTGGGATCCAGCCACCAGGTAGGTGTCCGAGTTGTTCCTGAGGGTTAGGTCGAACAGGCCGCCATTGTTGGAGAAGGTAATTCCTTGAGTGAAGATGACATCATCAAAGACCATCAGGCCGACATCTGGCATATTTTCGACCTTAAACTGATCGAGAACCCCGCCCGTGGTGGCGGACGCGGTGTCCAATTCAACAGGTCCGGCAGTCACCACCACCTGTTGCGAGACACTACCCTGCTGCAGCGTTACATTGAGCCCCAACTGCTGGGCTGAATCGAGCCGCACATTCTGGTAGACCTTTGTCTCAAACGTTGCCGCCGTAGCCGTGACGGTGTAGGTGCCCGGCAGCAGATATAGCAGTGAATAGACCCCTTTTTGATTGGTCTTTGTCGAGGCCGCTACTTTCGTATCCACATTGACTGCTGTAATGGTGGCATTTGGAACTACGGCCCCCGAGGGGTCCATGACCTCTCCCGTAATGGACGCGCGGAACACCTGGCCATAGGCTGGCCGGAGCAATGGCACAGTGATCAGAAAGAGCAGTGCGACGTACCGTACACAGAGCCACTTCGACTGAGCGTCAACGAGCCGTTGCACCTCCGATGGACGCGTCTTTTGATTCCTCATCTTGCCCCTCCTGCCCCCTATATTCTTCACTCGCTGCATAAGGGCTTGTTAGAGTCTGTTTTGGACGATCATTTCTTGGGGTAACTCATGCCCTTCTGCCTGCCGCCGTCAGGGTGTTATCGTTTCAGAATTGATGACAGCGCTGTCAAGAAACCGAACGAATTCTAGAAAGGTCCGTTCCCGTTTGTCAAGATCACCTTGCGCAGCCACATCCACCGAGCTTCGCCTACGCGCCAAACTACTGAAAAACAGAGCGATACGTTCAGAATCGCCGGAGGACACCTCCGCGAAAGGATGGTTGCATTGCATTCCGAAACACAGCAGCTTCCTGAACCCTACGCAGTACGAGATCAGCCCGTTCAGACGCCGGCTCCCCGCCCAACGTCGCATCCCTTCACTGAGCTATCTACGCCGGGAAGCCAAAGGCAGCAACTGGAAGATGAGCCGCCGCCACGTGACCATCCACTTCCAGTTCATGCACTAGAAGCTAGACCAAGAGCTTGACTACGAAAGAAGCAACGTCATGCCATCAGAGGCGTGGCTTGTCATAAGACAGCTCGGAGGTGCATAAATGGATGATGCTTGTCCTTTACAAACGAGCCGGTCTGTGAGCAACTCTCTTTAGAAGTTCTTTAGAACTTCGATACACTTGGTGGTGCTGCGCTGTTGGTTCGCGAACAGGAAAGGCATGGCGCGACAGTTTCAACTGCCGCCAGCAGTGGTTTACAGGCAGCCTTCTCAGAACTTGGGAGTCAGGATAAGAAAAGATGACGATAAGAAAACAACGGGCTCCCACCCTGGAAGATGTTGCTCGTGAGGCGCGAGTCTCTCTCAAAACCGCTTCGCGTGTGCTCAATGGGTCGGAAAATGTTCGCAAAGAGAAAGTAACCAAAGTCAGGGCGGCGATGGCGCGATTAGGGTACCGGCCGAATGAGTTGGCCCGCAGCCTTATGACGCGCAAATCCGGCGCAATTGGCATTGTCGTTGCCAATCTTGCGAACCCCTTCGTGATCAAAGTGATTAAAGAAGTTCAGGAGGTAGCGCGGTCCAATGGGTATGTTGTCATCATCACAAGCTCTGAAGGTCAACCGGAGGTCGAGAGATCTGAGATCGAAAGCCTGGTGCGACGCCAAATCGACGGATTAATCATCGCTCCCGCAACCACGGGCTGGAAGCATTTGAGTCCGATCTTGCCAATGCATATCCCCGTAGTGACCTTCGACCAGTTGATCCGTGGCTCGAATTTGGACTCCGTGATCATCACGAATCGCCAAAGCGCAGCCGAGGCGACACAGCATATGCTGGATCACGGGTTTCGCAGGGTGGTTGCCATAGGCACCCGGCCACATCTTTATACGTCCAGAGAGCGTGTTGCAGGCTACCGCAAGAGCATGACTCAAGCGAATCTGAAGCCGAGGGAATGCCTGGTAGCTCACGAGAGTTTGTTGACAGCAAAATGGCTGGAAGCAGAGGTTCTGGGCGAGCATGCTGCCGATGCCATCTTTTCTTTGAATTGGGTTAGCACGCAGCGCGTATTGCGCGGTCTCCGCGACCTGGGGATTCGAGGCGGCCAGGATATTCCCCTTCTATCGTTTGACGATTTCGATTTGGGCGACGTACTCACGCCGGGGCTTTCTGTAGTACAACAACCCTCTGACCTGCTCGGGCGCGAAAGCGCGCGGTTGCTCTTTGAACGTCTAAAAGGCGACGGGGTACAGCCCTCCCGCAGGATTCTTCTACCAGCCCGGCTCGTGATTCGCGAATCCTGTGGCTGCCGATTGATCATGGAGCCGAATGCTACCCTGCCCTCAGGGCTCCAGCGTCTGCCAGAGCGAGGCCACTCGCGCCGGATCTGAAACCCACTGCACCGTCTCCGGGCTGGCCTGATATTGCCGGTAGATTGGAATCTGCGGGTCCAGCCCCAACTCCGGATAGCTTCGCGGCCCCCTCACCCGCAGTGTTGACTGGCGATAACTTGGATTGGGCTGCCATTCGATGGCTCCGCCGCGCAGCAGCGGAAACCATGCCAGCCCACCGTGCGCCCGAACCCGATCGTAGAGGAAGCCATACTGCCGGTCGCACAGTGCGCCGAAAACCATCCGCCGGTCTTGATCGGCGTTGATCACACAGTGCGCCCATCCGGGCGGCGCCACCACCTGATCGCCCGGCATGGCCTCCACGGCAATACAGCGCCCGGGTTCGTCTTCGGCGAACTCCTGAGCGTACACAATGGCGCGGCCTTCCCATATCTCAAACAGCTCCGGCGTGGACCATCCGCAATGCGGCGCGGGAGCATGAATATGCCCCTGGCTGCGCACCGGCTCTTCTCCCAGGCGCCCACCGGCGTAAGCCACAACGCCGAACAGCAGGTACCTGTCCCGCAGATCGGCGGCATCGCAACGCCGGCAAACATCCATGGCGATGCCGTATACGTGTTCCGGACCGTTGCACTCAGGATCTCGCAGGCTCTTTCGGATGTCGTCGAGGCGCCGCAACTCTACAGCCGGCCCCAGCACCTCCGGCCCATAGTCGAAGGCCAGTTCCTCGGGGCGCAGCCGAACGTCCAGCCCAGGATTGAACCGCCTCTCTCGGTTACTCATGGAAAATGATGCGCGGAGCGCCGTCGCGCTCCACCACCCTCGCGCTAAATCCGCTTTGCCGGATCGTCTTGTAGTCGTATCCCGCATCGCTTCCCCAGCAGGCCCAGAAGATCAGAGGCTCGCTACCCACGTTCGCCACGCGATGGGCATGTTCGCCCCGGATGTAATGGAGCGTGTTCGCTGACATCGCCTCGCCCCATGTGCGTCGCTCGCCGTCCATCCGCAGCAGGATTCCCTCGCCCGCCACAGTGGCATAAAACTCCGCGCGGGTGCGGTCGGCGTGGAAATGCCCGTGCGTCATGAAGAATTCATCGCCAACCTTCCCCGGCTGCAGGACCGTGACTCCCCAAAGCAAGCCACCCTCTTCTCCAGCGGGAACGTTGGACGCCACGCGGACACGATAGATCTCCCGCATCGGGTCCATAGCCTTGAAGCTCTGCTCATCGCCGAAGAGACCCTGCAGTTCTCCCAGGGTCTTGGCGCTCTCGCGAACATCCGGACCACTGATTCCACCCCGCGTCCAGTCCAGCAGTAGCTGGGCAGGCGTCGGCACGCTCACCGCCGGCGCATTCGACCGATCGTTCCGCGGAGGCATCATATCAGCGGCGATACTAACAGAGTTGTTGTTCGTTTTCAACACGAAAAGATACTACAAAATTTCGTTTATGCTGAAAAAGCTGGATGCGAGCCTTCCGGCCCAGGTGCGTATCTGGCATCTCGAACCCCGCGGTTCCTCCCAGTCTTCCCAAGGTCCGGACATGCACATCTCCGCTCTCAGCGATCCTTCACAGCAAGCAGGCCAGGCGAACTCCCGGCTCTATGTCTTGTTTCTTGCGTTGGTCGCAGCCATCTCAGGCTTTCTCTTCGGCTTCGATACAGCCGTCATCAATGGAGTTCTTCTGTTTCTGCAGCGCCAGTTCGCTCTCTCCAGCCTTGAGACGGAGATCGCAGCCAGCGCCCTGCTGCTGGGCTGCCTCTTGGGAGCGGCAGGGGCCAGCCTCGTCGGCGATCGATTCGGTCGGCGCAAATCGCTGCTTGTGGCGGCGATTCTCTTTGCCGC
Organism: Granulicella sp.; assembly: GCA_027365345.1. GTDB lineage: Bacteria > Acidobacteriota > Terriglobia > Terriglobales > Acidobacteriaceae > Granulicella. Next base: position 31,353 of record DAHXNO010000040.1, read on the forward strand.
CTCCACGCTAGGCGCGGCGCTGGCGCAGTCGGTGCTGGATTTTTCCATCTGGCGCCTTTGCGGAGGCCTGGCGATCGGCTTGGCTTCAGTGCTTACCCCGGTGTATATCGCCGAGGTGGCGCCGGCGCGCAATCGTGGCCGTCTGGTATCCATGAATCAGCTCGCGATTGTGGTCGGAATTCTGGTCGCGTACATGGTTAGCTGGGATCTGGCTGGCATCGGCGACTCCAGTTGGCGCTGGATGCTTGGCGTGGCGGCGATTCCCGCACTGGGGTTTTTCCTCGGACTGCTGCTGATCCCGGAGAGCCCACGCTGGCTTATCAGCCAGGGCAAGCGGGAGCGGGGTAGACAGGTCCTCACCCGCATCTATGGCGCAGCACAGGCGGAAGAACAGGCAGCCCTCGTCGAAGAGGCTTCGGGTCTCGAGGCCGGCACGTGGAAAGAGGTCTTTAGCAAGCCGATGCGCCGCCCGCTCCTAGTGGCTCTCGGCTTGGCCATCTTGTGTCAGATCACGGGCATCAACACCGTGCTCTACTATGGATCTATCCTGATCAGTCAGCATGTTCGCGGGCAGACGGCGGGTGCCGCGCTCGCCGCGAATATCGTGATCGGCTGCACAAATCTGCTATGCACCCTGCTCGCGCTTCGATTCGTGGATCGTTGGGGACGCCGCAGCATGCTGCTCACCGGCTCCGCTGGGATGACCGCCTCGCTGCTCCTGTTCGTCATCGCCTATCGCGTTCCCGGGCTGCCTCCTCTGCTGATCCTGGCCTGCATCCTCTGCTACACGGGATTCTTTGCCTTTGCCATGGGGCCCATCCCGTGGGTGGTGATCTCGGAGATCTTTCCCACAAAGATCCGAGGCCGCGCCGCCTCTATGGCGACTTCCATGCTGTGGACGGGAACCCTGGTGGTTACGTTCACGTTTCTCTCGCTTATCCGCGTTCTTGGCGTGTCCGGCACTTTCTTTGTTTACGCTGTTCTTTGCGCCATCAGCTTCGTGTTTATATGGACAAGGGTTCCTGAAACGAAAGGCAAAACATTGGAACAGATTCAGCAATACTGGGAGGGCCTGAACCATGGCGAAGCGCAGTAAGCAGAAGAAGAGTGCAGAGATAAAGGAGAGTCCCGAAGCTGTCCTGAATAGTCAGCAACAACGGTTCCATTCCATCCTCATCGGACTGCAGGAGCACGGCACAGTAGCCGTCGACGATCTGAGCGCGCAGCTCGGCGTCTCTGTGGTCACCATCCGCCGCGATCTCGACATCCTCGAACAGCAGGGACTGCTGCGGCGAACTCACGGCGGAGCCGTCTCCATCGAGCCGCTCTTCTATGAACCATTCAAGAAAGACCGCTCGTTCCAGGAGCAGGTGGAGCGTCTCGCCAATGAGAAGAGAAGAATCGGCCGCGCGGCCGCTACCCTGATCAACGCCGGCGACACCATCGCCATCACCCCCGGCACCACTACCGCGGAGATTATTCGCGGCCTGCCGCTCGACAGCAGAATCACGGTTGTCACCAACACGGTGAACATTGCGATGGAACTGTCCAAGCGAAAGGACGTCAGCGTCTTTGTCACCGGCGGCCACCTGCATGGCGAGTGGTTTTCGCTCATCGGCCCCTCCGCCACCCGCAGCCTGGAGAATATGCTTATCCACACCATGTTCATTGGAGCCGACGGCATCGACGCGCAGTGGGGTCTAAGCTGCTTCAGCTCCGACGAAGCAGAACTGAACAGCACCATGGCCGCCCATGCCCGCCAGCACATCGCCGTAGTGGATCACACCAAGTTCGGCGTGGTCGCCAACTGGCGTATCTGCCAGACGCCGATGATTCAAAAGCTGATCACTGACAGCGGAGCAACGGACGAGATGATTGCTCCCTTCCAGAAACTGGGCATTGAGGTGATCCGGGTATAACCCGCGGCCGCAGTCCAGTCTTTTGTCACGCCTGATACAGGTTGGCGGCACAAGATCACGCCGCCACGCTCCTCATGAATTCGCAACGTTGAACACAGCGCATGTTTTGGCCGCAACCGGCCTCACGTTCACGCTGGCGCCTGGAACCTCCACCGATGAATCGTCGCACCTTCCTGAAGATCTCCGGCTGCACAGCCGCCGCGGCCGCACAGCAAAATATCCTGGTTGCCGCGCCGCGGACGCTGCCCGCGATTCCGTCGCTGACCGATCTTGCCAGCGTGCGCATGCAGCACAGCTACATGGACCTGTTCAATCTACCCATCTCCATGAACGATTGGGGCTACGCGCAGACGGTGAAATCTGTCTCCGCTGTCAGCGCCATCGCTTTCCCGCCCTATGCCTGCTGCGGTATGCCCGATATTCCCTGGAGCCCGGGCTTTCTGACCACCTGCGAACTCTTTGTCAACGATCGCTTTGTCGCCATCTCCGATGATCCCACTGAGGCCGTCACGTACCAGTGGTTTCCTCATTGCGTGGTGCGGGAGCAAATTGTCGAGGAGCTACATCTTCGCACCACCCTGTTTCTCCCTCCGCGCCAGCGCGCCGTGATGCAGAGGATCGAGATCCGCAATCTCTCCGCGCACAGCCGTACGTTCACCCTCCGGTTCGATATGCGCGCGGCCGCCGCGTGCAAGACTACCGCATGGTTCACCAATCTTCCTGGCGAAGGCGACAATCTCATCTCCTGGAATGCAGCGCATGGCCGAATCACCTGGAGCGCTCAGCACTCCCCAGCAGCCGCAGCACAGGGGATTCATCCTCCTGCCGACGCGCTCATCGCCGGGAAGATGCTGCAGTACCACCTGAGCCTCGCGCCCGGCGCGGTCCGCGAGCTTCACTTTGTTTGTGCCGTAGCATCCACAGCCACGGAGGCCGAAGCGATGCACGATCGGCTCCAAACCAACTTCGCTGCCGCGCAGCAACAGAATCAGCAGCGATTCGAGCAGCTTCTGCAGGCGGCCTACACGCCCGGCAACAGCGAATTCTCCGGCTACCTGCCTCGCCTGCAAACCGACAGCGAGGCGCTGTGGAACCTATGGCAAAACGGCCTGCGGAACCTGCTGAGCGCGCGGCGTAACTCGCCGGATTCCGCCTATGGCCCCACGCTTCTCACTCTCAGCGGTCACGTCTTGCCCACACTCAGTTTTCCGTGGGACACCTCGCTCACCAGCCTCAGCCTGGCGCTGCTCGATCCAGAACCCTTGCGCAACCTTGTCGAGGTCTGGTTCCAGCGCGATATGCACCGGCATCTGGCCACGGATTACATCAGCGGAGAAGCCATCGGCCCTTGGTATGCCGTGAATGACATGGCAATCGTCCGCTGCTCGCGCGATTACCTGCGCATCACCGGCGACTTCGCATGGCTCGACAAGACGATTGCCGGCAAAACCGTTCTGGACTACCTGATAGATCACGCAACCTACTGGAAACAGCTCGTCGGCAGGAATGGATTGGCTGATTACGGCGGCATCTCAAATCTTCTGGAGGTGGTCAGCACCTATGTTCACCAGGTCGCGGGTATGAACGCCGGGAACGTCTCCAGCATGCGATTTGTCGCCGCGCTGCTGGATCGCCGCGGCCGCAACAGCGAAGCTGCCCAGCTACGGGCACAGGCCACGGATCTCGCTGCCAGAATCAACCGTATCCTCTATGTAAAGGGCGCGGGATGGTGGCGCGCCGGTCAGCCGGACGGCTCCTTCAACGAAGTACGACATTGCTACGACTTCCTGGCAGTTCTCGACAACATGAGCCAGGACCTCTCCGCGATACAAAAGCAGGAGATGGCCCATTTCTTCTGGAGCCAGCTTGCCTCAAAAAAGTGGATGCGCGCTCTGGCCACCAGCGATCCGGATGCTACCTGGAACGTCCGCCCTGACCATAGCTGCCTCGGCGCCTATGCGGCGTGGCCGCCGGAGTGCGCGAAGGGCCTCTTCAAAGTGGATGACCCCGCTCGCATCGCACCGTGGCTGGCGGAAGTGGCGCGAGCTGGCAACCAGGGACCCATTGGGCAGGCGCATTTTGTGGAAGACGTGATGCCCCCGTTGAAGGGCGGAGCCTACAAGTCCTCCAATGATGCACCCTACATCGAGGACTGGTGCGCGATCGCCGGGGGAGCCTTCATCGACATGACCATCGAGTCAATCTTTGGCGTGGAGCCCACGCTCTACAACGGAGTCCATGCCGCGCCGCGGCTTGCCGCATTTGATCCGAATGCGCGTCTGGTGGGCCTGCGCTACCAGGGCAACAGCTACACCTTGGCGCAATCAGGCATCAAACAGTCGAGTTGATCCCGGCTGACCGCTCTTCAACCTGAGAGATGAAGCAGAGCGTGCTGCGCACGTGCTGCCGCCAGTACTCCCAGGTATGGCCGCCCGCATACTCTTCATAGGTGTGCGCAATTTCTTCACGCAGAAGGGCTCTGTGCAACGCGCGGTTTCCATCCAGCAAAGAATCGTCCCGCCCGCAGTCAAACCGCAGGGGCGGAAGATTCGAGCGATGAAGACGCGCCCAATGCAGCAGATCGGCGTTCTCCTCGCCGGCGGCCAGATACTCCTCGATCGGCTCCCGAACAAACTCCCTCAGCTCGCGAATCCGGGTGACTGCGGAATGGGCGGAGACTCCCTTCACCTTGGCCACATGCTTCATTCCCAGGCGCAGCGCTCCGTAGCCGCCCATGGATAACCCGCCCAGGTAGAAGCGGCTGCTCTCCACCTGGGGCAGCGCCTCTCCCACAAACTCCGGAACGTCTTCCACAATCCACGCTTCGGCGTCAAAATCGCGGTGAGCCAGGTATCCGCTGCCATCGCCCCACAGGCCGTCAGACGGCATAGCTATCGCCAATGGCCGGATGGCGCCAGACTGAATCATAGCGTCGGCCGTCTCCGGAGCCTTGCCGTAAGCCCACCACGACCAGTGGCTGCCATACACCCCGTGCAGAAGGACGAGCAGTGGCAATCTTTCTTGCGGCGGCACATCCGGGACGTACAGCGTCAGATCCGTGCGGCGGCCCAGTGCCGGAGAGTACAAGGTGGCAAAGCGCACCCCGGCCGAGTCCACTGGTTCTGACAGGTTCGCATTGCGAAATCTGCTCAAGGCTTGGCCGAGCTCCCGTCGCCGCTCGCCATGGCCGGCATCGGCATCCGCACCGCACGCGGGAAGTAAATATCTGTCTCCGTCGCCAGTTTCGGCACGGCCATCGTGTTGCAAACGTAGGTGAAGACCAGGTCCCCTCTCTCGAACTCGGGATGCTCCTTTGCGGCGTAGCAGAAGTTGTCCTTGTCGTAGCGCGGATCTCCCGGCTCCATCTCCGGGACGGTGTAGATGATCTTCCCTGCGCTCCACGGCCCGTTCGCTGAGGGAGCCGTCCGCAGCAGAATATGGCTTGAAAACGCATGCGGATCGAACATCACGGCGATCCACCGTTTCAGCCGCGGATGGTAGCGGATGGAGAGCTCGGAGATTCCCGGCGACAGAATCGCCTTTGCGTTGCCGGGATTGAAGCCTTTGCGCCATTGCCCATCGCGCGCCAGGTATTCCAGGTTCGCCTGCGGATCGGTAAGCCCGCTCAACGAAATTCGCGAAGCCAGCAACGGCCGCGCCCCCAGCTCGTCCAGCGCAAAGATCTCTGCGTACCGGCCCACTACCACGGCGCTGGCGGAGGGATACGCATGAGCTCCGTCGGGCACCAGCGGAAAGTACTTGATCTTCCAGTCGAGTGGTGCGGGACCGGACACTTTGATCTTCGCTAAATCCGTGCCGCAAGTCGCAAAGCCCATGGCGGAGGATCTGTCCGTGGGACGGATGCAGAGCAGCGTAACCCATAAGCTGTCTCCCGACCGGAATCCATCCAGCGCCCAGTACCAGGTATTCGGATGCTGCGGATGGAAGAAACTCACCGGGTTTCCCTGAGCGTCTCTGCGGATGAAATATCGGATCCGCCAGCGCCCGCCCGCCCCGCAGGTTGAGATACCGATGGTATTGTGGACCATCACCGGAACATTGTGCCGAACCACGCGGCGCGTCCCGTACAAGGTGTCGCCGAAGATCCATACATCGGTGCCATTCGGCTGCGGTATGGAGTAGGCCGCATCGGCGCCCAGCCATCCATCCGCCTGGCCAACCTGGAGCGGGAAACGCGGGGTGCAGGCCGCATCGGCGCCCGCCGCCCACGCCCGGCCGCAGCACAGGAACATAGCCGTGACCACAACTACCCCAGTACGATTCCAACGCACAAGCGAGCGAATAGCATCCATTAGAAAGCAATTATTGTTCTTATGGAGCTAGAACGCAACTCTGATGGTAAGCCAAGCTCAGTGGATCACCAGCCGACTTCCGGGCAAGACCGCGCCGGCTTGTCTCCACAACATCAATCGTCCAGGGTTGGGCGTGCTCTTGGGCCGCGAACCTGTCATCACGATGCCGCACCCAATCCAACCAGATTGGCAGCAAGGATTATGATCAGCATCCCCACCCAGAGCAGGCGCACTGGGCGGCCTTGCGCCTCTCTCCACTCGCCCAGCGCGAGCCCGACGAGTCCTCCGAAGAGCACATACAGGCTCATGAGCAGCATCCAGTTGATAAAGGCGAGATGCGCAGGAGTACTAGCGCCTGCCCAGGCAAAGAAGAAGAACTGGAGATACCACATGATGCCGCCACAGGCGGCCATGGCTCCGTTGCGCAGCAAAATATGTTTTGGCTCGGCCAGATCGCGGCGTAGCGAAAGCTCACGGTTGAAGGTGAGTCGGAAGAAGCAGTAACCGAAGTTGATCAGTGCTCCGCCAGCCATAATGATCACATAGCTAGGCAAGGCGGCGTAGAGCGGCTTGACGCCTACCTGCTGCGCCGCCGCGGCCATTGGCTGCGCGGCGTCGATGGCAAACGACATTCCGGAAGAAAAGATGCCGCAAAAAACAGCCAGTAATAGACCCTTCCGGAGGCTGAACTCTTCGGCCCGAATCCCCATCTGCTGTTCTTTCTGGTGGCCTGCCCAGGAGATCACCGCAATGCCGAGCAGTGCAACAAGAATTCCGGCCACGGTGAAGTGACCCGCACGGCTGGTCAACAGGTACTCCAAGCGACCATGCACGATGGGCGGAATCAGCGTGCCCACCACCAGTGTGACGCCAATGGCGACACCAATACCCAACGACATGCCAAGATAGCGCATGGTGAGGCCGTAGTTCACATTTCCAATCCCCCACATGCAGCCAAAAAGAAACGTAAGGGCCAGCACGTGACCGGGAATACTCGAATAGAAGCTGAAAAAACTTGGCAACAATGTCCGGCTGACCAGAATTGGGAGCAGAACCCAGGAGAAGATGCCGGCGACCACCCAGGTGGTCTCCCAGGACCACCTCTTCACCTTTTGGATGGGCGCGTAGAACGAGGCGGCTGCGGCCGCACCCACCATGTCCCATCCAATTCCCGCAAGAACAGAAGACATACTCTTTCCTTTCGCTCTGAGAACCCATGCCAAAGGCCTGTGTCCATCTGGCGCAATAATCTCTTGTGCGTCCAGAGATCTTTACTGAACCCGTTGGCTTCAGTGTGATCTGTGCAGTCCAAAGGCCGATGCGAAGGTAATCATACCCTCTGGCCGCATGTTTCGTATAGTAAATAACTTCTCTCTTGGACATCCCACTTCCCGCCGTAGGCTGATCCTGGCCGGTCTTGCAGCCAGAGCCGGACAGGTTAAACATCTGCCTCGAAAAGTACCTTCTCAGCAGGAAGCAGTACCCGGCGGTCGTCGCCTGGCTGCCAGGAAGGGAGGAACCAGCCACTCCAACACCGACCACAGGCCCCCAGATCCGTCTGCCGAAAAAACACGATCCATCTTTCCAGAAGCGGCTCGCGGCAGCCCTGCCCACCATGCTTCCGAACCTCAGGCTGACCGGCGCGGTTGTGCTGCTGCATCGAAGCCCTCCGATGCTGACTGGATCAAGCCGTGGGGACCAGAGCGCAGAACCGTTACAAGCTCGCTATATGCGGTAAATCAGATGGTTATCCAGAAGGTCAAAATCGATCTCTGCGCCCAAACCCATGCCTTCGGGAGCGGAGACATAGCCCTCGGAGTCGATCTGGATCGGATTCTTAACCCCAAAGCTGAATGGCTCCTGCGGAATCAGAATCTCGAAATACTCACAGTTGCGAATGGCGCAGCTCACGTGGAGGTTTGCGAGATCCAATAGGGCGTTGGTCGTCGTGTGGATCTCACAGTTCACCCCGAAGGCCTCGCACAGCGCAGCAGTCTTCATCAGACCGGTTACCCCTCCCTTCCAGGACACATCGCTGCGCACAATATCGACGGCTCGCTGGGTGAGATACTGTGTGGTTCCGAAGAGACCGCCGGGCGTCGACTCCACACCTGCAATGGGAATCTCCAGGGCTCGGCACAGCTCCTGATAGCCGTAGATGTCATAGTCTGAGAGCGGCTCTTCAAACCAGTAGTAGTTGAGTCTCTCCAACTCTCGCCCAATGCGCAACGCCTGTTGCTGCGAGTACCCAGCCACAGGATCGGTCATCAGCACAAAGTCATCGCCCAGTTCCCCGCGCAACGCGCGGTAAGCTTCCACGTCACGGCCCGGGTCACCCCACGGATGAATCTTATACGCCGTAAAGCCCTTGGCTCGATACTGCCTTGCTTGTTCCACAAAGCTCTGCGTGGTCGGCAGAATCAAGGAGCTGGCATAGGCCGGCAGCCTGGCTCGATAGGCGCCGAGGAAGCGATAAAGCGGGAGTCTAGCCGCCTTAGCGCCAATATCCCACAGCGCAACATCGATCGGCCCGTGGGCGTAGATGGGTAAAAACCCCCACCACCGATCCATCCGGCGGACCTGCTGCCAAAGCAGCTCACGATCAAGCGGATCCTGGCCGATCAGCAAGGGCCGAATAATGCTGGCGATCAGATGAGCTGTAGCTTGGCCACTACGGCCACCCCATGCAAAGGCATGGCCTTCAATCCCCTCGTCCGTCTTCACTTGCAGAAAGACGACGTCATGGGACGCCTTGCCACCCTTCACTCCCGCCGTCACCATCTCTGAAAAAGGATTGGCGATCACGCTGATGACGATATCGCTGATCTTCACCGATGGCTCTCCAGCGCTGGTTGGATCTCAGCCGGATAGCCTCGGCTGGCATAGCTGTCAATGATCTTTGCGTAGACCTCTTTCCATCCACCCTCTGATTCCTCCCGCGGAATCCCGTCTGGCCACACGCTGATGTAAAGATAATGCAGCTCGCGATCTGCCAAAAGATTTGTCACCCAGTGCTCCGTGCTTGGAGGCACAAACGCGATTGCCGGTGCGGTCACTCGCCGTGACTCCGATCCAATGAAGATCTCGGCTTCACCGCTCCATATCAAGTAGATCTGCATAAAGGTCTGGTGGCTGTTGGAGGGCGTGGTTGCTCCTGGCCGGACCATCTGCAACACCGCCTCACACGCGCCTGTGTGTTCCCGCGGCAACAGCATCACGAACTCGTTTCCGGCACAGCGAAAGGGTTCGCCTTCGCTGAATGATCTTGCGTACATGAATCTCCTCTCCGCAAGCAAGAAAAGTATCTCTTTCGTTCGCCACTCTACCACCTGAGATCCCCAGATGTTCATCTGTTAAATCGAACAATTTGATCGAGCCTGCCCGGAGGGCGGGCACAGTCTTCCAAGCCGCACTGCCCAAGCTCCACCGCATGCTTTCGGCCGAGCGATAGAGCGGTCTGCGCCTACGGCTAAAGCATGCCGGAAGAAAACTCCCGCAACTGCTGGATATTCTTCCCGGCAAGCCCCTTGGCAAGGCGGTTCGCAAAGTTGGCAATCGATCGTGGAACGTAGGAGGCCTTGGGAAGCGCCAACATGAGGTCTCTTCCCATTTGGCGATCGCGGAACCTCATGGCTCGTATCGCTGTCTGACTACCTTGCACGCTGCAGGCTGGCAGAACTGCGGCCCCAAGCCCGGCGCGGACCATGGCCTTGATGGCCTCAATGTTCTCGAACTCCATGGTGATGCGGGGATTGATCTGCAGAGCCTCAAACTCCCGGTCAATAAGGGCTCTCATCGCCGACCCCTCATGAAAGGAGATGAATGGAATCTCCTGGGTATCCTCAGGCCTCAGGAAATCCCCTTTCGCAATGGGGTGAGAGGAAGGAATGATGAAGACTAACTCCTCACGAAACAGAGGGAGCCATTCAACAGAAAGAGACGGATCGGCCGGCTGCATCACAACCGCCATATCCAGCTTCTGCTGATGCACAGCGAGCCCCAGCATCTCACTGGAACCCGTGGTCACCACAAGTTCGATCTCTGGATGCCTCTTCTGTTGTGCTCCGAGGATTCGCGGGAGCAGGTAGGTAAGCGTCGTCGCTCCACTGCCAAGCCGAATGATCCCGCGCTGCCGCTTGGTATGTTCTCCAATGGACATCTCCGCGTCTCGAATCGCACTGAATATCCGCTCGGAATGCTCCAGCAGCAGCCGGCCTGCGTCATTCAGATAGACGCGCTTCTTTGCCCGCAGGAACAACGGGCAGCCAAGTTCTTCCTCAAGGCGCTTGATGTGCAGGCTGACCGTGGACTGCGAAAGACGGAGTTCGTTGCTGGCTCGCGTGAACCCTCCTGACCTCGCCGCCTCTCGAAACACCTTGAGCTGTTGCAGATCCATTGGTAAAGCCGATTATAAAGCCATAATTTATGCATTGTCATAATGCCTGCCCGCAGTGATACAGTGGCGTCGAGATGAGCTCGAATCCGAACAATGAAATTTTTGAAATCATTCGGCAGCACCTCTTCACGCCCGTGGTAGGAGACATCCTTGATCTTGAGCGCCGGCGTCATCAGTTTCTACCGCAGCCCATTAAGCCCCTCCGCCCCGAACATCGGCTCATCGGACGCGCCATGCCGGTCCAGATCGCCGAAGTAACCGGACCTCAGGTACGCCCCTTCGGTCTTCTCACAGATGCATTGGACTCGCTCCAACCAGGCGAAATCTATGTTGCAAGTGGAGGACCGATGAATTGTGCTGCATGGGGAGAGATTATGACCGCGACAGCCAAGGCGCGTGGAGCTGCGGGCGCCGTGATCAATGGTTTTCACCGGGACACGGTAAAGGTGCTTGAGCAGGATTGGCCCGTGTTCAGCAGGGGAAGCTTCGCTCAGGATGCTGGAGTTCGCTCTGTGGTTTCTGCATTCCGCTGCACGATTGAGATCGAAGGGGTGCTCGTGGAACCGGGAGATCTGATCTTTGGAGATATAGACGGCGTCGTCGTAATTCCGCGAGAGATTGAACAGCGCGTTATCGGGAAAGCACTCGGCAAAGTGACTGGAGAGAGACGCGTGCGCAAGGAGATCGAGGCGGGTGCAACCAGCACCGTGGTTTTCGATCGCTATGGAATCCTATGAACTCCGAACATGTATTTTTTCAGGTTCATGACCACGACAACGTGGCGACCTTGCTTGAAGACGTCCGAACCGGGGATCTTCTTGCACACCGTGGTGAAGGTGACAACCTGACGATACGAGCCCAGCAAGACGCAACCGCGGGCCACAAAATAGCCCTTCGCTCCATCTCTCAGGATGATCCAATCGTCAAATACGGCGCGGCTATTGGGCTTGCCACTGCGGATATCCGCCCGGGAGACTGGGTTCACCTGCATAACTGCAGAAGCCGATATGACAGCAGATCGTCACACCTGGATTACAACTCTGGCGCACCCATAGAGACTCGATATGAATGATTCGCGATGGCAAGGCTATCTACGGGCCGACGGGCGAAAGGGCGTTCGCAACGTGGTGCTCGTAATTTACACAGTGCAGTGCGCCGAATTTGTCGCGCACCAGATAGCGCAAGGCGAACCTGACACCCATGTGATCGGCTTTCCTGGGTGCTATGACAATGAATACGCGATTCGGCTCATGCTTGCCTTGGGAAGACATCCCAACGTCGGAGCCGTCCTGGCTGTCGGTCTAGGCTGCGAATATACACAACCAAGCCGAATCGCTGAGGTCGTATGCAACTCCGGACGTCCTGCGAGATCATTCTTCATTCAAGAGCAGGGGGGCACCCCCTCAAGCATTCGCTACGGGAAGGATCTGCTAAACAAACTGCGGCAGGAGATTGAAACGGTCCCTCGCATCTCCATGTCATGGACAGATCTTGTGGTGGGGTGTGAATGTGGGGGATCAGATGGCACGTCTGGTTTGGCTGGAAACCCTGTGGTTGGGCGCTTCTACGACTGGCTGATCGATCAGGGCGGAACGGCTTTGTTTGAGGAAGTCGTGGAGATGATTGGCCTTCGCGATGAGCTTGATGCGAGAGCAGCCAACCAAGAAGTTCGAACTACGCTAAGAGCAACTTACGAGAAGGCCGAGCAATACTGCAGAGCAGTCCGTCAGTATTCCGTCTCTCCCGGGAACTTTGCCGGAGGACTAACCACTATCGAAGAGAAGAGCCTCGGAGCCTTTGCCAAGAGCGGCAGCCGCGTTATTGAGGGGGTGATTCGAGTCGCGGAGAAGCCCTCCCATCCAGGTCTGTGGCTAATGGACTCTGTTCCAGACGAGCACTTTATGCAGTTCGGCTATACAAACCCCAATGACACCGAAGGTATCGTCGATCTGATCTCTGCCGGCGCGCAGATTGTTCTGTTTGTTACCGGAAGAGGAAGCGTGATCGGGTCACCCATTGCTCCGCTCATTAAGATCACCGGAAACTCCAAGACGTTTCAACGGATGAACGACGATATTGACTTCAATGCCGGCGAGATCCTGGACGGTACACTCACGCTCGATCAAGCCGCGACCTCGCTGGCAACACTCGTGAAGGAAGTGTGCTCCGGCCAGTTGACGAAGCCGGAACGGCTAGGTCACCGCGAATATTTCATTATGTACAAACACCAGAACACGCCTGGATTACTAGAGGGTTGCCGTGCCTGACGTCGAAGCTTCGCCATTTTCATTGGATGGTCAACTCGCCATCGTCAGCGGCGGCGGAACTGGGCTGGGATTTGCTATCGCATCCTGCTTGGTTGCGGCCAGGGCCCGTGTCATCATCACCGGGCGCCGTGTGGATGTTCTGCAGAAAGCGGGGGCGCGTCTGGGGCGAAACGCGTTTGCAGAGCCATTCGATGTAACGGATTCCGAACATGCACAAGACTTTGTCAGGAACATTCAGTCAAAATATGGGACAGCCAACATCCTGGTGAACAATGCTGGAACTCATGTAAAGAAGACCCTTGAGGACACAACCCTGGAGGAATTCCGGGGCATTCTGAAGACGCATGTGGACGGCGCCTTCAGTCTGACGCAAGCCGTGGTTCCAGGCATGAAGCAGAGCGGTGGCGGCTCGGTACTGTTCACCGCGTCCATGAGCGCGCTCATCGGCATGCCGAAGATCGTTGCCTACTCTGCCGCCAAAGCTGCCTACCTTGGCATGGTTCGCTCGCTCGCGAGCGAGCTTGGAGCCGACAATATCCGCGTAAATGCGATCGCGCCTGGGTGGATCCAGACACCGATGCTCGACGCAGCCTTGCGTGGCGACCCCGAGCGCAAAAGCAAGATTCTATCGCGGACCCCGCAACACCGATTTGGAAGAGCGGAGGATATTGGTTGGTGTGCGGTCTTCTTGTGTTCGCAGGCAGCGCAATTTATCAATGGCGCTGTGATTCCTGTTGATGGCGGCGCGAGTATCGGCTTCTGAACCTTCCACGATGGAGAAGGCGGATAAGCCGCCGGTAGTCTACAGCGTGAATTAGCTTTTTTGCTACGCTGCTTGGATTTTTATCTGGAATGAATATACTTTCTGGTTCCTGCGGATGATTGTTAGCGGCTACGATCATCTGCTGGCGGCACACCTTCACTATTCACGGATAAGCTTCTGAACTCTGAATTCCTTGCATTCTTCCGCCTCAGACGACGGCGCGGGCAAAAGGGAGAGCCTCCTGAACGAGCCAAAGCCGGCGTAGGGAACTCCATACTCCCGGTTGCATCTGCGCTCAAGGTTCTTTATGCCTTGGCTTTTTCGCCTTCCAGGCAGGCAAGGAAGTACGCAAGCGAGCGCTCAAGCCCTTCACGCAGACCGATCTTTGGCGACCATCCCAGCAGATTTCTTGCCAACGTAATGTCAGGCCGGCGGCGGGTAGGATCATCCTGTGGAAGTTCCTTGAACACCAGTTGCCCGCTGGATGCAGCCCCACTCGCCTTCCCGGCCACCAACTGGACCTCCCTGGCGCACTCCAATACAGTCCACTCCTCCGGATTGCCAATGTTCACCGGGCCGTGAACCTCGCTCTTCGCCAGCCGCACGATGCCTTCGATGAGATCGGAGCAGAAGCACAGGCTGCGGGTCTGCGAACCATCACCATAGATGGTGAGTGGTTCTCCGCGCAAGGCCTGCATCATAAAGTTTGAGATCAGGCGGCCGTCGCCGGGGTGCAATCTGGGCCCATAGGTGTTGAAGATTCTTACCAGGTGCGTATTCACGCCGTAGTAACGGTGGTAAGCGCTCACCGCCGCCTCGGAAAAACGCTTGGCTTCGTCATACACTGAGCGCGGCCCCACCGGATTCACGTTGCCCCAATAAGACTCCACCTGTGGATGCACCAGTGGATCACCGTAGCACTCCGAGGTGGAGGCGTGCAGGTAGCCCGCACCATATTTTTTAGCGATCTCCAAGGTCTGGAAGGTTCCCGTCGAACCCACCTGCAAGGTCTCAATGCCTAGCCGCAGGTATTCCACAGGACTGGCCGGAGAGGCAAAGTTGAACACATAGTCAACTCTGCCCACATCGAAGGGTCGGGTAATGTCCGTCTGCTCAAAGAGAAAATGGGGCTCGTTCTTCAGATGCGCCAGATTCTCCAATTTGCCGGTGGAAAGATTATCCACTCCGACGACATGAAACCCCTCCTCCAGCAACCGGTCACATAGGTGAGAACCTAGAAATCCTGCGGCGCCTGTCACCAGAGCTAGCTGAACTGCCATCGGCAAACCACCTTTCTCAATCTCAATTCCATCACCGCCTCAATCGTTCTTGTCAACGTCTCCGCCCAGTGGATCGCCCTGAGGATCATTGATGCGCCACCTCCCGCATAGGCGTTGCCGATGGCCTCCCAATGCTCAAATAGGTAAAACCGGCGTCCAGCATCCGTTGCGGATCATACAAATTGCGGCCGTCGATCACAATCGGATAGCGCAGCAGCAGCCGCAGAGCAGAAAGGTCGATCTGGGCAAACTCCCTCCAGTCGGTCAGAATCAGCAGTGCATCGGCATCGGCCGCAGCCGCTTCTATGCTCTCCGCATATCTCATCTGGCCGGATGGGGGCAGTTCAGCCTGGGCGCGCTTCATCGCAGCCGGATCGTAGGCCACCACCACACAGCCTTCCAGCAGCAGCATCTCGATCAGGTCAATCGCAGGGGACTCGCGAACATCATCCGTATCGCCCTTGAAAGCTAATCCGAGCACAGCCAGCCTCTTGCCGCGCAGCGTCCACAGAGCAGACCGCACCTTGCCGAGAAACCTCTTCTTTTGCTGCGTATTGATCTTCTCCACCTCATTGAGCAAAGTGAAGTCCACCCCCATCTGCTCAGCCACCGAGCGGAAGGCGGCGATGTCCTTGGGAAAGCAGGACCCACCATAACCAATGCCCGGTCGTAGAAACTTTGGGCCAATGCGCGAGTCCAACCCCATGCCGTTGGCGACCTGCTCCACGTTGGCGTCCACGGCCTCGCAAAGATTGGAGACTGCGTTGATAAAGGAGATCTTCAACGCTAGAAAGGCATTCGAGGCGTGTTTGATGATCTCCGCACTTTTGGTCGACGTGAGCAACAGCGGTGGCGGTTTAAGAACAGAGCAGCAGCCCGGGATGGAGTCCGCCCGGCGATAGTACTCGCCGCTCGTAAGAGGCGCGTAAATGGCGCTCAGCAGAGACGATGCGCGATCGCTGTCCGCACCCACAACGATCCTGTCCGGATGCAAAAAATCCTCCACCGCGGAGCCTTCGCGCAGAAACTCCGGGTTGGAGGCCACATCGAAGCCCTCGCGGAGGACGCCATTGCGTTCGATCACCCTCCGTATCCATTCGTTGGTATAGACCGGAACGGTACTCTTTTCGATGATGATCTTGTACTCATCAATGGAACGTGCAATCTCGCTGGCAACTGCTTCAACGTAAGAAAGATCTGCGTCTCCATTCTCCGCCTGGGGAGTTCCAACCGCGACGAAGATCGCCTGGCTTTGACGCACCGCTTCGCTCAGGTCCGTCATAAAGCGTACTCGCCGGTTCCGGCTGCGACCCAGGAGTTCAGGCAGGTGTTTTTCGTGAATCAGGGTGTCTCCACCCTCCAAAGCGGCCACCTTTCGGTCGTCGTTGTCCACGCAGATCACCGTATGCCCCATCTCGGCAAAACACACGGCGGCAACCAGACCAACGTAACCAGACCCCACCACCGCAATCCGAATCGGTTCCATCATCGAGCAATCTCACCGGAGAAAAATACTTGCTTCTCTATTATTACAGAGCTTGCCTAGCCGCTATCCCGTAAACTAGGAAGTATGAATGCTATGCAATCGGCAGCAGACGTTTCTGGGGTACGGGAGCGGTGGAACGAGCGCTACCGAGCGGGCGAGCACACCTGGACGGATCCCGATCCGCTGCTCCCTTCTCTTTACGAAGAATTCATCGCGCCCTTGTTCGCGCAGGGCGAGCCTGGACTGAGACGGGGGCTTGATCTGGCTGGAGGCGCGGGCCGCCACGCCATCTGGATGGCAAAACAGGGCTGGCAGATGACTGTCGCCGACATCTCCGACGAAGCAACCACCCTTGCCCGGCAGAATGCACAGGCTGCGGGTGTAGAGCTACAGACCCTCTGCGAGCCTGGTATAGACACGCTCCTGCGGGCATCGGCCTCGCCGGATGGGCAGTATGACCTGATCATGGTCTTCCAGTATCTTGACCGTTCTCTCTTTCCCGCCATGCGGACGGCCATCCGGCCCGGCGGCCTCATCCTCTACAAGACCCACACCATCGACCATCTTGAACTCGGCGACGGCAAAGGACCGAAGGATCCGGAGCGCCTGCTACAACGCCAGGAACTGCTCCGCGTCTTTGCCGGTGCGCGCGTGCTGCACTACAACGAAACCGTCGTCCGCCGCGGAACCCAGTGCCTGCTCGCGCAAATGCCTTAGCTGTCCATGACATACGAGCCATGGACGCTATCTACAGGGCTCTTGACGCAATGTCTGCTGACAGGATGAGGCCATTGTTGGGCGCCCTTCCGAAGGCAGAGACATTCAAAGGGCAATACGGCAAACGTAGGATTCTCAGTCCTTCCTGTTCATTCCATCCGGGCAATCCGGCCAGTCCCCCAGGCCAACTCAACACCACGAGAGACCACAACGGCCTGCGAGGAATCGGGCAGCGCCTTTTGGCACTGCGTTGATCGCTGCGGTCTCGTGATATCCCACTGCAGTGGTTAGCCGATCCTGAAAACCGGTCATGGAGCCGTTGCCTTGTCCGATCTGAAACGAAATTTGCCGCAGGTTACTTGAGATCGCGTGGCGATAGATGAGTTCCGCATCGACTCGTCCTGAGTTCCGCCGCTAGAGGCAGGGTAAGATCGCGGCTGTCATGCAGCAAACGGCCAAACTCGACTTTCTGACCCAAGCAGCGGTAGAGCACAAAGTGACGCACAGCTTTCACACGTTCGCCGTCTACCCGTTCGCGGCTGAACTTCATAGGATAGACATAGGCATGAGGCGCAAGGTCGGGGCGCGCCTTTGCGCCTGAACGCGTTGGCTCTTCCAACACGTCACGTAAGGCCTGCCGGATCAATCGGCCGTAGCCATCGACAGCAAGGCCAGCGATCTGGTCTTCACTCCAGGCGACGATGGCCTGAATATCGCGGCGAAAGTCGGGCAAGTAAGACGGCATGAACATCTTAAACATCAGTTGTGCGCCGCGCAGCTCTTGCCTCTGCGATGGCAAGGTTCACAAAAGCATCGATGTCATCGGCCGACGATAGCGAAATGCCTTCGCCTCTGTCGAACGCTGCAAAAGCATCCTTGGCCGCCCCACGCAGCCACTCGATCTTTGCCTGGTCCTCAGCTTCCTGGCGCTCTAGAAGATGAAGCCCGGCCCGGACAGCCTCGCTGGCATTGCTGAATCGTCCGGAGGCGATGCTGGCTTCAATGAAGCTGTCGTAGTGATCGGTCAGATTGACGTTGCGGGTGGGCAAGGGTGGTATCCTCTTCAGAGAATAAAGCGTATTGGCAATAATTGCCAATCTGGAAATCCTGGACCAATTCTGCCTCAAATTCCTCAGTTTCCTGGGGCGGGAACTGCCCTGGGGTCAGGCTCATACGACTCCCTGCGGCGCCCACGCGCCGCAGGAATACAGGCAGGAAAAGCAGTTTTGCCAAGGTGTCCCGTTCGCGTAGACTAGGCCTTAATGAGTCCCTCAT
The DNA here is from genome assembly GCA_027365345.1 of Granulicella sp. GTDB lineage: Bacteria > Acidobacteriota > Terriglobia > Terriglobales > Acidobacteriaceae > Granulicella. The sequence goes on from DAHXNO010000040.1 coordinate 49,769, forward strand.
TTGAGCGATCGCCGGCGGAGGCAGAGGCGGCTGCAGCGCCTCCAGGCGCCGCCCAGAGCGCCGCCGATGCCACCTTATCCGAGGCATGGGTTACGATTCGCTCCCGCAAGAAGATGATTCTTGCGGCGACGATCCTTGGCGCCGCCTATGGTTTTTACCAGGGCACCACCCAGCCGCGCCTCTATGATGCCTCTGGAAGCATCGAGATCCGAGCCGGCGCATCCAATGCGTTTCGTGTGGGGAACGGAGGCGCATACGATACCTCGCTTCCCACAGAGGTCGCCATCCTTACGAGTCAGTCACTGCTACTGAAGGTAGCGCGAGACCGCAACCTGGCTAACGATCCTAACTTTTTAGGTCCTGTGGATCACTATCAGAACATGGATGACCCCGTCGTCCGGCAGCGCGTTGTGGGGGCATTGCAAAGTGACATCTCCGTAAGCATCATTCCCAAGACAGACATTGTAGTCATCAGTTGCAGAACCGCCAATGCGCAACTCTCCGCCAGCATCGTGAACCAGTTGGTGCAGGACTATATTGAGCACAGCTTCCAGTCGCGCGCCGACGCCACCAAACGGGTCGCCAACTTCTTCGCCACCCAGCTTGACGATCTACGGCAGCAGGTAGAGACCTCCCAGGAGCAGATGCTGGAGCTACAAAAGAAACTAGGTGTGCTTGGCTTTGATCCCAGGGATAACCAGATCACGTCCACGCTGGACGATTTGAACAGGGCGGCCGGAGCCGCTCAGTTGGCCCGCATCCAGGCTCAGACGCATTATCAGGTCCTCTCCAGCATGGATCCAAGCATTCTGGACCAGGCGGGAAATGCTTACGCTCCCAGCAATATCTCTGGCCTGCGCTCCCAGATCGACTCTGCCTACGCCAATCTGGCCCAGCTCACCACGACGTACGGGCCGAATAATCCCAAAGTGATCGCAATTCAGAATCAGATCGCTGAGCTGCGAAAGCAGATAAAGGCTGAGGAAACCCGCATCCTGAGTGAATCCAAGCAAGGTTACCTTGCCGCCAGGGCGATGGAGGATGAGACGGACGCAGCCCTGAATCACGAGAAGGATGTTGCTTACCAGTTGCGCGACGACATGCTGCAATATACCTTGCGGCAGCGCGAGTACGAAGCCAACCGTACCCTCTACGATGGCCTGGAACAACGCCTGCGTACGGCCGGGGTGGAGGCTGGGTTGGAATCGACCGAGATCGAACCGCTTGATCCGGCTTATCCCCCGTTGGGGCCCACGCTTCGGCCGCGCTCCAACATGATGACCGTGGACGCCTTTGTGATGACGATCTTTGGCGTGATTCTGGCCTTTGTTCTCGACAGCCTGGATACGGGGCTGCGCAGCGTCGCGGAGATCGAGGCGGTCTCAGGATTGCCCTCACTGGCGCTTGTTCCACGCGCCCGCCGAAGCGTCTCAGACCAGACCTCCCTCTCCACCGCCATGCGCAATCTGGGCACTTTGTCCAACCCAAAGTCTCAGTTCTCTGAGGCCTTCCGCGCACTGCGGACTTCGCTGCTGTTATCGGTGGCTGGCGGAGAACCGAAGGTCATCCTGCTCACCAGCGCCACCCCTTCAGAGGGCAAGACAACCGTATCGATTAATCTGGCCTGCGTCCTGGCTCAACGCAATGTGCGCGTCCTGCTCATCGATGCCGATCTGCGCCGGCCAACGGTGCACCACCGCTTCGGTCTGAACGGCAAGGTAGGTCTTACTTCCGTGCTCACCGGAAGCACAACCCTGGAAAAGGCCATCCAGACCGTTCCCGAGATTCCTCAACTGGATGTGCTGGTCAGCGGACCCGTGCCGCCCTTCCCCACCGAGATGCTCGGCTCGGAGACCATGCGGCAGCTCGTGGAGCGCTGTAAGGGAATTTATACCCACATTGTCATGGATTCGCCTCCCTTGCTCTCCGTAACGGACAGCGTCATGCTCTCCCGGGAGGCTGATGCCGTAGTAATGATCGTGCGCCATGGCAAGTCCAGCAAGAATGCCATGCGCCGGGCGCGCGACCTTCTCATCCGCGCCGGAGCTCCCGTCACCGGCATCGTTCTAAACGCCGTGGATCTGAACAGCCCAGAGTATTATGCCTACTACGGTTACTACGGCTATACCGGCTACGCCGCAGCCGGGGTGGACAGTGCCGGATGGGTAGCAAAGAACGGTGATTCCAAGAACGATGCGGCACGGAAAGATTCTCCGCACACAGACTTGCGTAACCCCAGCAAGGACGATTCCCAAAGAGGAGATAGCGAATGAGCCATCCGCGCCATCCTTCTTTTCCCACACCTTGGCCACAGATCCGGTCCGGCTCATGGCCCATCCGGCTGACAGCTCTGTGGGTCGTACTCCTTTTGGTGGCCGGCTATTTGGAAAGCGCTCAGGCACAGTTCAGCGGACCCGCCACATCGAGCACCTCAGCCTATAACCAAAACCTGACGCCAACTACCGACAAGGCACTTCTTTACCCCGGCGAGCGGGATATCGTACTTTCTGTCGGCGACCAGATCACCATCCGCCTGTTCTCCGATGCAGAGTATTCTCCCATCGTGCGTATCAATAACGATGGCACGGTGATGTTACCCCTCATCGGCATCATCCATCTGCAAGGCCTCACGGTCACTCAGGCCGAGCAACTCATCGCTGAAAAGCTGGAAGCGGACGGCATGTACCGCAACCCGCAGGTGACGCTCCAGATCGCCGAGGGCCCCAACGCGGTGGTCACGGTCATCGGAGAGATTCATCAGGTGGTTCCGGTGGTTGGCGCGCGACGCCTGCTGGACGTGCTCTCCGCAGCGGGAGGCCTGCCACCCACCGCCAGCCATGTGATTACCATTGACCGTCCCGGAGTCTCCAAACCCATCGTCGTGGATCTGGGAACCGATCCCATGAGCAGTTCGCTGGGGAACATTCCAGTGTTTCCAGGAGACACCATCGTCGTGTCACGTATCGGAATCGTGTACATGTTTGGCGCCTTTGGCACTCCTGGAGGAACAATTGCCCTGAACTCTTACACACCATTGACGCTCACGGAGGCAACCGCTCTCAGCGGGGGCATCAAATGGGAAGGCAGTTTTTCTGATCTTCGCATCATACGGACCGTCGGCGACCACCGCACCGTGGCGGTCTATGACATCAAGAAAGTGCTGGACGGCAAGGCGCCCGATCCCATCCTGGAGCCCAACGACATCGTCTACCTGCCCATCGTCGCATGGAAAGAACTGCTCTCCACGGGAGGGTTCGGAACCGTGCTGGGAGTGGTTGACTTGTATCTGGCCTTGCGGTACCCGTAGGGAACAACCCGACATGACAACTCCTCTGCCACTTGATCGCCACGCCACTGGTACTCCCGGCGGCATGGCCGCCAAGCTTCGCCTGGCATATATGGTGAGTCATCCGATTCAGTACCAGGCTCCTCTGCTCCGCCGCATCGCGTTGGAACCGGACATTGACCTGACTGTGCTCTTCGGCTCAGACCTCTCCGTGCGCGGATACAAGGACCAGGGATTCGGCGTCGAAGTCGCATGGGACACGCCATTGCTTGAAGGCTATCGAGCGGAATTTCTGCGCTCCTGGCGCGATACCGGCAGCATCTCTGCCACCAGCCCCATCAGCCGCGGCATCTGCCGCCGCCTGAGCCACAAAGACGGAACCCCGGCCTTCGATGCGCTCTGGGTGCATGGGTACTCGAGCGTCAACTCGCTTCTGGCCATTCTGGCCGCCAACGCCCTGGGCATCCCTGTATTGCTGCGCGCCGAATCCTGGTTGGCGGACCGGGTTCGTCACCGCTGGAAACTCGCCCTGAAGCGAGCATTTTTCCAGATGCTGCGTCCAGGGATTGCCGCCGTTCTTCCCATTGGAACCGCAAATCAAGCCTACTGGACTCACTACTTTGGAGACAGCGTTCCGCAGTTCCCCATGCCCTATGCAGTGGATAACCAATACTTCGCGAGCTGCGCGCATGCCTCCCTTGAGCGCCAGGCGGAGTTGCGCTCTCAGCTCAACCTCCCTTCTGGCAAACCGGTGATTCTCTTTGCCTCCAAACTCCAGCAGCGCAAGCACGCCGATCATCTACTCCAGGCCTATCACCGTTTTCTTGCCGGCCGTCCATCCCATCCTGTGGAAGAGCAGCCTTGCCTGGTGATCGCCGGCGATGGCGCCGAGCGCGCCCGGCTGGAGGAACTGGCGCGGCAGCTTCGGCTGGAAGATGTTCGCTTCGCCGGCTTTCGAAACCAGTCCGAACTGCCAGGCTTCTTTGCCCTCGCCAGCGTCTTTGTGTTGCCCTCACGGCATGAGCCCTGGGGGCTGATTGTCAATGAGGCGATGGCCGCGGGTTGCCCGGCAATCGTCTCCACCGATGTCGGCTGCCACCACGATCTCATCCGCGACGGAGTCGATGGCTGGGTCTTCCCCGTAGGCGATATCGCAGCGCTCTCCGATGCCCTGCATCGCGTCTTTGCGTCGCCGCAGTCAGCCAAACTCATAGGCCTGAACGCCCAAAAGCGTATCCAGTCGTGGAGCTATGAAGAGGACGTGCAAGGCTTGCGGCGCGCACTGGCTTGCGTTACTGGTTGGTTCAGAGACTGATACTCTGAACTCTCTTGCTGTTTCATGCGTCGCTGTCACCATGCGAAAGGACCGAGTTCGACAACGACAGGGTCATCGGAGCCGCAAATGCGTCCTCGGTCACCTGGAAGACCCACTGGATGTTCCATGAGAGTGCTGCACATCGTCGGCTCCATCAACCCCGCCGCTGGTGGCCCTACTGAGGCCATCCGGATGATCGTCCAGTATCGCCCGTCCGGCCACGAAGCGGAGGTCGCTACGCTGGATAGCCCGGATGCTCCTTTCCTCAGCTCATTTCCTTTCCAGATTCATGCCCTGGGAGGGCAAAGACGCGCGTGGTATTCCCCGCGGCTTATCACATGGCTGTGCGCGAACCTCGACCGCTTTGACGGAGTGATTCTGCACGGACTGTGGGAGTTCACCGGCCTGGCGGTTCTCATCGCCGTGGCGGGGCGCAAACCCTTTCTCGTCTGCACGCATGGCATGCTGGATCCGTACTTCAAACGCCGTTACCCCCTCAAGCATGTCAAGAAATGGTTCTATTGGGTGCTGGTGCAGTACTGGGTCCTCCGCGCAGCCTCCAGGGTGATGTTCACCACCGAATTGGAACGTGATCTGGCTACCCGGAGTTTCTGGCTCTGGCGCTGGAATCCCATGGTGGTCTCCTATGGAGCGGACCCACTTACGCAAGAGGGAGACCAACTCATTCCCGCTCTCTACCAGCAATGTCCTGAACTTGCCGTTCCGGAACAAGGTTGCCGCTATTTGCTTTTTCTCTCTCGAATTCATCCCAAAAAAGGCTGCGACCTGCTGCTACGAGCCTTCGTCCAGGTGGCCCCTACGCGTCCCGAACTGCACCTGATCCTGGCTGGTCCTGACCCAACCGGCTGGCAGCCAGAGCTGAAAAAGATTGTGGAAGAAGCCGGGCTGGAGCATCGCGTCCACTGGCCGGGCATGCTGCAAGGCGAGGCCAAGTGGGGAGCCTTTGCGCTCTGCGAGGCCTTCGTGCTCCCCTCCCATCAGGAGAACTTTGGAATCGCAGTCGCCGAGGCTCTGGCTTGCGCCCGACCGGTACTCATCTCAAACCAGATCAACATCCATCCCCAGATTACGGCCGATGGCTGTGGGCTGGTGGAGCCGGACACGCTCGAAGGCACACGCAGGCTGCTGGAACGTTGGCTCGCACTCCCTCTCCAGGAACGGCTCGCGATGGGGCAACGATGCAAAGCCACCTTCGCCACGCGCTATGATATGCGCAGAAACAGTGCGGTGATCCTGCGCATCTTTGAGCTTCTTCAAGCACAGGCTCATCATCCCCGCTCCCCTCATGCGGACCAAGAGGCAAACTGAACCATGGGCCGTCTTGCGGACTACCATGCCGCCGACCACATCTCTGCTGAAACCGACGCCGATCCTTACACCCGGCCCGCATTCAGCCTGCGCAACCGCCTGCGGCGCCTGATGTGGAACCTCTGCTGGCTGTTGCTCTACCGTCCCTCACCCCGGCCTCTGCACGTCTGGCGCGCGGTTCTGCTGCGGCTCTTCGGCGCCTCCCTGGGGCCGGACTGCCACTTCTATCCGGCCTCCCGGATATGGGCGCCGTGGAACCTGGTCTGCGCCGACCACGTAGCGGTGGCCGACGGAGTCGAGATCTATAACCCCTCCCCCATCCAGATTGATACGCACGTCATCCTGTCCCAGGGCTGCTATCTATGCGGCGCCTCCCATGACTACAACCACCCCGACTTCCCCCTGATCGCCTACCGCATGCACATTGAGGCCTATGCCTGGATCTGCGCCCGCGCCGCCGTGGCGCCGGGAGTTCATGTGGGTGAGGGCGCGGTATTGGGCTTGGGATCTGTCGCGCTCAGGGATCTGAAGCCTTGGACCGTCTACAGCGGCAATCCCGCCGCCGAACGTCTGCCGCGGCGAAAGCCTTCGCCGCATGGAGCGGAAGCCCGGCTGGAGTGCGCGGAAACACACCCCGGCGCGGCTCAGAGTCCACTGATGCAACCCAACCAGAGTCAGCCGGATCCAGATCCATCAAACCACCCGAGGGATCTGGCGTGATCTCCGTCCTCATCCTGACGCATAACGAGGAGCAGGATCTTCCGGGGTGCCTGGACTCCGTTGCCTGGTCCAACGACATCCATGTGCTGGACTCCGGCAGCACCGACCGCACCCTCGAGATCGCGCGCCAGCACGGCGCTCGGGTCGCCGAACGAAGCTTTGACGGCTTCGCCGCGCAGCGCAACGCCGGCTTGCAGCTTCCCTTCCACAACCCGTGGGTCCTGCTGCTCGACGCCGATGAACGGCCCACCGCGGAGTTGGTGGCTGAGATGCACCAGGCCGTCGCCGGCGTGCCCCAAGCGGTCTCCGCCTTCCGCATCCGCCGACGAGACTACCTTTGGGGCACCTGGCTCAAGCACGCGCAACTCACTCCCTACTACGTGCGGCTGCTCCGCTTAGGGCATGCCCATTACACTCGCGACATCAACGAGGTGGTTCAGGTCAACGGAGAGATCCGCCAACTCCACTGCGCCTTCGATCACATGGCCTTCTCCAAGGGCATCACCCACTGGATGGCGAAACACAACACCTACTCCAGCAAGGAGGCCGAATTGCTCGCCAGCGGAGAAGCCGTCCACGGAGCCTCTCTCTATCGAGCCTTGTTTGCGCGTAACTTCCACGAGCGTCGAGTCGCCCAGAAGGCCATCTTCTATGAGCTACCCGCGCGGCCGCTGATCAAATGGTGCTACATGATGTTTGTTCGTGGCGCCATCCTGGACGGCGCCGCTGGCGTCATGTACTCCACCCTGCACAGCTTTTATGAGTTCCTCATTGAAGTCAAACGCCAGGAACTGCTGCGCAGGCGGGCGGGCAAACCCCTCTGAATCTTCGGCCCAACCCCGCTCGTCTGTATCTTTTTCGCGTCTTCCAGAGCACCACAGAGGGTATCCAGCAGCGTATTCTTCCCGCAGGACGGTTGGGGATGCGCTTCTGCATGAGCCTGACCGCAAAAGAACTCCAGGTATCCAGAGCCAGTAAATTACTGCGCGGCCTGAGCTGTGAACTCCTGCAGTAATTCATTCCCGCCGTCTTGAGCGCATCCTGAGCTATTTGGGTCTACCACGTTGTAGTTGACGGTGTTGCCGGAATAATTGTAACTGTTGACGAGATAGCCGCTACTCCAATAGGGCGCGTCCCATGCATAAGCGACCATCCCTATGGAGTGACCAGGCAGATAACTCTGGAGGAACTCGTCTGTGATGGCCTGATTGGGATCACTTCTGCATCCAAAGGCTTCATTCCATTCTGTAACGATCAGTGCTTGACCGCTTTGCTCAAATTCGCCAAACAAGCTATCCCAGAGACTGATGCTTGCGCTTACGCTGCCCGCGACATAATCGTATGGGTGAACGGTGTACGCCGAGTTGGACGGCATTCCGCTGGGGACGACGAAGCCGGCAAATGTCCCTGCGGACCGATCGCCATCGAAGACCAGAACGTTGTTGGGGGCAAGCGTTCGCACGTATTGCGCCAGCGGTACCATTCCTTGATCGGGCTCCGTTCCGCAGCCTGTCGCCCAATCTGTCCAATTAGCCTCCGGATACGGCAGCCCGGTATTGCATGCCTTACTCGTGTCGGGCTCATTGAATACTTCTAAAACGATGCCTTTGTCACTCGTAAGCGTCGAGTTCAGAAGCTGCGCCCAGGCATGTTGCGTATGAACGTCCGGGAGTGCCTGAATCGCTCCGTTCTCATAGGCGGTACAGGCGTAGGTCTGGGTTTGCATCACAATGAACACGATGAGTCCAGCAGCGCGTGCCTGCGCAATCGCGCTTCGCACCATGTCGGTATATGCCGACAGGCCGTTTTCGTATTCGTATTCCAGGGCTCCTTGGCTTACCTGGAGGCGTACGCTATTGGCATGCCAATCCTGGACCATGGCCTGGAAGGATGCGTTGTAGCCCAGTCCGGGTAGTGGAGGCGCCGTAAGAGCTGTCTGGGCATCCTGCAACGCCTGCGCAACCCTTGCCCCTGGTACTACTCCAGGGCCTACGCACAGTTTGGCATCGTACTGGGTTGGATAGACCACACCGACTGAAGTAAACCCTCTGGGCAGAAACAATGTATTGGTTCCTGCCACGTCCAATTGCCCTGACACAACAGCAACTCCCGCATCGCTCGTTGTTGGCGTTGGCGTTGGCGTTGAAGACATACCTGGAGTTCCAGAACCTCCACACGCGACGCATATCGCGCAAATAGGTCCGAGCAGCGCAGCGACCGCGATGCTGACCAAAGGCTTCATAGGGGCATCCTCTAATGGAAATTGTGCACGCAGTGCTCAGAGAACAACACAGCACGTGAGTATTAACACCGATCCAGAAACAAGGTTGTTGCAGTCGTTGGCAGTCGGCGTCTATCTCGGCGATTCATAAAGGAGACTTGTTCAGCCTTCAATTTGCCGGAATTAGCTGCGCAGCTTGGCCAGCAGGTCGCTGGGGTGCACCGGCTTGGCCAGAATTTCGAACTCGTGCCCTTGGGAGCGCGCCCGCTCCAGAAGATCCGCCGTAGCCGCCTGACCGGAGAACAGCAGAATCTTGCACCCCGGCACCTGAGCCCGGGTTCGGATGGCCGCCTCGATGCCGGTCATGCCCGTCATGATGACGTCGGAGATCAACATGTCCGGACAAAAGGAATCCAGAGCCTCCACAGCCTTTTCCCCGCTGTAGACCGCGCGAGCCTCAAAGCCCGCCTGGTTCAAAATAATCGCCAGCGTATTCGCAATCACCTGCTCGTCGTCAGCCACCAAAACGCGCGGCTTGCGTTGGTTGGTCGTCTTTTCAGTCATGTTCTCCCTATTCCCTACTCTCTATAGCAGGTTCGATGCAGACCCACCCCCACCATCGTACGCGCATGCGGTACAAGCGAATGGAAGTGCCTGGCCGTATCAGACGCAAGATTGGATGCGGCAACAACGCCTCCGCGCTGCCCATGGTAAGCCAACTCCCCTCCGCTTTCCTTGCGCGGTGTTACTCTTGCGGTAACAGGCATGATCGATATTCACCATCATCTGCTCCCAGGGCTGGACGACGGTTCACCGGATCTTGAGACCTCCCTGGCCATGGCGCGCATCGCCGTTCAGGATGGCATCACGCAAGTCGTCGCCACCCCACACGCCAACAACATCTATCCATTCGATCCCGAGCGCATCCGCGCCAAACTGGAGCAACTGCGCGCCGCCCTCGCCCAAGCCGCCATCCCGCTCTCCGTCGCCTCCGGCTGCGACTTCCACCTGAGTTACGACAACATACAGGACGCCATCGCCCATCCCACCAAGTACACCGTCAACGGTGGGGACTATCTGCTGGTCGAGTTGCCGGACTTCGGCCTGTCTCCTCACCTCGACGAGGCCTTTTACGAGCTTGGGCTGGCCGGCATGCGGCTGATCCTCACCCACCCGGAACGAAACCCCACGCTGCAACGCGACGCTAGCCGGCTGGCTGACTGGATGCGCATCGGCCTGCTCACCCAGGTCACTGCCGGCTCGGTAACGGGAGATATGGGGCGCGCTGCTCAGCGGATGGCTCACCGTCTGCTGGCCGACCGGTGGGTTCACTTTCTGGCCACCGATGCCCACAACACCAAATCACGGCCACCGCTCATGCGGGACGCTCACCGCCTGGTCGCTAAAAAGTACGGCCTGGCGTACGCGGATCGCCTCTGCACCCTCAATCCCGAGGCCGTCTACCGTAACTCTTCCCTTCCACCCCAGGACGAACCGCTCCACCTCTATGAGGACGATCCCCGATACACCCGGCGCTGGTGGCAGATTCTGTGGAAGGAGCCAAGAGCCCGCAGCCGCCATCGCTGAGGCTCCTCACGCGCGTCCCATGCCAGCCTTGCACTGCTTCCGGGCGGGGCTGGCGCGCTACCCGGCCGGAAGCGCGCAGAACCAAACTCGCGGGCCCAGCCTCGTCTTCGCCTCTAAAGCCCCAGCCCGCCATCCACCGCCAGCATCTGTCCGGTGATGAAATGTGGTCCAGTGGCAAAGAACAGTACCGCCTGAGCGACGTCCCAGGAGGTTCCGTTACGCTGCATCGGCGTCTTCAAAGCAAACTGTTCGTAGGCGGGGTTCAGCTCTCCCATCACAATCATGCCTGGAGCCACGCAGTTCACGCTGATCTCCGGCGCCCAGGCCTTCGCCATGGTGTGGGAGAGCATATGCAGCGCCGCCTTTGAGGTGCAGTAGTGGGCATGCGTCGCCCAGGGATGCAAGCCGCCCAGCGAGCCGATATTCACAATCCGGCCCCGTACCGCCTTCAACGGCTCATACGCCGCCTTGGCTACCAGAAATGGCCCGCGGGTGTTCACCGCGTACATCTCATCCCACTCGGCCACGCTGATCTGCTGCAGCGGTGCGGACGCAAAGACACCCGCGTTGTTCACCAGCAGATCCAGCCCCCCCAGGCCACGCACGGCCTCCTCCACGCCCCGGATCACGCTGGAAGGCTCGCGCAGATCGCAGCGCACCACCAACGCGCCGCCAGCCCGCTCCTTGAGCTCCGCCAAGGTCCTTCCCGCCTCTGCCTCTGACTCGCGGTAGGTGATCGCCACCGTTGCGCCAGCGTCGGCCAGCGCCAGAGCCAATGCGCGCCCAATCCGTTTGGCCCCTCCCGTCACCAGAGCCCGCCGGCCCTCCAGCGGCCGCAATCGCTGCTCGATATCTTTCGGTTCTCCCCTCACTGCGGCGTGCCCGTCTGGGTGGCCGGAGCGCCTGCCTGTTGCGCCGAACCTCCCGCCGCGCTCGCCGGGCTGGCAGGCGAAGAACTCGGTGGCAACGCAAATCCGTCCACATTTGGCTTAGGCGGGGCTAGGGCGGGATGGGGAGGCTCTTGAATACCCGGCTGCACCGAAGCGGGTTTGCCATCCGCGTTTAGCCACTGAGAAACCTGCTCACGCGGCCGGATCAGCTTGGCCACCATGGACGCCTTCGCGCCCACATTCTGCACCTCTTGGGAGAAGGTTGCATAGCCCGTCGCAATCACCTGTACATCCACGTCGCTGCCCACCTGGATCAGGTCCATCGTGGCGTTTCCATGGGGGTCGGTCTTGACCTCCATATTGCCATTATCGCGGCCCTCAAACGTGGAGTGGAAGACCACCGGAACATTGGCCATCGGCTTGCCGTCAAAACCCTTCTCCACCAGCACCACAATGTGCGCGAGCTGGGGCAGGGGCTTGTATTTGCGCTGGTAACGGGCCTGCTGCGCGCCTGCGCCAAAGGTCAGTGTCAGCAGCAGCCCCAGGCCCGCAGCCCCACCCAGACCGCGCCGTGCGGCGCCGGGAAGACCTTGACGAAAAAGAAGACTGGAGAAAACCTTCGAACCGTAACCTGCGAGTTTCATGGCCTGATTTTAGAGCAAAAGTCGCGCCAGGCGTAGCCCCTCCCGAACCCTCCGGCGCCTCCGCCAAGCGGCTGAAATTCACAAGCCACGGAAGAACTCTCTAAAACCCTTGTTTGCCCGAGAGGGTAAAGCAAGAAGCCTGACGCGTTTGCGCCTGAAGGTTGCCATCGGTTGCGCCGCAAATATTCGGCTGATGGCACATACCAGAGCTCTCCAGTTCGCTCTCCCATCCGTCAGTCCCCTGCAACTCTGGCCTCCCGGCGTTTGAAACACCTCCCTCGATCGCTCCAAAGATCAGAAATCCACCAAACTCCGCCTCCACCCGCACCCGAAATCCGATGCCAACGTGTACCGCGATGGCATTTGTTCCCGCCATCCGGAGCTAACCGCTCATAATTCAGCGCTTCAATATGCATAAATCTTAGCGACTTTTACTAATATTTCACCACCATCTACTTGACTCCCTGCTCCGGGCGATATAGATTAGCAATCGGCGGTAGAGAGTGCTAAGTCGCTGCCAGGTCAATTTCAGGCCCACCAGCACCACCCGCACTCCGCCCAACACACTGTTGAACAGAAACCGAAGGAGAACTATTTACATGGCAGCCACATCTTTCACGCCGTTGCACGATCGCATTCTGGTTCGCCGCCTCGAAGAGGGCGAAACCGTTCGTGGCGGCATCATCATTCCTGACTCGGCCAAGGAAAAGCCGCAGCAGGGTAAAGTCATCTCTGTCGGCAAGGGTAAGTCCAACGATGAAGGCAAAGTCTTCCCGCTGGACGTCAAGGCTGGCGACACCATCCTCTTCGGCAAGTACTCCGGCACCGAGATCAAGCTCGATGGCGAAGAGTATCTGATCATGCGCGAGGAAGAGGTCCTCGGCATCCTCAAGTAAATCTGCGCATCGCTCGGTCGGCACAAGCGTATCGCCGCATCCTGGCACTGACAAGCTTGCCGCTGACCACCACTGATTTGAATACCAGAGCACATTCGCCGGAACAGCCGGCACAAGGACAATGAGTATGGCAAAGCAAATTCTGCATGGAGAAGATTCGCGTCAGGCGATCCTGCGTGGCGTCAACACGCTGGCCAACGCGGTAAAAGTGACCCTGGGCCCCAAGGGCCGCAACGTGGTCATTGAGAAGAAGTTCGGCTCACCCACCATCACCAAGGACGGCGTCACCGTCGCCAAGGAGATCGAGCTTCAGGATCCCGTCGAGAACGTGGGCGCGCAACTGGTGAAGGAGGTCGCCTCCAAGACCTCTGACATCGCCGGCGACGGCACCACCACAGCCACCGTTCTGGCCCAGTCCATCTTCCGCGAGGGCGTCAAGACGGTAGCCGCCGGAGCCAACCCCGCTGCGCTCAAGCGCGGCATCGACAAGGCCGTGGAGGCCATCATCGGCAAGCGCGACGAGCACGGCGCGGTCGTCGGCGGAGCTCTCAGCGAGTTCTCCAAGCCCGTCACCGGTGACATGATCGCGCAGGTCGGCACCATCTCCGCCAACAGCGACGAGCAGATTGGCTCCATCATCGCCGCAGCGATGAAGAAGGTGGGCAAGGACGGCGTCATCACCGTCGAAGAGTCCCGCACCATGGAGACCCAGTTGGATGTCGTCGAGGGCATGCAGTTCGATCGCGGCTACCTCTCGCCCTACTTCGTCACCGACGCGGAGCGCATGGAAGCCGCCTTGGAGAACCCCTACATCCTGATCTATGAGAAGAAGATCTCCACGATGAAGGATCTGCTTCCCTTGCTGGAGCAGATCGCCCGCACCGCCAAGCCGTTGCTCATCATCGCCGAGGACGTCGACGGAGAGGCGCTGGCTACCCTGGTGGTCAACAAGCTGCGTGGCACGCTGAACGTGGCCGCCGTCAAGGCTCCCGGCTTTGGCGACCGGCGCAAGGCCATGCTGGAGGACATCGCTATCCTCACCGGCGGCAAGGCCATCACGGAGGATCTGGGCATCAAGCTTGAGGGCGTCAAGATCGAAGATCTCGGCACAGCCAAGCGCATCACCATCGACAAGGACAACACCACCATCGTGGACGGCGGCGGTGAGGATGCCCGCATCGAGGGCCGCGTCAAGGAGATTCGCGCCCAGATCGACAAGACCACCTCGGACTACGACCGCGAGAAGCTGCAGGAGCGGTTGGCCAAGCTGGTAGGCGGCGTGGCCGTCATCAAGGTCGGTGCAGCCACTGAAACCGAGATGAAGGAGAAGAAGGCTCGGGTGGAAGACGCCATGCACGCCACTCGCGCGGCCGTGGAAGAGGGCATCGTCCCAGGCGGCGGCGTCGCCCTGGTCCGCTGCGCTCCCGCGGTCGATAAGCTCATCAAGTCGCTTGAAGGTGACGAGAAGATCGGAGCCACCATCATTCGGCGCGCCATCGAGGAGCCTCTGCGGACCATCGTCGGCAACTCCGGTGAAGAGGGCGCAGTGGTGATCGGCAAGATCCACGAGTCCAAGGATGCCAACTTCGGCTACAACGCCGGAACCGGCGTCTACGAGAACCTGGTGAAGGCCGGCGTCATCGATCCCACCAAGGTCACGCGCACGGCTCTGCAAAACGCCGCCTCCATCTCTGGCCTGCTGCTCACCACCGAGGCCATCATCGCCGAGATCCCAGAGAAGAAGGAAGCTCCGGCTCCCGGCGGCCATGGCGGCGGCATGGACGGCATGTACTAAGAAGAAAAAGCTCGCCTGGGCTCAAACCCAAAGCGGCATCCTTTCAACTCACGAAGGCCCCGGAGGATCTCCGGGGCCTTCGCGTTTCCCTCTTACCCCCGCGCGCATGCACACCGCTTCCAGGTGCATACCCTCCGAAACCTCGATCTACGGCGCAGGTCGAACTTCCGAGGCACACTTCAAATCAACCATAAGACAACCAACTCCGAAGCCTCTCCACCCCACAGAACCTTGAGGCCTGCATTTAGCAGCCAAGGTGCCCCTCCGTCGTATGGCCAGAACTTCGATGATCTCGGCGATTGCGGTTCTGGAGAACAAGGGCCACTTCTGTTATACCCGCGTCTAAAAACCGACCCGCATCGAGCGATACAGTTCAAGCGCGAAGCCGGCCCGCCCGCTCATCTTCCGCCCGCGCCGCCATCGCGACGCTTCAGACGCTCTTGAAGCAGGAGCGCATCCGCCCGCCGGTCTCCGATTCGCTCAAACAAAAACGCACAGTCTCAACATCACAGCAAAAGATTCGCAAACGCTCCATCGTTCGAGCAGCAAACCGCACCGCGCTCAGCCATGCTTACCCAACAGACGGACCAATCGCCGCATCCCTCTCTGCTGCGCTGCGGCGTTTGCGGCACTCGCATCGGGAGCCTCTCCAGCCCGCATAAAACCGTGTCCGGCGCCCGGATAGACCACCGGCTCGTAGACCTTCCCCGCCGCCTTCATAGCGATCTCCGTCTGTGGAACCGTCGCCGTAATGCGGGCATCATTCCCGGCATAGAAGCCATAGACGGGTGCGCGAATCGCCTTCATCGCGCTCGCCTCCGGCGGTGGCCCATAAAACACAAATGCGGCACTCAGGTCGGGGCGCACCGTCGCAAACAGAAATGCCTTACCACCACCCCAGCAGAACCCCGCAACATTCAGTTTCCCATCGGATGCGGGCAGCTTCTCGCCATAATCGGCGGCGGCATTCAGGTCGGCAAGAACCTGCGAATCCGGAAGAGAGGAAACAGCCCTCACCACAGCATCCTGATCCGGAAACGCCGCTGTGCCGCCCGGCTTCGCAGCCACAAAAGGCGCGCCCGCAGAGCCTTGCGCCACCTGAGCAACAGCGGAAGGCGGCCCCAGCTCGCTCAGCAGATCGGGTTCCACCACGATATAGCCTGCCGATGCGATCTGATCCGCCATCTCGCGTGACCATTCGCTCATGCCGAAGATCTCGTGGACCATAACCACAACCGGCGCCTTATGGCTCACCTCGGGATAGACAACCCAGGCTTGCAACTCGCGCCCGCCGGCCTCGGTGATCGTCACATATTCACCGTGCCTGGGGCTTTTGTCCAGCGCCGCCTTCGCCCAACCCTGAGAATATGCCGCACCGGGAGCACTTGCGGCAATCAACAAACCTGCCACCGCTGCAGGAAAGAACCGTCTGATCATCCCATCTGCCATGCGAGAGAGTCTACGTCTCTGGCGCAAACATTCGCAACCGGGCGCCAGTTGGATTCCACGAACCTCGTCCAACCGGAGGCACGTTCAACAATCCTGCTCCGCCATCGGCCCCGCCTGCCTAGCTGTACTTCATCCAGCGCAGGATCTCGGGCAGATTGGGCTTCTTGCCGTACATCAGGATCCCCACCCGGTAGATCCGCGACGACACCCACAGCACCGCATAGATTGACACCAGAATCAGCCCGATCGAAAGTGCAATCTCCCACGGCTGCGGCATCGAGATCGAGATCCGAAGATCCATCAACAACGGAGCGCAGAACGGAATCTGGGAGACGATCCGTGACAAAACCGAGTTCGGATTCGTCACCACCGGCTCCAACATCAGCAGGCTGAAGAACAGCGGCAGCATCAGGAACATATTCAGTTGCTGAAGCTCCTGCTCCGAGTTGGTCATCGCCCCCAGCGACGCCGCCACAGCGGAGTACAGAGCGTAGCCCAGGCCGAAGTACACCACAAAGTAGATCACCTGCGCCAAACTCACTTGCACGCCGCTGGTCGCCCCCATCTGCGCAGCCAGTAGGCCGAAGGCAATCATCCAGATACCCACCTGAGTGAGCCCCACCGCTCCCACCCCCAGGATCTTGCCTGCCAGTAGTTCATCCGGCTGGATGGTGGCCAGCAGAACCTCGAAGACCCGTGACGTCTTCTCTTCGATGATCGACCTCGCCACATTCATCCCGTACAGCAGCACCACCAGATACATCAGGAAGAACAGCGCATAGGCCACCATAAAGGCTGTTCTGGAGTTCCCTCTTTCTCCGTTCCTATCTAGTACGTTGAGTTCCACCGGTGCCATCAGAGCGTCCATCTGGGGCGCTGAAAGCCCCTTGTCCGCAAGGTACTCACGGATCAGCGCCTGATGCAGCGCATCTTCGATCGCCGTGGTAGTGGCCATATCGGCCGTCGAGCGCGGCGTGAAGTCGAACTCTGGCCGTTGACCTGCCTCCTTCGGTGGCTCGATCACCAGATAGCCATCCAGTTGCTTGTCCTTTATCTTCTGGTCCAGCTCGGCATGGGATGTCGCGAACGGCAGAATCTGAACCGTCATCTTGCTATCTTTGCCGTGCTCCAGCTCTTCCTTCAAGTCCTGCGCCAACTCCGGCTGGGAGCCCAGCACCACGATATGTGAGGCGGTCGGCGACTTGTCAGCCAGCTCCGCCGCGCCAAACATCCCTCCTCCCATGAGGACGGGAATGAGGATCGTCGCCATCAGAAATCCCTTGGTCCGGATCCGCTCCAAATACTCTCGCCTGGCGATCAGCCAGATACTTTGCAGTCGATTAGGCATCCGCGGTCCCCCCTGCCTCTTCCCCATCAAAGCTGGCCCGTACGTGCTCGATAAAGATCTCTTCCAGGGTCGGCTCCTTCACCTCGAACTTGTGCACCACCGTACCGCGCGCAATCGCCTCGGCAAGCACCTTTTGCGCCCCCGCCTCGTGGTACAGACTCAGCTCCGCAACCCCTGCATAGTTCTTTGCCTCTTCCACCTCTGGATGCCCCAGAAAGCTCTGATCCCCGGAGAAGACTATGTGCACCCGATTCCGCGGGTAGCGGGCCTTCACCTCGCGCATGGACCCGCTCAGCACCAGCCGGCCCCGCGAGATCAACGCAATCGCATCGCACATCTTCTCCACCTGATCCATACGATGAGTGGAGAACAGCACCGCCTTACCCTCTCTGCGCAGGTCCACCAGCGTGTTCAACAGCAGCTCAGCATTCACCGGATCCAGCCCGCTGAACGGCTCGTCCATAATCACCAGCTCCGGGTCATGCAGCAACGCCGCAATAAATTGGATCTTCTGCTGCATGCCCTTGGAAAGATCTTCGGTCTTCTTTCCGATCGCCTCGGTAATCTGTATCCGCTCACACCAGGCCAGTGACCGCTCCCTGGCCGTCGCCTCACTCAACCCGTGGAGTTGCCCCAGGAAGACAAGCTGATCCAGCACCTTCATCTTCTTGTACAGGCCGCGCTCCTCGGGCAGGTATCCCACCCGGCTCAGCATCTCCCGTTGCAGCGGCCTCTCGAACAGCTTCACCGAACCGGAGTCCGGCATGGTCATGCCGATCATCATGCGAATGGTGCTGGTCTTGCCCGAACCATTCGGTCCCAGCAAACCAAACATCGTTCCCGGCTCCATAGTCAGGGAGAGGCCCTCCACGGCTACCTTGGTGTCGTAGACCTTGCGCACTCTATTCAGTTCAACGATGGGCATTCGGGTTAGGAACCTTCCTTCTCCGCCATTCCTGATAGTCTATCGGAATACGAGAAAAGCGCATCCAGAAAGATGCGCTTTTCTCATAACATGCGGGCCAAGCAAAGCAAGACGGCCACGGAAGAAGCCACGGCAGACCATGAGGCCCGCCTGCAAGAAGGTTCTACGGCTCGGTCCCAGGCTCGCTTGGCTCGGCCCGGCCGCTCTCCGCCATCTGCTTCTGCATCTCTTCGCGGCGCTTGGCGCGAGCCTCAGCGCGCTTTTGAGCCTTCTCGCTCAAGTCCTGCTCAGCGCCCAACAACTCAAGAAATGCCATCTCGGAGGCGTCTCCCTGGCGCGGTCCGGTGCGCACAATCCGGGAGTATCCGCCGGCGCGGTCACCATAGCGCGGCGCGACCGTCTCGAACAGACGATCCACCGACTCCGCGGTCATCAGATAAGCCAGCGCCTGGCGGCGATCATGCACGCTCCCTTTCTTTCCCAGCGTAATCATCTTTTCCACCAGTGGCTTGGCCGCCTTGGCCTTGGTAAGGGTGGTGTGCACGCGATCGTTCAGAACAACGGACGTCACAAGGTTGCGAAGCAAAGCACGGCGATGGCTGGTATTGCGTCCCAGCTTGAAACCGCCATTACGGTGGCGCATATCAATCTCCTTCGACCCGGACTTCTGCCCGGCTCGGAACTTCTTCAGGGATGGTTTACTGCAAAGCGTTTGGTTGTTCAGGGAGACCAGCGATGCCCCATGGACTTCTGCCACGCGGCATCGCCTTGAAAATCATGGCCCGGGAAGCTCTCCCGGCCCCTCAACCCTCCGTGCCGAATCGCTCCCTCGGCGGCATCCCACACGGACTGACATCCAAACCAAACGCTGCTTGGGTTAGAACGTCTCCGGCTCGACGTCGAGGCCATCTTGCTCCTCGTCGTCTTCCTCGTCTTCTTCCTCGTCGTCAAAGTTCGCGTAGCTGGCCGCCAGCGTAGCCGCGGGCAGAACCGATGTGGGGCCCGGAACCGGGTTCCCCTGCTCGTCGATCTTCATGCCCAGCGAGAGTCCCATCTGCGCAAGAATCTCCTTGATCTCATTCAGGCTCTTGCGGCCAAAGTTCTTGGTCTTCAGCATCTCCGCTTCGGTCTTCTGAATCAACTCGCCGATCGTGGCAATGTTGGCGTTCTTCAGGCAGTTGTAGCTGCGCACAGAGAGCTCCAACTCCTCCACCGAGCGATTCAGGTTCTCATTGCGGATCATCAGCGAATCCTGCCCGCCATCCGCGCCGGCCTCCATCTCCTCCTCGAAGTTGATGTAGATCGTCATGTGGTCCTTGAGCAGCTTGGCGGAGAGCCCCAGCGCATCGGCCGGCAAAATCGTTCCGTTGGTCCAGATCTCCAGCGTAAGCTTCTCGTAATCGGTGATCTGGCCCAGACGCGCCGCCTCCACCAGATAGTTCACTTTGCGCACCGGCGAGTGCACCGAGTCCACGGGAATGAACCCAATCCCCAGATCGCTGTCAAAGTTCTTATCCGCTGAGACATAGCCACGGCCGCGCTTCAAACGCATCTCCATATCAATGCGTCCTCCCTCGGAGACCGTGCAGATGTAAACATTCGGATCCAGAATCTCCACATCGGAGTCAGCCTCGATCATCCCCGAGGTAATCACACCCGCCGCATCCGAACGCACATACAAAGCCTTAGGCCCATCGCCGTTCAGCTTGAACGGAATCTGCTTCAGGTTCATCACGATATCGGTCGCATCTTCTACAACGCCGGCAATCGATTGGAACTCGTGCAGCACTCCCTCAATGCGAACCGCAGTGACGGCCGCGCCCTCAATCGAGGAAAGCAGCGTGCGCCGCAACGCATTGCCTATGGTGGTGCCGAACCCACGCTCGAACGGCTGCGCAGAAAACTTTCCGTAAGTGTTGGTCAGTGTCTCTTGATCAACGGCAAGACGCTTGGGCTTTTGAAAACCTCTCCAAAGCATGGTGAGTCCTTTCATTCGTCGCCGTGCGAAGCACTCTGCGCGGCTAACGGTCGTACTTCGTTTAAGTGAGTTTCAGTGCGTTATCGGTTCGGCCTGTCGTCTTCCTGCTCGCTTGCTGTGAGCCCGCATGCCATCGCTGGCGTACTCACGCGGGCTCACAGCCAAAGAACAAACCACCTACCAGAAACGTCCACGGATTACTTGCTGTAAAGTTCCACGATGAGCTGCTCATTTACCGGCAGGTTCACGTCCTCGCGCTTGGGCGTGGAAAGAATGCGGCCGGAAAGACCGTCCGCAGCCACTTCGATCCAGTTCACGCGGCTCTGCCCAGAGACGAAGCTCCTGGCGGACTCCAACAGCGCCATCTTCTGCGAACCTTCCCGGACTGCCACAACATCGCCAACCTTGCACTGGAAGCTCGGAATGTTCACCTTGCGGCCATTCACCTGCACATGCCCGTGGCGAACCACCTGACGAGCCTGGCGGCGGCTCATCGCTAAGCCCAGCCGGTAGCAGACGTTATCCAGCCGGGTCTCCAGTTGCTGCAACAGCAGTTCACCGGTCACGCCGGTGCGGTTGGCTGCCTTCTCGTAGTAAGCGCGGAACTGCGTCTCCAGCGTGAAGTAGATGCGCTTGGCCTTCTGCTTCTCTCGCAGTTGCAGGCCGTAGCCGATCAGCTTCTTCGCCTTCTTGCTCTGGCCGTGCTGGCCAGGCGGGAAGTTGCGCTTCTCAACCGGGCACTTATCGGTAAAACACTTCGCGCCCTTCAAAAACAATTTTGTTCCGTCACGCCGGCAAAGGCGGCAGACAGGTCCTGTATAACGCGCCATCTTCTCTCTCCCATACTTCGGTTGTCGATCGCTTTACACGCTGGCAGCGCTTCTTCGCGATCCCACATCATGCAACACAAGATCAGGCTGGCGAACTCAGGTCACCCTGCAAATGCATCGCCTCAAATCCTTTAGTTCAGCCTCGATCTCAGCCGATCAAACTCTCCCTCGCCACACTTGCTGTGTGGCGAGGGCGTACTGCTCTTCGCTTGCCGCTACACTCGGCGGCGCTGGATCCTGAGCGCGCCGCTTGCCGTTACACTCGGCGGCGCTTGGGTGGCCGGCATCCGTTATGCGGCATCGGCGTCACGTCTCGGATTGAGCGAACCTCAATACCGGCAGCCGCCAGAGCCCGGATCGCCGACTCGCGTCCCGAACCTGGTCCCGCCACCCGCACATCCACAGAACGCAAACCATGGTCACGAGCCGCCGTAGCCGCTCCCACCGCCGCCTGCTGCGCCGCAAATGGCGTTCCCTTACGCGATCCCCGGAAACCCAGCGAACCTGAGCTCTTCCAGCTCAGCGTGTTGCCTTGCTGGTCAGTGATCGTCACAATCGTGTTGTTAAAGCTGGCCTGGATAAAGACCAGTCCAAACGGAACATTCTTCCGCTCACGCCGCTTGAACTTCTTATTCTTTCCGACCTTCGCGCCGGTACCCTTATTCTGTGACTTTGCCATAAGTTACTTGGTCGCTTTCTTCTTACCAGCAACCGTGCCCTTGCGGGGGCCCTTGCGGGTACGAGCGTTGGTGTGAGTGCGCTGGCCGCGTACCGGTAAGCTCCGCCGGTGGCGCAGGCCACGGTAGGACTGAATCTCGATCAGGCGCTTGATGTTCAGCGATACCTCCTTGCGGAGATCGCCCTCAATGCCGCCCTGCGCTTCAATCACCTGGCGAATCCTGTTGAGCTGATCCTCATCCAGGCTGGCCATCTTGGCATACGGATCTACCCCGGCCTCCTCCAGAATCTTGAGCGCACGCGGGTTTCCAATGCCGAATATATAGGTTAGGGCGATACGAGCCTGCTTATGAGGGGGCAGATCGACGCCGGCGATACGGGCCATGGTGTACCTTTCCGTTGAGCCTCCGAAGCTCTTCTCCGAAAGCGGGGTTATCGATTTCGCGGCTGACCGGCAGCAAACCATCTGCTGCGGTCTCCTTCGGGTTCATCGCACGCCTTGACTTCGGCGAACTCGCCCAATGGGGCCACACGGACCAGAGATCTGAACTTCCTTATCCCTGGCGCTGCTTGTGTTTCGCGTTCTCACAGATCACACGAACCACTCCGCGACGATGAATCACCTTGCACTTGTCGCAGATCTTCTTGACTGACGCACGAACCTTCATCTCAACAACTCCTCAACTTCTCTCTTTTTTGCATCTCGCCCAGAGCTAGTCACCTTGGGGAAATCGAACCCCCTAGACCACTTCCAGACCGCCTCCAGACCGCTTGTAACCTATCCCATGCCTGCATCTTCACAGCCTGAGCCCTGCGACTCTCTGGCGTCGGCTCCAACGCTACTTGTAGCGGTAGACAATCCGGCCGCGGTTCAGGTCATACGGGCTCAGCTCAATGGCGACTCGATCGCCCGGGAGGATGCGAATGAAGTTCTTGCGCATTCTGCCCGAAACATGCGCCAGTACCTGATGCTTGTTTTCGAGCTCGACCTTGAACAACGCATTCGGCAGCGTCTCCAAAACCACCGCCATCACTTCAATTGCATCTTCCTTCGACAAACAGTCTCCTCCGATGAAGGCCGACGCGCCTTGCACAACACCGCGCGAAGCTGCTCCATCTGCAGTAGTTTCCCTGTAAACCTGTCTCGTGGGCTTCTGATAGCCTCTGCC
This sequence comes from Granulicella sp., assembly GCA_027365345.1. GTDB lineage: Bacteria > Acidobacteriota > Terriglobia > Terriglobales > Acidobacteriaceae > Granulicella. Next base: position 72,829 of record DAHXNO010000040.1, read on the forward strand.
TGCCCCCGGCGATCCTGCACCGGAGAAGCTCGAACAGAGACGGCGGAAGGTACACGCACCAGAGGTAAGTGTAACGAAATTTGGGTGGTTTGGAAAGCACACTCGCCAGACTCCAGCCCGGACCGTCGCAACTCGTCCTCACCCAGCCCCGGCAGCCTCACGTCTCAGGTGACCTGCAAGATCGGAAGCCAACCCCCTGC
>DAHXNO010000044.1 GCA_027365345.1 Granulicella sp.
CCGCCGTCGGCCACCGTCTGATCTCCTCCTCCTCTTCTTCTTCTTCTCGCCCTTTTCGGTGGGCCGCGAGGCGCGATTCGGCAAAATTGTGATCTGTATCACGCATGATGAGGCTCTCCACCTTTCGGTGGAGGCATATTCGTCTCTGTGCGCGCTAGGCTGGTCTTCCAGAACTGGAGTGCACAGATTGCGCGAGAAATGGCAGGAGCAATTTGCCGAAACACCGGACGTCCTGATCGGTGCGCGGCGCCGGCGGACGACGGTGCCGGTGCTCGACTTCTGTATCGGCGGGGATGAGTTTGTCCTCACGGCGGGCCCGTGTTCTGTGGAGACGGAGCGCCAGCTCTTGTCTACGGCCCATCGCGTGCGCCGCGCGGGGGCTCGCATCCTGCGCGGAGGAGCCTTCAAGCCGCGCAGTTCTCCTTACAGTTTTCAGGGGCTTGGGCTTGAGGGCCTGAAGCTGCTGGCCAAAGCGCGCCGTGAAAGCGGCCTGGCCATTGTGACGGAAGTGATGTCGGAGCGTGACGCTCCCGTGGTGGCTGAATATGCCGATATTCTGCAGATCGGCTCGCGCAGCATGGAGAACGAATCGCTGCTGGAGGCCGCAGCTCGCTCCGGCAGGCCCATCCTGCTGAAGCGGGGCCTGGTGGCCACCATCGCTGACCTGCTGCGCGCAGCACAAGTCATCCTCGATAGCGGCAATCCCAACGTGATTCTGTGCGAGCGCGGCATTCGCACCTTTGATACGGCTCTGCGCAACACCTTTGACGCCGCCGGCATCGCGCTGCTCAAGCAGATCTCGCACCTTCCTGTGATCGCCGATCCCAGCCACGCGTGCGGGCATCGAGATCTGGTTGCCGCGCTGGCGCGCATCGGCATTGCCGCCGGTGCGGATGGGCTGCTGGTGGAGGTGCACCCGGATCCAAAGCAGGCGTGGAGCGATGGCGAGCAGTCGCTGGACTTTGTGGAGTTTGACGCCATGATGGAGGCGCTGCGGCCCTGGGTGGAGTTGCAGGGACGGCAACTGCGCGGCCGCGCATTGGATGGAGAGAAGGCCGCTGAGCTTTGTCTGGTGGAGGCGATGAGATGAGGCTTGCGTCCTGGGGCCTTGCCGCCGGCTCCGCTCTGGCCATGTTGGCTACGATGAGCCTGTTTGCCCCGACCGCGGCGGCAAAGGCCGACGGTGATTTCATCGTGACCGCTGCCCCGGTGTATAGGCCGCTCGCCGAGTTGCGTGGCGCCGAGCGCTTTCCGAAGGGAGCGCAGTTACTGCTGGTACGCGACGGCAAGGCTGAGCCGCTGGTGGCCGGCTTTGCCGATAGCGCGGACGCCAGCGTCTCCTTTGATGGGAAGAGGGTGCTGTTTGCCGGCAAGAAAGCAGCGGCGGATCCGTGGCAGATCTACGAGCTGACTTTGGCGAATGGTTCGGTGCGCAAGGTGATGGAGACCCAAAGCGATGCCGAACGTCCCCTCTATCTGCCCGGTGGCCGCATGGTGTGGGCGCAGCGCACCCAGGATGGTTTTCAGCTTCAGTCTGCCGAAGATGGCCATCCGCCCAAGGTTCCTTTCCTGAACCCGACGGCGGGGCCGGGCGTGCTTCCGCTCACGCCCATGCGAGCCAACGCCTTTCCGGCGGAGGTGATTGCCGATGGACGCATTCTGTTTGAATCCGGCTTTCCGTTGGGAGAAGGCCGGATGCCTGAGTTGTATCTGGTGTACGCCGACGGTTCCGGCGTGGAGGCGTACCGCTGCGACCACGGCCGAGCGCGCTGGGGCGGCTCGCAACTGGCCTCTGGCGACCTGATCTTTACGCACGGCAGCACGCTGGCGCGTTTTACCTCTGCGCTCGCGCATGAGACGCCTGTAGCCGCTCCGCGGGCGGAGTATGCCGGCGGGATTGCAGAGACCGCCTCTGGCCAATGGCTGCTGAGCGCGCGCAAGGCCGGCGAAGCGCATTACCAGATTGACCAATGGAAGCCGGGCGCCGCGTCGTTGCAGACAGTGTTGAAGGAGCGTGGTGAAGATCTGGTTCAGCCGACGCTGACCGCAGCGCGCGTTCCGCCACGGCGCTTTCCGTCTGACCTGCACCCCTGGAACTACGCCAATCTGCTGGCGCTTGACTCGCGGCTGTCGCTTGCAGGGAATTTGAAGCAGGCGCCCGCAGCGGTCCGTCTGGAGACGCAGGATGCGAACGGACATGTGGAAGTAAACGGAACGGCGCCGGTTGCGCCGGATGGCTCCTTCTATGTGTCCGTTCCTCCCGACCGGCCGATCCGCTTCCTGTTGTTGGATCAAAAGGGCGAGGTGATACGCCGCGAGCATGGTTGGTTCTGGGTCCGCGCCGGCGAGCAGCGCGCCTGCGTCGGCTGCCATACGGGACCGGCGCTCTCGCCGGAGAATCGCGTGCCGGAGATATTGCAGCGCAGCACCACGCCCTTTGATTTGACCGGAACCTCGCTCCACGCAGCGGTGCAACACGGTTCGCCGGGAGGCACGTCGAGATGATGATTCGATCGCTACTTCTTTTTCTAAGCGCCGCTTCACTAACCGCCGCGCAAAGCGCCGCGCCGCCGCAGCAGCCTGCTGCTGCCGTCGCCAGCCAGGGCGGCGGCCAGTCTACGATCCGCTTTGAAGACGCCACCCAGCAGTCCGGAATCCATTTTGTTCACAGCTTCGGCTCGGCCAAGCTGAGTTCGCTGCTGGAAGGAACCGGGGCAGGCTGCTTGTGGTTTGACTATAACAACTCCGGCCGTGAGTCTCTCTTTGTGGTGAATGGACGCACGCTTGGTCCTGACATGACATCGGCTCCGCTTGGAGTAAAGCCTGATCCTCCGCCGCACGCCCATCTGTATCGCAATGACGGCAACGGCCGCTTCACGGACGTCACCGCTCAGTCCGGCCTCGATCCGGATCTGTATGGCGTTGCCGTTACAGCCGCAGACTACGACAACGATGGTCATGAAGATCTGCTGGTGACGGGTTACGGCAAGGTGATTCTTTACCACAACAACGGCAACGGCACGTTTACCGATGTGACCAAGCAGGCCGGCATCAACGTGAAGGGCTGGGCCATCAGTTCCACCTGGCTGGACTACGACCGCGACGGTTGTGTGGATCTCTTTGTGGGCCGGTATGTCAAGTTCGATCCCAAATACCGCACCTATTATGCAGCGGACAACTATCCCGGGCCGCTCGACTACGCGGGCGAATCCAACATGCTGTTCCATAACAACTGCAACGGAACCTTTACCGACGTCTCAAAGCAGTCCGGTATCAGCGCCTACATCGGCCGCACCATGGGCGTAACCGCAGCCGACCTGGACAACGACGGCTGGGACGATATCTACGTAACCAATGACGACATTGCGAACTTCCTCTTCCATAACATGCACAATGGAACCTTTCAGGAGATCGCCAATGACACCGGCGCGGCCTACGGACAGGATGGCGAAGCCACATCGTCCATGGGTCCGGTGGCGGCGGACTTTTGGAACCGTGGGGTCCTGGACCTGTGGGTGACGGACGGAAGTTACAACCGCTTCCTGAAAAATCTGGGCGCTCCGCAACTCGGATCTTCCCCACCAAAGGCGAATTGGCAGGGCTTTGAAGATGTTACGGCGGCCAGCGGCATCTCTCAGGTTGAGGGGCAATATGTGAGCTGGGGCAGCGGCGTCTCTGACTTTGACAACGACGGCCAGCTCGACATCCTGGTGTTCCACGGCGGCCTTACCCACATGATTCCGATGGAGCACACGCTGTTCCGTGGGTTAGGCAACGGCAAATTCGCTGACGTGTCACGCCAGGCGGGCTCTGTGCTGAGCGTGCGCACGGTGGCGCGCGGAGCGTGCTTTGCTGATTACGACAACGACGGCAAGATGGACGCCTACGTGGTCAATCTGGGTTCAGAGGGAACGCTGCTGCACAACGTCTCTGCCAACACCGGCCACTGGGCGGAGATCAAGCTGGTCGGCGCCATGAGGAAGGGCGATGTCGGCGTGGCGGCGGGAGATCCCCTGGCGAGGAGCAACCGCGACGGCGTGGGAGCCCGCATTGAGGTCTATGCGGGAGGGGTTCGCCAAACCGCCGAGCGGGTGGCCAGTTCCGGCTATCTCTCCCGGAATGACGGCCGCGTGCACTTTGGGCTGGGCAAGGCGGATTTGATCAGCACGATCACCGTGCGCTGGCCCAGCGGCTTAGTGCAGACGCTCACCAATCAACCGGTGGACCGCGTGCTCACCATCCAGGAACCGGGAAGGCAGGCACGATGAGTCTTCGCTCTCTCCATGGCCGCCGCATCGATTCTGTCTGGATCGCGACTCTCAGTGTATTGGTCGCGGGGCTATGCGGTATGCGTCTCTGGCGTCCCGGAACAGTGGGGGCGGCCACGAACTCCGGTAGCAGCCAGATCCTCAATTACGCTTCGCCGGAGGAGATGCTGTTTACGCGCGACGGTTCGCGCCTCTACGTGCTCTGCCAGAGCGGGGAGGTGCGGGTCTTCAACGGCGCCACCTACGCCTCGATCGCAACCATCCCGGTAGGCCATCAGCCGCGCGGCTTTTCGCTCTCTCCCGACGAGAGCCGTCTTTTTGTCGTCAACTCCTGGGATGACACCCTCTCCGTGATCGACACGCATGCGCTCAAGGTGACAGCCACCTGGCACGTGGGCATGGAGCCATCCAGCGTGGTGGATGATTCCGCGGATAAGTATCTGTACGTCGCCAATCGGATCAGCAATGACGTTGCCGTGCTGAATGCCGCGACGGGAGCAGAGGTGAAGCGGCTGGCGGCTGGACGCGGTGCAAGCTACATAACGCTTGCGCCCAACGGAAAGCGGCTCTATGTGACCCATGTCTATCCCAATCCGACGCCCTGGCGCACGCCGCCGGAGTCGGAAGTGACGGTGATTGACGCGCGAACCGCAGAGGTTGTCGGTCACATCCCATTGCCCAGCGCCGCCGGGGTATTTCATGTCGCGTTTACCTCCGATAGTCGGCTAGGCGTTGTGGCGGAGATGCATCCCAAGAACCTGCTGCCGGTAACGCAGGTTGAGTCCGGCTGGGTGTTTGAGAATACGCTCACACTGTTTGGACCGGCGGTGGGCAATAAGACCGTTGAAGTGCCGCTGGACGATCTGGAGAACTTTGCGGTGCGGCCGTTTGGTGTGGCCATTACGCCGGATGGTTCGCGGCTCTATGTGAGCTGCGGCGGCTCGGAGGCGGTGGTTGCCATCGATCTTCCACGCCTGCTGCGCTATGTCCGCGCGCATCGCGGGCCAATCGTGTATGACCTGGCCGCGGGCGCTCATTACGTGGTCAAGCGGATCCCGGCAGGGCATGACGCGCACGGCGTGGCGGTCAGTCCCGATGGGCGTCGCCTGCTGGTGGCGAACCGGCTGGATGACACCATCAGCGTGATCGATACGCGCAGCAACAACGTCGTCTCCACAATTGGTCTGGCTGGATCCAAGCAGATGTGGTCTCTGCAATTCGGGCTGCAGATGTTCGCTGGGATGACGAATGCCGCGCCGGGGCAGAGGCGGTGTAAGTCCTGCCATATCGACGAGCACCATCGGAATGCCAAACGGATGAAGTTGAGCACCATCAAGCAGATTCAGGCTCTACGCCGCGGCGAACAGGCGTTCTATAGCGGTCACTATGCCTTCCATGGCGCCATGGGCTGCGTTAACTGCCACATCGACTCCACCTTCGATGCTATGCAGTGGGATTTTGAGCCGGACGGCCTGGCCCGGAACATTGTGGACAACATGCTGCTGGAAGGCATCCGGGACGCGGCGCCCTACGACTGGAGCGGCGTCAATCCCAACCTGCCAACCCAGGGTGGGCCGCGGACGGAAAAGTTCATATGGCGCAGCCAGAATTATGACGTTCGCACTCTTGCGGATGTATGCGCCTATATCAACAGCCTGCCTGAGCGGCCCAACCGCTGGCGTCTGCCGGGCGGCAACCTGACGCCGGCGCAGGAGCGGGGTAAGGCAATCTTTGAGCGCACGGTGGATGACTTCGGCAAGCCTATTCCGCTGACGAACCGCTGCAACTATTGTCACAGCGGCCCACTGGGAACCGACCACAAGAAGTTCGACGTGGGAACAAAGGGACCGGGCGACGATTCCGGACTGTTCGTCACCCCACTGTTGACCAACATCGCGCTCACCGCGCCTTATCTGCACAATGGCCGGGCCGCTTCGCTGGAGGAGATCTGGACCATCTACAACCCGCAGGACCGGCACGGCCGCACCAACGACCTGGCCAAAGACGAACTGAACGACCTGATCGAGTACCTGAAGACGCGATGAAAGGAAGGGCGAAGATGAAGCGCAAAATCCATACGGGTTGGCTTGCCGCCGTGCTGGCGGTGACTGGAACCTGCGCGATGGCCGCTCCTCCTCAGCAGTTACCCCAGATGCCGCACTACCGCTTTGTGAATTACACCACCGCGAATGGCCTGCCCAACGATCACGTCTACTGCGTGCTGGTGGATGGAAACCGCATCTGGGCCGGCACGGACGATGGACTGGCGGAGTACGAGCATGGAAAGTGGAAGACCTATACCACCAAGGATGGCCTGGCGCAGCAGGCCGTGCTCTCACTGGCGCTGGACAAGCGCACCGGCGATGTGTGGGCTGGAACCATGGGTGGTCTGAACCGGATCTCCGGCGGACGCATCATCGACACCTATACGCAGTTGAACTCCGGGTTGAGCAATAACATCGTCTACGGCGTCTCCGTAGAAGAAGAAAATGTCTGGGTCGCCACGGCCGCCGGAGCCTCCCGGTTGAATCTGGATACGGGGCAGTGGTCGATTTATACCGATAGCAATACTCCCATGAAGGAGATCTGGGTCTACGGCGTCTCTGCGGCGCCGGACAAGGTATATCTGGCTGTCTGGGGCAGCGGCTTACTGGAGTACAACCAGCAGACCAAATTGTGGGATATCTACGAAGACCCGGATCACGAGCTGGAGATTGTGCTGTTCAAAAATCAAGGCCTGATCCATGACATCGTCTCTTCCGTCAGTTATGTGGACAAGACGGTGTGGGCCGCCACGTACTTTGGCAATAGCCGCTATGACGGACGTTATTGGCAAAACTTCCTGACCAAAGACAGCGGATTGCCGTCAAACTTCACCAACTTCGTGAAAGGCGTGGACGCTCATCATGCGTGGTTTTGCACGGACAAGGGCCTGGCCTATTACGACGGCGCTAACTGGGCCGTCTACACGCCGTCGCTGACCACGGGCAAGCCGGAGATGACGGTCCGCGATGCCGCCGGCAAGATCAGCCATATTTCTGTAACGACCGCGCCAGCCAACAACTATATGCTCGGCATCGATTTTCAAGGCCGCGACATCTGGGTCGCCACGGCCGGAGGCCTGAGCCACGGAATTTTCGAACCCCAACCCTAAGGAGCCATTACCATGAGCGGAATTGCCGAACTTCTGGAAACCATTGCCCACGCACCGATTGAAAAGCGCGCCATAACCAATTACGGCGTGCTGAATGAGGCGTATTGCTACGCCAAGCCAAGCTCGTTTTCACGCGGCATGAGGATCGATCTGGGCGGCGTGACCATCCTGCTGATCTCCGGTACGGCGTCGATTGACGAGCATGGCGTGAGCGTGCACATCGGCGACTTCCGCGCCCAGTTGCGGCGTACCTTCTCCAACATCACCGGCCTGCTGGCCAGCGAAGGCTGCACCTGGCATGACATTGTGCGCACCACCTGCTACCTGCGCGACATTGAGCGCGACTATGAGGCCTTCAACGAAGAGCGGACGGCGTTTTACAAGGAGCAGGGGCTCGATCCGCTACCGGCTTCCACGGGTATTCAAGCCATTCTCTGCCGGCCCGAACTGCTGATTGAGATTGAAGCCATTGCGATGTTTCGTAACGACAAGGCTGCAACGGCCAGGGAGTAGCGGCTATGCGTAACAGGTTGTTGGCTGCGGCCTGTTGTTGCGCTGTGGGCGGGGCTGCGCTCGCCTTCGCTCAACAGCAGGCAGATGCATCGGCGCAAAGCGCCGATGCGCCCAGGCGCGTCTGCTCGTGTGGCGCCCATCCACCCGGACCACCGCCCATGCGCACGGTTGAGCCGTATGCGAACGAACCGGAGGATATGAGCCCTTACTCCAGGTTCGTCAAGCCGTATTATCTCAATTACACCCAGCCGACGATCTGGAACGGGCCAGGCCGCGCCAAGCCGGAGCCCAAGGGGCTCAAGGAGGTGCGCATCGGTTTTGTCGGCCCCATCCAGCCCGATGACCCGGACTACGGCTCCGGCCTGCGCATGCTGCACGGCGCTCAGTTGGCCGTGGAAGAAGCCAATGCGCAGGGCGGCTACGGGGGCAAGCCTTTCCGCCTGATGCTCCACGATGACTACAACAACTGGCAGGAGCAGGCTGCTTCCGGCCCCCAGCGCCCTACCTTTCCAGACATCTGGGGTTCGGCCTCCGATGCCGCCGTGAAGATGATCTACGACGACAAGGACTGGGCTATCTTTGGCTCGATCAACTCAGAGTCAACCCATATCATGCTGAGGGTTGCGCTGAAAGCAGAAATTCCTATCGTCAATTCAGCCTCTACGGATCCCACCATCCCGGAAACCAGCGTTCCGTTCTACTTCACCGTCCTGCAGGACGACCGCGTGCAGAGCTATACGCTGGCGCGCCGCATCTATACGGAGCTTGGTCTGAAGCGCGTTGCCATTTTGCGCCTTAACAACCGTTACGGCCGCATGGGTGTCCCTAAGTTTCGCGATGCTTCGCGTCGCCTGGGGCATCCCGTGGTGATTGAGCAGAAGTTCATGGCCGGCGATACGGATTTTACTCGGCAGTTGCGGGTCATTCAGGAGTCGCGCACCGACGGCATTGTGCTGTGGGCGGATGAAAGCGAGACAGCCAACATCCTTAAGCAGATGCATGAGTTGGGCATGAAGCAGCGGGTCTTTGGCTCCTACCGCACGCTGGGCGGCGAGATGCTGGCCCAGGCTGGGTCCGCTGCCGAAGGCTTTGAAGCGGTTTTTCCCTACAATCCCACGCGTAAAGACGCGCGCTGGATAGCTTTCAACCGCCGCTTTGATGCGCGCTTCCACCAGGAGCCGGATCAGTTCGCCTCTCTGGCGTACGACGCCATGAATATTCTGCTCAACTCCATCTGCGAGGCCGGCCTGAACCGTATCCGCATCCAGGACGCGCTGGATGATACCCGGCAGTACGATGGCGTGACCGGGCACATGGTCTTTGATCCCAACGAGAAAAACGTCTCGCCCATGTACATCGGCACGGTGCATGACGGGACGATCTCTTATCGCCTGGCGAGGATGAGCAAGACAGCGGAGCCGGCGCAGATCGCCGCGTCGTCGGCGCCGTCTGAGGCGCCGGGCGCGGAGCAGCCATCGTCTGCACAGCGGACGCCCTACGCGCGCGTGGGGGAGGATGGGGTCGCGTATAACGGTCCGCGTCCCGCCGATCCTCCCGCCGGCCCGTTGCGCGTGGTTCTCTTTGGCCCTTTGGCAGAGACCATCGCACGCTCCCAGCAGGTTCAGGCTGTTCTCCAGGCCGGAGCCGCACATGGGCGCTCATGGGTTCTGGTGCCGGTGGAGAGCGGCCAGAACTGGGGCGTGGCATCCACGCAACTGGTCCAAGCGCTCACCGAGGAGCACGCTCTCGCGATTGTGGCGCTGGATCGCGCCTCCAGTCATCTGGCTGAACAGATGGCGCTCAAGTGCTTTGTTCCCGTGGTGTCTTTGAGTAGGGATACCTCGCTGACCTCGGCCAACATTCCGTGGATCTTTCGATTGCCGCAGGGAGCGACTCCGGCGGAGGCGCTGCGCCTTTTGCAGGCAGCGAGCCTGCGCAGCGGGGATAACCCCGGGACCATCCGGCGTGTCCTGGCGTCTGGGACGGTGCTCTCAGGGATCTCCTTCCTACCCTCCGGAGAAGCTCGTTTGTGGTGAGCGGTTGTAGCCTTTGCGCTATCCGGTTTGCGGAAGGCGAGGATTGGCTGGGCGAAATGCTGTGAGAGTTGAAGGTCGAGAGAAACTGCATTCATAGCGAGTAGCCGGGGTACACGAACGCAGGCCGGATGGCTTCCACGTCGTATTGTGAACCGCCGCATGAAAGAACCGTCTCTTCCCAGGTATTCGCGACTTGTTTCATCATGTCATCCAATATCCGTTCCGCCTCCTCGCGTTCGAGCAGGAAGCGCCTGTGCTCGGAAAGGATGTTGGCTCGATTGGCGTAGCGGCCCAGAGTTCCGCATTCCATGGCCAGGTCGCGGCGCTCCTGGCTAAGCGAAGGTGTGGGAGTGAGGTCATAGGCCGGTGAAAGCATCCAATCTCGGCCAGGTGCAATCAGAGCGTGATTTCTCGGGTGATCGTCCGTGTTGGAGATCAATGCGTTGAAGGCCATGCGCCGGAATAGCTCACGGGCCGCCTTCTTCGGTTCTGGCGCCACACGCCTGATCTCTTCTACAAGAAGAACATAGGACCAGCGTTCTCGCACGGATACCGCATCGTCCGCGCGAAGCACGGTGAGGGCGCTGATCATCCGGCTGCGTAGGTAGGCGCTGCGGTCCTCGCTACGAGTGCGATCAAACCGTTTCACCATGAGCACGTCTTTTCCCCCAACGCGCTCAACGCGGCTCTCCGCTGCATCCATACCGCACTGCCGCGCCAGCCGCAACATCGCGTGCTCTACCCGCTCCCAGTTCCAGCGATCGTCGGAGCGTTCAAATTTGGCAATCCAGAGCCCCTCCTGGTCCTCCACGACGGCTTTGGGACGGGCCCCTCCCATCGACGTTCCCAGTAAGAGAAGATCCTGAACCTGCGGGACATTGGGATTCTCTGGAATTTCATTCCGCAACAGAGCCTCTGCGGTTTTCTGAAGATGAGGCAAATCGAGAGTTCGGTTGAATTTGCGCAGTGGGGCGGGAGGTTTTACGTCGATGCCGAATCCGAGTGCTCCGGCTCTGTCGTCTGGAGATTCGAGCAGGTAATCGAGCTCGTCGAGCTTTGGGAGGCCTGCGTGCTTCTCGATGATTCGCCTTCCCCAGTAGTCTGGCCCGGCGTCGCGGATGGCCCCGAAGACACCGCTCAAGCGCGTGGTCTCATAGGTCCGGTCCGATAGTTTGAGTTCGACCGGATCGATCTCTACCGCGTCACGGTTGGCAAGGTACGAGCGGCCGTAGACAAATCGTCCCAGAGGTTCACCCGCCGGTGTCTGCTCGATCACGAATCTTCCTGCGGTCACGGGAGTGTGTGTACCCGGAAGGGTGATGTAGACAAAGCATTCTTTCGGTGGTTTAGAAGTCATTGTCGAGTCCCCGGCCGCGACGGGCGCGGGTTGGTTCGCGGCGCCTGGCCAGTAGGAGGCCTTGCTCATCCTTCAGGGGATTTGCCAGGTCCTCAAAGGCGGGGAGCAGGTCGAAGGACCAGAGCAGAGCCGCGTAGACAGCGACGCCGGTGGAGGCCTTGCCGCGCTCCGCATCCATGACCGCGCGCGTTCCCGTTCCAATCTTCCCAGCAACCTCGGCGATCGTGATCCCCCGCCTTAATCGTGCCGTGCGCAGATTAGAACCGAACTTACGGAGTGCCTGCTCCACCGCATAAGGGGGAGCCTCAAGAAGAGAGTTTCGGGGCATAGCATGACCTCAAAAGCCCATTACGCGCATTTAAATGCTATCAAGAGCATATCACTATCCGGTTTGCAAAAATAATGCCTGAAAAGTGTTTTATTGTTCTTTAAGATGTTTTCTGGACAGTGCCAGGTTCTCTCTGTCTCATGCAGCGGTCTCCAAGCTGGAAATGTCGATGTCCGTGGGGTTTTGTGTCTCCCTGTAGCGGCAGAGAATAATTCTCAGTTTGTGCGGGTGTCGCGGTTGGACCAGATCAGTCCCTCGTGGATGTGCGAAATCATGGGCACGGCGGCGACCTGGCCGCCCGCCCCCTGGACCAGCAGACTGACGGCTTGAAAGCTGTGATCCATGATGTATTCCGGCTTCCCACCCCAGCGACAAAGACCTGTCGCCGGGGACCCCGGCCTCCCACCCCAGCGACAAAGACCTGTCGCCGGGGACCCCGGCTTCCCACCCCAGCGACAAAGACCTGTCGCCGGGGACCCCGGCTTGGAGCTGCTGGCCGACTGTTGATGGAGCAGCTTGACGGCGGGCATCTTGCGTCCTTCTTTTGGCGCCTTGATGCCATCGGCCAGGCAAACCA